>LFSN01000096.1:2269-5197 GCA_001513125.1 Clostridia bacterium DTU030
TGCCACTCTGTCGGCTGTATACGGCATTGGGGACATCACTTACTCATTGGTGGCAGGGGAAGGGGCTGACCACAACGAATGCTTTGCCATTGACGGTAATAGTGTAAGGGTAGCAGGTGAAGCCCTTGCTGCAGGCACCTACACTTTCCGGGTAAAAGGGATGGATGATGAAGGAAATGCGGTTGAAAAAAGCTTCAGTATCACCGTCCTCGATAAGAATACCTCTTATCCCAGGGTCATCAATAACCCATACGCAGATGTGAATTGGGAGACGGTGAAACACTACAAGGCAAATTTCCATACCCATACTAATGAAAGTGACGGGAATACAGGGCCGGCCGGCGTAATTGAGGCCTATTCCAATGCCGGGTATTCGATCCTGGCCCTGACAGACCATGATAATTTCGGAGATGTTGATACTACCTGGCCCTGGCCAAAATCGATCTCAGGAGAACCATCCCAAATCAATTATTGGGTTGATCCTTCAACTGGTATAGAATACGAGACCAGTGCTTTCTATCCTGACCTGGGGCCTGGCGGCATGCTGGCGGTGCGGGGAAATGAATTGTCCAGAATTGATAATATCGGCAGTCTGTTTAACGCCTACGGCGGGCCGGCCGGCGGCCAGGAAGAACTCGCCCTGCAGGAGGTTGAAAATCGCGACGGACTGGCCATCATCTACCACCCCGGCCGTTACAACCGTTCCTTGGATTGGTACATTGATCTGTATACAAAATATTACGAAGCACCCCTCGTCGGCATGGAGGTCTACAATCAAGGGGATCGCTACAGCGGCGACCGGGCACGGTGGGATAATCTCAATGCAGCCCTGATGCCGGAGAAGGTTGTTTTCGGCTACAGCAATGACGATATGCACTATCTAAATAGCCATACCTTCCGGAACTACCAGTTTATGCTGATGGAAGAGTTGACCGAAGAAGCCCTGAGGGAGGCCATGCTGACGGGAGCCACCTACTTCTGCTACGAACCGGGAAGGAGCGGGCGTGAAGACCCACCTGTACCCAGGATAAGCAGTATTGAGGTTACCGACGAAGGAACCGTGATCAGCATAACCGCATCCAATGCAGATACCATCACCTGGATAACCAACAAAGGTGTGGCCGCAAGCGGGAGCACCGTCGACTTAACGGCCCTGGATCCCGATGGGATAAAATTCATCCGGGCGGAATTGAAAAACAGCAGCGGCATAACCCATACCCAGCCCTTTACCCTTGCAGAGTATTCTCCGGGTCCAGAAGATAAATATACGGTAACCTTCAGCGCTTCTGAAAACGGCAGTCTCAGTGCGTCGGTAGATGGTTCCAGTATTGACAGCGGCGCGCTGGTTAAAGCGGGTAAAAATATAGTATTCACTGCAGTTCCCGATCCCGGTTATAGGGTGGCGGCATGGATTGTAAATGGAGAAACGGTTTCCGGGGCAACAGGACTTACCTATACCCATGAAAACCTCAGGGAAGACATTGAAGTGATTGTTACCTTTGCCGAACCGGAGACACCTCCAGGTTTGGTCCTCTGGTTGGATGCGGCCGATTATGACGCGGCCACCGGGCAATGGCCTGACAGAACGGGTATTAACAGCGTATCACAGGAAACGGAAGCAAACCGTCCCACAAAAGTGACCGGCGGTCTCAACAAATTGCCGGTGGTGGAGTTTGATGGGGAGAGGCAGTACCTGAATCTGGACTGGGGTGATGGAATCGGCGGTTCTTTGGAAACGGACGAGATTACAATCTTTCTGGTAATGGAAAATGGAAAGATAGAGGGCGGCACTCAGGTGGTCTTGGGCAACTACAATTCCAATAATGAAATAACAATCAGTGTCAGCTCACAAAATGATAGTCTCGTTGCTCGTATTAGTGACTATCGTAACAGTTGTACCTTTACTGACGAGCCCGGTCCCTATGTATTGACCTTTGACTATGACGCTGCGAATATGAGGACCTTTGTAAACGGGCTCCTAGCCGATACTTTTGCTACCAAACAAACCATTAATTGGCAGGGCACGGCCATTGGCCGCAGCGGGACAGGGGATGCTAATTACTGGAAGGGCTTCATCGCTGAAATACGGATCTTTGATCGTGTTCTCACCGATTCTGAACGGGAGGAAATAGAGGAGGAACTTTATGGCAAGTGGATACCACCGAAATACCAGGTGACCTTCCAGGAAGCAAATGCTTTGGCCGGCGCATCCATCCAGGTTTACGGTGATGAGGAGAGGACGGAACCGGTAGGTGAGCCGTTGATCACCAATGAAAAGGGTGAAGCGGAGCTGCAGCTCTATAATGGCACATACTGGTTTACCGCCGTCTATCCCAGGTATGAGGAATACCAGGGTGTATTCACTGTAAATGGTGCTGCCCAGTTGGTGAATTTTGCGCTGCAAGGGAAAACTGCCAAATTACTCCTCCATCTGGACGCAAGGGATTATGATCCAGATACCGGAGATTGGCCTGACAAAACGGGAATAAACAGTGTAACCCAGGAAACGGAGGCAAACCGCCCCATACCTGTGCCAAACGGTCTCAAAGGCAAGCCGGTGGTGGAATTTGATGGGAAGAGGCAGTACTTGAATCTGGAGTGGGGCGAGGAAACCGTCAGTTCTTCAGAGGAGATAACCATTTTCTTGGTGCTGCAAGATGGCGGTTTAACCTCGACCCAGGTCATCTTGGGCAATCGTTCCAGTGGTGGGTTGGCCATCAGTAAAAGCTCACGGGATGACAATCCAATTGTAGCGCGAATTTACGGCTCGTCCTCTTCATCCTATGACAATTGTACCTTTACTTCTGAGCCTGGTCCCCATGTTCTCACCTTTACCTATGATGGTTCCACTATGCGCACCTATGTCGATGGAGTTACGGCTAATAGTACCGCAAGCAACCGCAGTATCAACTGGCAGGACACGGCCAT
>LFSN01000051.1:0-263 GCA_001513125.1 Clostridia bacterium DTU030
GCCACCGGGTCGGCCCCGGCCAGGAGGATGTTGGCGACTTTGGGGACCATGGTCCTGGGTCCTGCCCCGTCCCCAGCCACCGTCCCGTCCATGACGGCAAAGGTTTGGGGATGGAGTTCCCGCTGCATCAACAGAAGATCCACCAGGGTCTCGTGCATGTATTTGTGGGCATAGTGCCTTGCTTCCTTCAAGAGGCCCCCGAAGGCATTCTTGATGGCACCGGTGGTGATGGAATGGCCGTGGGTCTTCAGGGTCGGCAGGTG
>LFSN01000051.1:299-12251 GCA_001513125.1 Clostridia bacterium DTU030
CGGGGATTGGTGACCACCGTTTTATTCTCCACGGGAAACAGACGGTCGGGGATAAAGCCGTCCTCGGTGAGGGTTTTGACGACCCCTTCCAGCTGCCAGGGCTGGGTAGAGCAGGCGGGAAAGTATTTGGTCCAGGACAGGTTCAATTTCAAGATCAGATCCTGCTCCGGGTCCAGGTATTCCCGGTAGCCGGCCAGTTCCATCACCCGCCTGTAGTCTTCCAATACCCGTTGGGGGCGGGTAAATACCGCTGCCACTACAGATTTTTCCATAATATCACCATCTTCCAAATATGACTTCGCCTACAAGAAATATAATATCACCAATATACTCAGAACCCAAAGGAGAACACTGCCCAAAATTCCCGGATCGCGGAGCAGGAGCTCCTCGGGCTCGCCACCCTGGCCCTCTTCGTAAACCAGGTACAGATAGCGAAAGAGGCCGTAGAGAACCGGCGGTATGGTCCACATTAAACTGTGGTGGCGGCCGGCTTCGGAGAAAAAGGTGTAGAGGGAATAGGAGACCAGGGTGGCCGTGGCGATGATGCTGATCATCTGGTCCAGGAAAAGCCGGGAATAGCGTCCCAAAACCTTCCGGTGGGCCGTCGCATCCTCGGCCAGGGAAACCAATTCGTGGCGCCTCTTGCCCAGGACCAAAAGGAGGGAGAGGAGGACGGTGCAGAGGACAAACCAGGGGGAAAGCTCGACCCCCACGGCCACCACGCCCGTCACGGCCCTGAGGACAAAGCCCATAGCCACAGAAAATATATCCAGCAGGGCAACGTCCTTCACCTTGATAATATAGGCCAGGTTTAAGGCCAGGTAGCCGGCCCCCAGATAGCCTACCCTTGGACCTGCGGCAAAGGCCAAAAACAAACCCGCCAGGCTCAAAAACCCGGCGGCCGCCAGGGCGACGGGCGGTGGTACTAGCCCAGCAGCAATGGGCCGGTGGCATTTCCTGGGGTGGAGCCGGTCCTCCTCCCGGTCCCGGAGATCATTGAGGAGATAGATAGCACTGGCCAGCAGGCAGAAGGCGCCAAAGGCCAGGGCGGCTGGGAGCCACAGGGTCCGGTCGGTCAGGCGGCCGGCAAAGAAGAGGCCGGCAAAGACCAGTAAGTTTTTTGTCCACTGCCGGAGCCGCAGGCTGCCGAGAAGGCCCCTTACTACCACGCCTGCAGCAGCCGGCCGGGCAAGGTCGGCCCCTTTATCCTTCACGCACAAGCACCACCTCTAGCAAGTAAAAATTGCAGCAAATATTGCATTAAAGCACAATCCCCGTCTATATTCTGCCCCCGGGAGCAAAGCTCCTCCCCTTGGGAGGGGAACAAATCCTGCCAGGGGCAGGAGTGGAAAACCGGAGGCTTTCCCGCCTCCGGTCCAAGCTGGCTCCAATCTGGGCCAAAAAACCTCTATCATCAAGTATATCATTCTTTGCCGATTACCTCTACCCCTCCCATATAGGGCTGCAGTACCTTGGGCACGGCCACGGTGCCGTCTTCCTGCTGGTAGTTTTCCAGAATCGCGGCCACGGTGCGGCCCACGGCCAGGCCGGAACCGTTGAGGGTATGGACATATTCGGCCTTGGCCTTGGGATGGGGCCGGTAGCGGATCTGGGCCCGGCGGGCCTGGAAATCTTCAAAGTTGCTGCAGGAGGAAATCTCCCTGTAGGCCTGGTAGCTGGGAAGCCAGACCTCAATGTCATAGGTCTTGGCGGAACTGAAGCCCAGATCGCCGGTGCAGAGGGTTACCACCCGGTAGGGGAGCTCCAGGAGCTGCAGCACCCTTTCGGCATCATTGGTCAGCTTCTCCAGTTCGGTATAGGAATCCTCGGGCCGGGTGAATTTAACCAGCTCAACCTTATTGAACTGGTGCTGACGGATAAGGCCCCGGGTATCCCGGCCGGCAGCCCCCGCCTCGGCCCGGAAGCAGCCGCTGTAGGCCACATAGTAGATGGGGAGCTCATCCCCGGCAAGGATTTCCTCCCGGTGGAGGTTGGTCACGGGAACCTCGGCCGTGGGGATCAGGTAATAGTCCAGGCCTTCCAGCTTGAACATATCCTCGGCAAATTTGGGCAGCTGGCCCGTTCCGATCATGCTGTCCTTGTTGACGATAAAGGGAGGGAAGATTTCCTTATAACCGTGCTCCCGGGTGTGGAGGTCCAGCATAAAGTTGATGACGGCCCGTTCCAGCCGGGCCCCCAGGCCCCGGTAGACGGTAAAGCGGGCCCCGGTAATCTTGGCCCCCTGGGCAAAGCTCAAGATATCCAGGTCCTCGCCGATTTCCCAGTGGGGTTTTGGGGTAAAGCTAAACTGGGTCGGCTCACCCCAGGTGCGGACCTCCAGGTTGTCGGCTTCGTCCTGGCCCACAGGCACGCTCTCGTGGGGTATGTTGGGGATGCCCAGGAGGATCTCCTGGAGGCGCTCCTCGAGTTCCCGCACCTCATCGTCCAGCTCCTTGATCTTCTGGGAGACGGCCTTCATCTCGGCTATGATCTCCCCGGCATCTTCCCCCGCCTTCTTTTTGGCCGCCACCTCCTGGGATACCTTGTTCCGCTGGCTTTTCAGCTGTTCCACTTCCTGGATAAGCTCTCTTCTCTTAGCGTCAACCTCCTGAAACTCTGCCAGGGTAAGATCTACCCCCCGCTTCTGCAGAGCCTCCTCGACAATCTCCGGGTTGTTCCGTACAAACCTCAGGTCCAGCATAGCTTCCCCTCCTTTTTCAAATACCCTCACAAATATAACCCCCCGCCCGTCAGGGACGAGGGGTTCCCGCGCTGCCACCCTGCTTAACCCCATCCAAAGGTCCGCTCTGGGGTTCTCTCCTGGTGCTGTAACGGGCAAGCCCGGTCGGCCCCGGCCACTGGAGGCTAGAGGACACGACTACTCCAGGGGGGATTCACCGGCGGTCCGGGTTAGTTTCCACCAACCACTAACTCTCTGAAACCGGCTGGCACCGGCTACTCGTCCCTTTCACCATATTTTTCCCTATTTACCGCAATTATACTAAAATTCCCTCCCAGGGGCAAGGTTTTCACCCCCAGCCGTCCTCGGTCTGGGGTTGATATTATTATTCATTTCCACAGTAGCCGGGAATTTCCTCCCCTGACCCCGGGAAATCTTCTTCAGCCCGGCGCCGCACTTCCCACCCAGCTCCGCCGTACAATAAGGTAGCAGCAGATAAGAAGGAAAGTAACGACTTTGCGGGGTGGAAAGCTATGGACATCTCCCCACTGAGAAAAGAAAAAAGCTCCCTGGTGGGCCTGGCCCTGGGCGGCGGGGGACTGCGGGGGGCAGCCCATATAGGGGTCCTCAAGGTTCTCCAGGCGGAGGGCATTGTGCCCGGTTTCCTGGCCGGCACCAGTGCCGGCAGTGTCGTCGCCGGCCTTTTTGCCGCCGGCTACAGCCCGGATAAAATAGCCTCCCTCCTTGCCGGGGTGACCCCGGGGGACCTGTGGGATCCGGCCCTGGGACGGGGCTTTTTATTGCTCCTGGGGTTGACGGGATTTTTGCCCCTGGATACCACCTTCAGCCCCCACTGGATTCCCCATCTCCCCCTGGGGCTGCTTAAGGGAGAGAAGCTGGAAAGACTCCTCCTCAAGGTCACCCGCAACCTTTATTTCCACCAGCTGCCGCTGCCCCTGGCCGTGGTGGCAACGGACCTCAACAGCGGCGCCGAGGTAATCTTCTGTTCCCCCGCAACCAGGGAAAGGCTGGCCCCCCACCTTCCCGGAAGGGTTTTCTTGACCGATCAGCCTTTGGGAGTGGCCCTCAGGGCCAGCACCGCCATTCCCGGCATCTTTTTCCCCAAACAGGTGGGGAAAAGGATGCTGGTGGACGGGGGGCTGAAGAACAATGTGCCGGCGGCCATCGTCAAGGCCTGGGGCAGCCGGGTGGTCCTTGCCGTAGATTTGGAGTTTGCCAGCCAGCGGGATGACCGAATCGGCAACTTCCTGGAGGTAATGATCCAAACCACGGACATAATGGGCCAGACCATAACGGATCTGCAGCTGGCCGGGGCCGCCCATTACGTCCTGTATCCCCAAATCTACAACATGAATCTTTTGGCCCTGGACAAAATACCGGCCGCCATTGAGCGGGGGGCCCAGGTGACAGCTGAGGCTCTGCCGAAAATCAAGGAGCTGATCCGGAGGGCCCAATCGCCAGCCTAGAACCCGCCGCCGGCTGGGAAAATCCAAAGGTGCCGCCTCTGGGAGGGTAACCAGAGGCGGCACCTTAATCTATGTCGGTGGCGCAGGCCCAACCAGCCTCACATGGTTCGGGTCCCGGCCTCGGTCTCCACCAGCTGAAGGATCTTTTCTTCATCCCCCGTCACCGCATTGATATAGACCAGGTAGCTGTCCCCGTTCACCTTCCCCCTGACCTCATAGCACAATTTTTCCTCCAGGTTGCTCATGGGAATGACGGCCAGGCGGGTCCTCTGGACCTCCATCTGACGGGCAACCTTCTTTTCAGCTTCTTCGGGGGTCAGCTTGGGTTCAGGCAAATCCCGTTGGTGGTGGGCCATCAAAAAGCCCAGGGCGTCGTAGGCAATTATTTCCCCGTCGTCTAAGGCAACGGTCACCTTAACCAGATCCGGATAGATAATGATCCCATCCTCCTGGGCCGCAAAGCTCACCGACAGCCGGTTGCCTTCCCTTATGGTTCCCGTTGGCACCATCTTTGCCAGGCCCCGTTCCGCCAAAAAGGCTTCTGCCCTGGCCAGGGCCTCGGTAAGGGAGATATTGCTCTCCCGGGGAAGGCGGGAGTTGAGCATCCAGACTACATGGCCCCCCTGCTGGGACACATCGATGGCGAATTTGCCCCTGTCCTCCCCTTCCCTCTCTATGGTTATGCTGTAGGCAGGTATCCGGCCCCGGGTCTTGCCAACCTCCCCTATTTTATAGCCCGCCTCCCCCGCAAGGCCCAGGAAATCGAGGGCAATTTCCCGGGCTTCCGCTTCGCTGATCCTTTCCCCCGTCAGCCCCTTGGGCTCCTGCTCTTCAACATGATCCGAGAAGGGGCCGTCGTAGGTCAGGGTAGGGGCCTGATCCCGCAGCCTCTCATCGAGCTTGCCGAAGCCGTCGGCAATGCTCTGGGCCTGGGGAGTGAGCTTTTTGTTCCGCTGCAAAGAGGCAAAGGAGCGCCACTGGAAGCCCTTTTCCCCCATCCCCGACATAATCTCCCGCAAGCCCGCGTAAATTTCCCTGGTCTGTTCGTGGAGCTGGGCCAGCTGCTGCCACTCCTCGGCCTCCAGTTCCAGGCCCCGGGCCTGTTTTTCCGCCAGGATATAGCAGTAGTCGCCCAGCTGGGCCAAATACTGCTGGCTGCGCATCATATTGACCATCCCCACGGGCATGTTGCCCAGATTCGACCGGGCATTTTCCGCCTCGTGCCAGACACTGGTCAAAAACATAATCCTCTGCCCGCTGGAACCGGAGGCCAGGCTCTTGCCCAGGAGGGTGTTTAAGTCTTCCATATTTTTCATCAGGTCAAAAAAGGCCCGCTGGTAGCTGGCTTCCAGGGCGTATTCCGTGGCCCGGGCCCGCCTCTGGTTCTGCCAGAGCCACCAGCCGCCGCCCACCAAAAGGAGCAGGGTCAAGCCCAGGGCGACATACCTTCGTACATTCACCACTTCCACCTCCTTACCCTACAGTCCAAAGACATGTCCCCCAATCCGGGTGATTATCCGCCTGGTCCAGATCCAGGGACTGGTAGCCGTCCCCGGGTTCCAGAAGAAAAGGGAGCCATAGGAGGGATCCCAGCCGTTGAGGGCCTGCTCGGCCGCCCGGATATGCTCCTCGGTGACGTGGGCGCTCCAAAAGGTCCCGTTCAGCACCGGCTCAAAGGCCCAGGGTTCAAAGAGCACCCCCGCCACCGTCCCCGGAAAGCGGGGATTCCGGACCCGGTTGACAATCACAGCGGCAACGGCCACCTGGCCCTCGTAGGGTTCCCCCCGGGCTTCCGAGGCCACCATGCGGGCCAGGAGCCAGATGTCATCGTAGTTCGGTTCCCCCACCTGGGGGGCATAGGCGGTTTCCGCTTCCCAGCCGCCGTAGGGCCCCTCCTGCAGCCGGGTATAGACCCCCACGGCCAGGACCAGCACTACCAGGGCGGCTGCCAAAGCCAGGCGGAGCCGCTGGTTACTACCCCGGGGCTTTTCCCCATCCATTTTTCCCACCTCCCTTGAGGCAAATTGTCCTATCGCTGCCAGCAATTTGTTCCATCTTAGATTTCCCCGGAACCTGCCCTTCCATGCAGGGACATTTCATCCGTGTCAATTACATCTTCAGCTCTCCCTGAATATAGTGTACTGAGGTTCGCGGAAGGGAGGTAAACCGATGGAAAAATTGCGTAGGATCCTCAAGAAGGCAAAGAACCGCCTCTTTCCCTTGCGCAATGTGGTGGGGGTTGGCCTCGGCTATAAGGAAAGGGACAATGAAAAAACCGGGGACCTTTCGGTGGTTGTCTTTGTTTCCCGCAAAGAGCACCACCGGGACCTGGAGCCCAACGATACCATCCCCCGTACCATAGATATGGTACCGACCGATGTTGTGGAAATCGGCGAGGTCAAATTCCTGACAGAACGAACGGGAAAGTGGCGGCCGGCCAAACCCGGGATTAGCATCGGACACCAGCAGATTACCGCCGGTACCTTCGGTGCCCTGGTCAGGGACAACGAAACTGGAGAAGTGCTGATTCTATCCAACAACCACGTCCTGGCCAATTCCACCAACGGCCAGGACGGGAGGGCGGCCCTGGGAGACATGATTCTCCAGCCGGGGCCCTACGATGGCGGCAGCCAGGATGATGCCATCGCCGTCCTCCACCGCTTCGTTCCCATCAACGCGGAACTTCGCACCCCTGACTGCAGGGTTGCTCATCTGGCGGAAAGGATTGAAAACCGGATTTTGCGCGTGGTGCGGCCGGATTACCAGGTCCAGTTCTTAAAGGCAGAAGCAAGGGGCAATTTGGTGGACTGCGCCGTCGCCAAACCCCTCTCCCCCCGGCTGGTCAGCCCGGAAATTGTGGAGGTCGGTTACGTCAATGGTGTGGCAGCAATGAAGCCGGGCCTGAAGGTCCAGAAAAGCGGCCGGACCACGGGCCTCACCCGGGGTGAGGTTAAGTATATTGCCGCCACCCTGCGGGTGCAGATGGCCCCCGACACCTATGCCATTTTTACCGACCAGGCAGTGGCCGATCTGCAGAGTGCCGGGGGGGACAGCGGCTCCCTGGTCCTCGATGGGGAAAACAACGCCGTCGGCCTCCTTTTTGCCGGCTCCGAGAAATACACAATTATTAACCAGATTAACCACGTCCTCGACCAGCTGGGGGTTAGCCTGGTCACGGGAAAGGAGGATAAAGAATGAGCTCTCAACAAGAAGGCTGCTCCAGGGTGAACCCCTTTACCCTCTTTCTGATCCTGATCCTGCTCCTGGCCGCCGACGGCACCCTGGCCGCCCTTGCCGATGCCCTCTTCCCCCGGGTAACAAGGGAAAGCTTTGACACATACCATAACAAAGAAGGTTAAGGCACAGGCCAGGGCCCGCCCTGACCTGGCCCTGGCCAGGGGATTATTATTGGCAAGGGAGGGAAAAACGGTGCCAATGCCCCAATTGGAAACCAAGGATGTCACCCTTTTCCTCGCCGTCAAACCCTATATGAGTACCAAGGCTCAACGGCTGCTGGATATAATCCTGATCCTGATTAATCCCGGTCTCAAGGCCCAGGGGGCTGCCCTGGATCCCGTGCCTGTCCTCACCCTACTGAACCTGGCTAAGAACATGGCCTCCCCTCCTCCCCCCCAGCCCCCCGAGCCGAAACTGCCCCAGGTACTGGAGCCGGAAGAGTTGGTTGAAGGGGAGGAAGAAGGGACCGGGGATAAAGACATGCAAGGGGGGGAAGCAGATGAAGGGGATACCCCTTGAGCCCAGGGACATCTCTGTCCTGGAGGCCCTAAAGCCCTTCCTGAGCCCCAGGGGGCAGGAACTCGTTGCCATCATGACCACCTTTGTCCGTGTTTTTGGAGCAGAAGAGGGAGAAGGTTATGATCCGGAAGCCCTGGTAAACCTGATCCGGCTCCTGGGCCAGGAAAGGATAAACTAGCGGGATGGCCAGCAAAGCCGAAAAAGGAGGAGAGAGTATGAACAACATCCCCTTTGATTCCAGGGATCTGTCCCTGATCCTCGCCATTAAGCCCTTCCTTACCCCCCAGGGTCAAAAAACCATTGACGGCTTTATCAGCATCCTGGAAGTCCTGGGACGGCCGGCAGAAACAAGTAGCAAGGAAAAGCCCGACGCCCAGGCGGTAGCCAGCCTCATCCGCCTCTTGAGTGAAGAATGAAGGCCAGGTTGACGGCCAAAGGAAAAGAGCGAGGGAGAAAAACCCTGTTTCCACAAGGAACGGGGTTTTTTTCGCACCCAGGCAAGTATCTGGGAGGAGGTGAATATAAGTAAACCGAGGAGGTGTTATAATGGACAATTTTGTGGAAAGGCTTCGATCTGAATTGGACCTGGTCCAAACCGCCTTAAAGGAAAAAAGGGTTACCGCCACTGCCGCCGATGGTTTGGTGAAGGTTACGGCCAACGGCCACCAGGAGATAACGGCCGTTTTCCTCGACCCCCAGGCCCTCTATCCCAAGAATCAGGCTCCCCTGGAAGAGGCAGTGCTGGCAGCCGTCAATGAAGCCATCCAGCTTTCCCGGCAACTTTTACGGGAGGAGATTTCCCGCCTGGCCGGTGGCATAAATCAGGCCGGATATCCCGATTTTTTCTAAGGACAGGAAAAGAATGCCCCCAGCGAAAGGATGTGATCCAGGTGGCCGAGCAACAGGGAAGTTCCCCACCCGACCGGCCGGATTTTATGGATGCGGTGGTAAACCTTTTACAGCGCCAGGGGGAAAAGCTCAATCCCGCCGAGCTCCTCGGCTTTTTGAGCCTCTTCAACCTCCTGGGAATTGTAAGTTTCTTAAGCAAGGGGGGTAACAGTGCTCCCCAGGGCTTGGAGGCCCTTTCCTCCCTGGCCCAGGGTTTGGCAAAGAAGGAGGCCGGGGAGAGCGGTTCCACCGGTTCCCAGTCCCTGCTCCCTACCCTTATGGCCATGCTGGAAGCCAAGGGAGGAAAGAAGTTAAACCCCGCCGGCCTCTTGGCCCTGGTCAACCTCCTCGAAGAAAAAAGCACCGGGGAAAAGCAACTGGAACCAGCCAAAATAGAGCCTGAAGGGGAGGTACCCCCGGCCGACCAGGGACAGGAGCCCAGGGAAAATGAGTAAAGGGCCGTTTCCCACGGCCCTCACGGATGGATAAGCGACCCGGTTAATTTATTCTGTTTTGGCGACGGGCTGCAAAATTAGAACCAATCTCCCAGAAGAAGCAGGATCAGAATCAGGAACACCAGGAAGGTTTTGTTATTCTTGCCGCCAGCATAATCGGCCATGGTAATCCCCCTTTCTCAACCTCCGCCTGGAAGTAAATCCAGGTTCCGCAAAGCTAATTTATAGTATGCGAGGACTGGCAGATGTGTTACAAAAGGTACCGGGCACAGCACGGGATAAAGGCCGGTCACATAAAATAAAAAGCAGGAAAACCTGCCCTTGAAAAAGGGGGTGAAGCTCTTGTACTGGCGAGTACCACCGGGATACCCCCGCCCCTTACCCGTAGGGGACTGGTTTATTAATCCTCCCTGGCCCTACCGGTGGCGAAGGCCCGGGTCCGGCAGGGAGAAAGCCCCGGCCCAAATGGAAACCACCGGGGATGCTGCCACCCCAGGAGAAGCCCCGGGAGGAGATAAGGCAGCACAGAAAGCAGAGCCGGGTGCAGTCCCCCCAAGCCCAAAGGAAGACCCTGCCCCTCCGGCAAGGCAGGAGCCGGAGCCGGCCCCGGTGCCGGAAGAGGAAGGGAAAAAGGAAGATGCCGCAACCAGGGGGGCAGCCACCGGACCCCTCAAATGGCACTTCCCCCAGTAAGGCTGTGCCCCACCCTGGAGGTGATAAAAATGGTGGCTAATTGGAAAGTTCGGCCGACAGCCTCCTCCTACCAGTTCCTCTACAACAACCCCTTTTCCCAGCGGGTCCTGCCGGGCTGGTACCGGGGCGTCAACCTTTTTGCCCTGGACCTGGGCGAATTCTCCCTCCCTCCGGAAGCAGTGGGCGCCGCCCCCCTCTATATCCCTGTAACAGGCTTTGATCCAGAGGGCACCCCCCTCCCCGTGGAAGGCCAATTCTATATCTTTAGCAGGGTACCACCAAACAAGGGTTATACCGGCTTCTGCCAGGTTACCTTCGTAGAGGTTCCCCCCGGCTATCGCCCCAACAGCCTCCGCTCCCAGGCCGATGTCCAGGCTGCAGGCTTCCACCTCATACCTTCGGATCTGGTCCTTCTCCTTCCCATCCTCTAGGGAATTGTTCACCCAGGCCTTCTTTTTCCCTCGTTCTTCCCCGTCGAACCCTTTCCCAGCCCACAACATAGTATAAAGGGAAATGGAGTCGCAGTTTGGGAAAGGAGGAAGAGACCATGGCCGATTTTGCTAACACACCCTCCCCCTGGGGCGGAGAACAGCCCTGGGGCAATTGGCCTCCCTGGGAAGGCAGCTCTCCCTGGGGTGGTTCCCCCTGGGGCGGAGAACAGCCCTGGGGCGGTTCTCCCTGGGGTACGTGCCCGCCCCCCTGGGGTACCTGCCCGCCCTGGAATTGGGGTCCCTCCATGGATCCCCGCTGGATGATGTGGGAACAATTCTCCATGATCCGGGAGATGTATTCCCTGGTCCAGGACATGCATGAAATGATGACAGAGAGGCACCGCCAGCCCTGTCCCCGCTCTGAATAAGGGAAAACTGCCCCAGAATTAACTTCTGGGGCAGTTTTTCTTTTCCCACAATATTTGCCAGGGACTGAGTTCCCGTTATAATTAAAGAAGAGTACCTGTGGTAGAGAATATCTCTCCCCGCAAACCCATCTCTTTCCGGATGTGGGAAAGGAAGTGTTTAACGATGAAGACCGGGAAGATCCCGCCGGAAATACTGGAAAGGGCCGTCCTCCCCTTTGCCGGGGCCAGGCGAAGGGAAGTCCTGGTGGGGCCAAAGTTTGGTGAAGACTGTGCCGTCCTGGATCTGGGTAAATACCTGCTGGTCCTATCCACGGATCCTATTACCGGGGCCACTGCCGACCTGGGCAAGCTGGCCGTCCATGTTTCCTGCAACGATGTGGCCGCCACCGGCGCCGAGCCGGTGGGCATTCTCTTTACCCTCCTCCTTCCCCCGGGAACCGGTGAAGATGTCCTGGCTCCACTGATCCAGGAAATACACCACACGGCTGCCGAGATCAATGTGGCCGTCCTGGGGGGGCATACGGAAATCACCCCGGTGGTAAACCAGGTGGTTGTAAGCGCTACGGCCGTGGGCAAGGTGACCAGGGAAAACCTGGTGACCAGTTCCGGAGCCCGGCCGGGAGATAACATTATCCTCACCAAAAGCGCCGGCCTGGAAGGCACGGCCATCCTGGCCGGGGAGCTTGCCCCCCTCCTCAGCCGCCACTTGCCCCCGGGAGTTTTAGAAGGAGCCCAGGCCCTGGGGAAACAGCTCAGTGTCATCCCCGAGGGAACCATCGCCGCCGGGGCCGGGGCCACCGCCATGCACGATGTCACCGAGGGCGGTGTCCGGGGAGCCCTGGTGGAGCTGGCCACCGCCTCCGGGGTAGGCCTGGAGGTCTGGGAAGAGGCCATTCCCATAGCACCAGAAACCCGGGCCATCTGCCAGTATCTCGGCATTGATCCCCTGGGTCTAATCTCCAGCGGCGCCATGCTGATCACCGCCCCGCCCAAAAGCCAGGTCATGGCTGCCCTGGCCCAGGCCGGCATTCCCGCCCACATCATCGGCCGCATCCAAGCCCAGCCCGGCTTCTTTCTGGTCCGGGGGGACGGGGAAAGGAAAGTCCTGACGGTACCGGAGCGGGACGAGCTCTA
>LFSN01000051.1:12396-13105 GCA_001513125.1 Clostridia bacterium DTU030
AAGCAAGGGCCGTGAGGGTAACGATGAGCATAAAGACCATGGGGTAGAAAGTAGGCCGATAGTTTCTTCCCCGGCGCATGAGCCACACGCTGACAGAGAGCAAAGCCAGGCCGGCCAGGAGCTGGTTGGCCGAACCAAAGATGGGCCAGATAGCCGACCAGTTCCCCGACAGGGCCAGGGCTCCGGCCAAAACCAGCCCCACCCCTGTGGCAATATACTTGTTGGTCAAGGCGGGCACCCGATCCTCAAAGAACTCTTGGAAGGCATAGCGGGCCAGACGGGTGGCCGTGTCCAGGGAGGTGAGGCAGAAGGCATTGAGGGCCAAACCGCCAAAAACAACCCCAAAGCTCATGGGAATACCCAGGTAGGAGAGGAAGATCCCGATACCATGGGAGAACAGCCCTGTGGGTCCACCCATCTCGGCCAGGGTGGTGGCATACCCTTCGGAAGTCAAGACAGCCGCCGTGGACAGGGCAATCAGGGCCAGCAAGCCTTCAATGAGCATGCCGCCATAGCCGATGAACCGGGCGTCCTTTTCATTGTCCAGCTGTTTTGCGGTGGTACCCGAGGATACCAGGGAGTGGAAGCCCGAAATGGCACCACAGGCCACAGTAACAAAGAGCATGGGGAAGAGATAGCCGTTGGCATCAAAGCTGGTAAAGGCCGGCAGTTCAAAGGTCGGCCTGCCCACTATAATCCCAAGCAGGCC
>LFSN01000087.1:0-125 GCA_001513125.1 Clostridia bacterium DTU030
AATGATGGAAAATATCTACCGGTTCGGTATGGTCATCGATGTGGAAAACATTGGCCTGGTCCTGGAACCGGTCATCGAAGGCACCGGCAGCCAGCAGCAGGTTACCGGGTGGAAGACGGTAGTTG
>LFSN01000087.1:380-1118 GCA_001513125.1 Clostridia bacterium DTU030
CAGGTATTTGCCCGGGTGCGGGAGGAGATTGGTGATTGAGGGAGGGGATACTGTGCTGAAGGTTTTGTATGCCCAACTTGAAATCCCCTTCTGGTGCTCCTTCCGGGTGCCTTATGGGGTGAACATGCACTTTACCTACCCGGTCCCTCCCCTCACCACCCTGGCCGGGCTGGTGGCCGCCGCCCTGGGCTATCCGGCCGATTTCCTGGAACCTTTGGCTGGCCTCGTATTCGGGGTTGGCCTGGAAAGGGAGGGGAGGCTCATTGAAACCTATACCCGGATTATAAAGCGGGATTACAGGGATCAGTCCCTGCGCACCCTCCTCTGCCGGCAGAAACTCCTCCAACCTGTCTTCGGCCTTTATATAAAGGGGCCTGAACCAGAGGTAGCGAAAATTGGGGCCGCCCTCCGGGATCCCTTCTTTCCCCTCTTTTTAGGGGAATCCGATGACCCGGTGGAGATCAGGCAGATAGGCGTATATCCCTTAAAGGAGGAGCCGTCATCGGTGGTTGACAACTGCCTGCCTGTGGATGTGGCCCTGCCGGTGGAGACAGAATGCCAGGTGGCCAACCTGCCCGTCCGTTTCACCGGGAAAAAAAGGGGGCAGTGGACAGGGGTCGAGTACCAGAGCTACTATGTGGCTCCCCGCCTGCAGCTGGACCGGGAAGTGCCGGCCGCCCTAGTTGGGGGCAGGAGGGTGTACCTGTGAGATGTTCCCTCTTGGCCAAGCCCAAACAG
>LFSN01000087.1:1173-6381 GCA_001513125.1 Clostridia bacterium DTU030
AAGGTGGTGGAGCTGGGCTATGATCCCAACGCCTTCTGGAACCTGGCAGCCTTTGCCGTAGCTGCCCACGATTGGGGGAAGGCCACATGCACATGGCAGAACTATATCAAGAGAGGTCAGGGGAGGCGGATTACCCATGCCCTTTTTTCCGCTGCTGTAGCTGCTGATGCAATGGGCAACATGGGAAAGAGCCGGGCTCCAGACCAGCGCCTGCTTCTTGCTGCCTTTCTTGCCATCCTTTCCCACCACCAACAGCTGTATACCGGTGCCTTCACGGGGGAAGGGATCCGGGCATTGGGGGAAGAGGAGATCTGCCTGGAGGAACTGAAGACGGTTATCACTGATCTTCAGGCAAGTTTGAATTTGGCCGTGTCACAACCGGTAATTCGATCCTATAATGGGGCCAGGTTAATCGGACTGGTGGAAAACCTGCGCCGGGGTGTGGCGACCCTGATCAAGGGTACGGGGCAGATCTTGGCCTTCAAGGCCATCTACTGCCTCTTGCGGCAGATCTTATGCCTCTGTGACAACGAGGCCAGCGCCTATCACGGCTCCGGTGCAGTTGGTCCCTGGGCTCCGGAAAAGGCCCACTTTATCTACGACCACCGGACAACCTTTGCCAACTTTGCCGGCACTCCGGCAGGGGCCAATCCTAACCCGATGCAGCAGAGAGTAAGGGATGCTTCCTCGCCTTTTCTGGTACTGCAGGCGGGCTGCGGCAGCGGCAAGACGGGAGCCGCCCTCCACTACGGGCACTGGCTTTTTTCCCAGGGATTGGCAAACCGGCTCATTTTTACCCTGCCCACCCAGTTCACCAGCAATTCCATGTACTGGGACTTCAGCAAAAGCTATGGCCTGCCCCCGGCCCATGTCGGCCTGTATCACTCGGAAATCGAAGAGGTTCTTCGCCGGGAAGCTGAAGACAGGGTGGAGGACCCGGGCCAGTACCTGCAGGACCAGCGTTTTCAGAACAGCTTTTTCAATAAACCGGTTACCGTAGCAACAGTAGACCATCTTTTGTATTCCCTCCTCCACTGCCACCGTTTTGCCGACCGGGCCTTCGGCAATCTTGTCACCGCCGGAGTTATCTTTGATGAGATCCATTACTATGACACCTATACACTGCAGAAGATCGGTCAGTGCCTCGAGATCTTAAGGCGGCTCCGGATTCCCCATCTGGTAATGAGTGCCACCATACCGGCCAGTTTCAAGGAGGAGCTGCAGGCCCAGGGGCAGAGGGACGGGATTACTTACCAGGTTATTACTGCCGGTGGGGGAGGGGACACCATAGGTACCGCCCCTGATGTGCCCTTTATCATAAAGAAGGCCAGGGCTCCCCTGGTGACAGGAAAAGGGGAGGTGGGGGCGGAATTACTGGAACTCCTGGCAGACCATCTTCAATGCAGGCAGATGGTGGTCGTCAACCAGGTGGAGGCCGCCAAGGGTGTTGCCCGGGCTATTGGTAGGCTGTATCCCCGGGCCAATCTGGTTTGCTACCATTCCGAATTCACCCGCCGGGACCGGAACCGGAAGGAAAAGCTCATCAAAGCCCTCTTTCGCCCCTCGGTCCAAAGGAGCCCTGAAGAAAAGCACCTGATCCGGGAATGTTCCCTTGAAGATACCGACCAGGTTATTCTCGTCAGCACCCAGGTGTGTGAGTTGAGTTTGGACATCAGCGCCGATGTCCTCTATACCCAGGTGGCCCCTGCCGACAGCATTGTCCAGCGGGGCGGGCGGCTGCACCGCAGGGGCAAAGCCCCCCACCGGAGTCGGTGCGGCTGCGATTATTGCAGAGAAAGGGAATATTTGAACTTAGACTACCATTACCGGCTCTGGCTGTTTCCCCTGCCCTGGGAGGACCGGTGGAGCCTGCTGCCCTATGTTGTTCCCGGCGCCGGGGGGAATATTTTGCAGGCCAGTTGGGAAAACATTACAGATGAAGATGAATATTCCTTTCCCCGGGTGCAGGAATGGGTGGATCGATTGTATCCGGAACCACCCTGGTTGCGTGACACCGAGATGTTGAACCTGGTCCTGGAAGATGCCGTCTTTGGCCGGCGGCCGCGGGAGAGGTTCGGCGCTCCGGACCAGGGTGAGAGCCAGGGTTCTTTCCGGGCGCGCCAGAGCAGCTATGCCAGTTACACAGTTTTGCCCGGGCAGCTGGTTGCCACTGGTACGGAACTGACTCCGGAAAAGATTAAGGAGTTGGGTGTAAGGGTGGGCTGGCCCAAGCTGAAACGCTGGGAACAGCATCTGCGGCGGGAGGGTAATGTCCTGCTCCTGGATCTTCCCTACACCTGGGAATATGGTTTCTTGTTTCCCGGTGACCCTGTCGCCAACGGCTGAGAACCCAAAGGGGGCAGAGCCCGGGAAAAGGAGGCAACCCAGGGGGTGCAGTGTGGTGGTAGAGTTGGACAGTGAATTGAAAATACCTGTATCGGCAGTGGCGGAAGTCCTCTACTGCCCGCGCAATTTCTATTACCGGGTGGTGGAAGGGGCAGAGGACACCAATGCCCATGTCCTCCAGGGCAAATTGGAGGAAGAACGGCGCAACAGCAGAAAGAGCCTGAGCCGTACCGACTACCGGCAGAGCCGGGGCCTGTTTCTCACCAGTGATTATTTGCCTTTAACCGGTGTGGTAGATGTGGTGGAGGAAAAGGATGACCAGATTTACCCTGTTGAATACAAAAAGGGTGAGTTGAGAGATAACCGCAACGATGATGTCCAACTTTGCTGCCAGGCACTCTTGCTGGAGGAGCACCTGGGACGAGATATTCCCCACGGCTATGTGTATTACGCATCCTCCCACCAGCGGCGTCAGGTCTATTTCAGCCAGGAGCTGCGGGAACTGACCCTGGCCACCATCCGGGAGGCCCAGACCATCATCCGGATGGGGACTGTACCGGAACCCCTCGGAGACCAGCGCTGCCAGGGCTGTAGCCTGGCGGCCCGGTGTCTGCCGGAGGAGACCAAATTCCTGCAGGGTTCCGGCGAGACTCCTGTCCGGCCCCTGCCGGCCATCAACCTGGGGCGGACCCTCTATGTCGATACCCCTGGCGCCTATTTGCGCAAACGCCAGGAACGTTTGTTGGTGACAAAGGACAATGATATTGTGAAAGAAGTTCCCCTGTGCAGCATTGAACAGGTGATCATTGTCGGCACCGCCAACATGTCCACCCAATTGACCCGCCTTTTCCTGGAAAAGGGGATACAGGTCTTTTATTTTTCCGGTTCCCGGGGGATACTGGGCTGGCTCAACCCAGCCTGGGGAAAGAATGTACCCCTGCGCCTGGCCCAGTACCGGGCTTGTCATGATGAAGCCCTTTGCCTGGAACTGGCTAAAACAATGATTAAAGGCAAAATCAGCAATATGCGCACCTTCCTCCTTCGCTATAACCGAGCACGCCCGGATTCCTCGCTTGAAGAAGCCGCGGGTCAGTTGGAAAAATTGGCAGGTAAGACCGGCACCGTACAGGGGAAGGATTCCCTGCGGGGAATCGAAGGGGCAGCCTCCCGGGCCTATTTCCAGGTTTTCGGCCGGCTCCTGGGAGAAAAGGTGTCTTTCGATTTTAAACGGCGCAACCGCCGGCCGCCCAAGGATCCCGTCAATGCCCTCCTCAGTTTTGGGTACTCCCTGCTGGTTAAAGAGGCGGTGGCCGTCTGCCAGAGCGTTGGACTTGACCCTTATCTCGGCTTTTTCCACAGCATGGTTTACGGCCGACCGGCCCTGGCTTTGGATTTGGTGGAAGAATTCCGGACAATAATAGTGGATTCGGTGGTAACCACCTGCCTTAACAAAGGAATTATTAACCCGGAGCATTTTGAGGAACGCCTGGGCGGCTGTTTTTTGAATGAGGCAGGGCGAAAACGCTTTTTTAGCGCTTATCAAGGCAGGATGAATGAAGAAGTAACCCATCCCATATTCACCTACCGGTTGCCCTATCGCCGCACTATGGAATTACAGGGCCGATTTTTGGCAAAGGTGCTGCAGGGGGAATTGCCGGCCTATAAACCTTTCCTGGTCAGGTAGGAGATGTTAATTTGGACCTGCTCAATAAAATGGTAATTGTGTACGACATCAGAGACGATAAGCGGCGCCAGAAGGTTTTTCAGACTCTTAAGAACTTCGGCACCCCTGTGCAGTATAGCGTCTTCGAGGCCAGGTTGGGGGCCGAAGACATGGTTATGCTTCGTTATCTTTTAGAGCAAAATATTAATGCCAGGGAAGACAGCGTTATATTTTATCACCAGTGTAAGCATTGTCAGGAGCGAATTCAGCATTTAGGCATTATTCCTGAAGTGTTTGGTGAAGGGGATATAATTATCTGATTTACACCTGTGATCTTTGCTTTCCGGAGAGGGCTAGAGAAAAGTCAAGTGCGAGGGTCGCTGGTGTGCAAAAAACCCTGGAGATCCTCGATCCTTAATTTTCGCACAATAGGAGGTTTTTTTCCATGAAAGGCGAAGTAATTTGTGACGGAAATAAGAGATCCTCGCAATGCCACCTCCGGTCCCTTGCCGCTCAAGGGCTCCCAGCCCCGCAGTCCGAACACCATCTAATTCCCACAGGGAATTGAAAGTACAACACGCTTACCCATTTTCATCTAACCTCCTCATGTCCGAACACCATCTAATTCCCACAGGGAATTGAAAGTAACCTGATACCCTCTTCTTTTCCACCCTGCGTATGTGGTCCGAACACCATCTAATTCCCACAGGGAATTGAAAGCACCACCACTCCATCTACACTCACCTCCCTTTTCTGTCCGAACACCATCTAATTCCCACAGGGAATTGAAAGTAACTAGAACATGAGTGCGCACTAAAATTGATATAAAGGGTCCGAACACCATCTAATTCCCACAGGGAATTGAAAGTCGCCAACAGCGGGAAAATTATTCTTGCTAGGATATTCAAGTCCGAACACCATCTAATTCCCACAGGGAATTGAAAGACTTATATTTGTGGGTTTTGCAATCTTCTCTTATTGTGTCCGAACACCATCTAATTCCCACAGGGAATTGAAAGGCTAGGTCCTCAACTCTTCTCAATAGTTTTTCTAATGTCCGAACACCATCTAATTCCCACAGGGAATTGAAAGTCCGGGTTCGGTACGTCCTCCGCTTCTACCTCTTCCCAGTCCGAACACCATCTAATTCCCACAGGGAATTGAAAGTAAAAAGCAAAGCCGGCTAGTATCCTGCGCCG
>LFSN01000049.1:0-731 GCA_001513125.1 Clostridia bacterium DTU030
TGGGCCGATGATCTGGCCAGGACCGTTCAGGCGGCTGGCTTGAAAACTTCCCAGATCCGGAAATTCTTGGACGGAGTCCGGAAGGTGGACCTGCAGATTAAACGCCAGGGTAAGGAGACCACGGCACAGCAGGCGGCTGTGCTTTTGAAGATCCACCTGGTCTATGCGGCGGCCAGGCAGCGGCGGCAGGTGCAGCCCCTGGCCGATGTTCTCAGCCTGGCCATTGAAAAGATTCGCCCCGGGGAGGCAGGAAGGGAAGACTTTGAAAAATTCCTGCGCTTTGTGGAAGGGGTAATAGCATACCACCGGTTTTACGGTGGAGATTAGGAGGTGGAGAACATGGCTGCCGAACTGGCGACGGGTAAACTCTTTGGGAAGATTCTAATAGCCGGTTTGCTCCACTGTCGAACCGGACTGCATATCGGTGCTTCTAAGGAGATTATGGAAATAGGCGGGGTAGACAGCCCCGTTGTCCGGGATCCTCTGACCAGGGAACCCTACATCCCTGGAAGCAGCATCAAGGGGAGGCTGCGGAGTTTGGCCGAGAAAAAGGCCTTTGCCGGAAAGGATTTCACTGAAACAAGCCTCGACCAATTCTTCAATAAACGGGTGGACCGGGTGCGCCACCACGAGTGCAATGATGTCCATTGCCCTGTGTGCAGGCTTTTTGGTACCAGCCAGGATAAGACCGTCCCCCAGAACCGTCCCGCCCGGCTTTTTGTGGAAGATGC
>LFSN01000049.1:895-29538 GCA_001513125.1 Clostridia bacterium DTU030
CTCAACGACGATGTCCTGGGGGGAAGCGGTTCCCGGGGTTCCGGCCGGGTGGAATTGGAGGAACTGGAAGTTCGCTACCGGCCCCTGGCCTATTATCTTCCCGGTGAGGGCCAGGGAGAAGAGGTAGTTTACCGGCAGGAGGAAGGACAGGGCCTGCGGGAGTTTTTTACCGGTGTCCTGGTCCGGCTCTTTGGGGAGGGCAGGTGACCGGATGTGGCGGTTAAGGCAGTGAAGCTTAGGTTCCGTTCCCCCCTCCATGTGGGGGAACAGGGGCTGGGTCTGGAAGAGGTCAGCACTATGGTCCATTCCGACACCCTCTATGGGGCCATTTACAGCCTCTGGTGCCAGGTGTACGGTCCTCCCGAAGGCAACCTGCCCCTGCGCCTGTCGTCGGCCTTCCCCTATTTGGAAGATGAATATTATTATCCCAAGCCAAATCTTCCAGTTCCGGCCCTGGCCGATCCCGATGTGCGGAGTGTCTACGGCAAGGGGGTGAAGAGGACCAGTTTTGTCCCGGAGAACCTCTTTCTTGCCTGGATCCGGGGAGCCGATTTTTCCCTGGCCGCACTGGAAGAGTCCCAGGAAAGGCTGAAGGGGGCCATAAAAAAGCTGGTCCGGCCCCGGGTCAGCCTGGACCGGGTCCGGCTGGACTCCGCTTACTACCAGGTGGGGGAACTCCACTTTTCCCCCGACCGGGAGTGCGGCCTCTACTTTTTGCTGGAAACGGAGACCGACACAGCCTGGCGGGACCTGAAACCTGTCCTGAACCTTTTGGGGGAACAGGGCCTGGGTGGGGAACGCAGCCTGGGGTACGGCCGCTTTACCCCCACCTTCATAGAAGATTATTCCTGCCCCCGGGTGGAAGGGGGCCAACGCTATTTGACCCTGTCCCTGGTCTATCCGGCCGGGCCGGAAGAGACCGCCGGTTCCCTGGTGTACTACCGGCTGCTGGAGCGGGGGGGCTGGATCAATTCCCCCGGCGGGGGCGGCAATTTCCGCACCCTGCGGGTCAACATGCTGGCCGAGGGGAGCATTTTCTCCCGCCCCNNCTCCTTTTTGCTCCGGGTGAAATGAGGTGAAAAGATGAGCACTCACAAGGTGGAAATAGAGGTCCTTTCCCCCCTGCACATAAGCGGAGCAGGGCGGGAACTGGGGACCATGGAGTTTTTACGGGACAGAGACCGGGTGTATCTCATCAATGAGGATAAGCTGGTACAGGCTTTGGAGCGGGAAGGGCTCACCGGTGAGTTTCTCCACTATCTCAGCCGGGATTACCGGCCCAATCTCTTCCGCTTCCTCCAGAACCTGCCCCGGGAGCGGGCCCTGGCCATCAGGGAGGCCGCCTGCGGCCGCAGCATCCCCCACGGGATCAGGAGCCATTTTTTCGGCGTGCGGCCCCAGCAGTGGGACCCGGTAACGGGGTCCCCCGTGCTCCCGGGTTCGGCTGTGAAAGGAGCCCTACGCAACCTGGTCCTTTATCTTTGCTGCCGGAAAGACAAGGCTCTCCGGGAACGGGCGGCCAGGGCAGTGGCCGCAGGAGGGAGCCGCAAGACGGTGGGCCGGTTCCTCGACGAGCTGCTCTTTGCTGCGGCCCGGATCCCGGGGGCCAGGCAGGTTCCAAACCGGGATTGGTTCCGCACCTTTCAAGTGAGCGATTTTCACACGGTGCAGGCTTCCTGTACCCAGGTGGAGGAAGTAAAGGTTGTCAGCCTGAACCGGGAGGGAGGATTTCATTTTTCCCGGGACCGCCGGGATAAGCAAAACCAGAGGACCATATCCATTTTTGTGGAAACAATTTCCCCGGGGACGGTTTTTACCGGCACCATCACCTGCCCACCCTTTTTACAGGGCCTCTTTCAGGCCCACCAAAGGAGGGAAGGGATAGTCTTTGACCCGCCGGCCCTCCTTTCCCGGTTGGATGAGAAGGCAGATATTCTCCTGGCGGAAGAAAGGGCCTTTTTTGCCCGGGCCGGCCTGAAGGGAATAGAGGAGGACCTGGATGCCCTGGCCCAAAGGGGGGCCAATTTCCGCCTCGGCTGGGGGACTGGCCTTTTGAGCATGACGGTGAACCTGGCCCTTAGCCAGGAAGAGCGGCTGGCCGTGGGGCAAAAATATTTCAAGGGAACCCACCACGGGATCTTCCCCCGTTCCCGGAAGGTGGTTGTGGAGGAGGGTGCAGAACCTGTCACCACCCTGGGATGGGCCAGGATGAAGATCACCGGAGAAGAAGGGAAGGAGGAAGTTTGATGGCTGGCAATAAGGGATGTTCCGATTTAGAGCGGCAGCTGGCTGCCGTGGTGGACATGTGGCTCAAGATGCCCGTTGGGGAGGAAGAGGCGGCAGAGGCGGCCCGCTATTACCGGGAGGAGGTTTTCCCCCTGACCTGCCGTCTCTTTGTGGAGAGGGAGAGGAAGAAGATGGCGGGGAAGCAGATCTACGGCCTGATCCTGACAGTGGGCACCTCCCCGGAACCCCTCATTCTCTCCCTTTTGGCCTGCCAGCCCCAGAAAGCCCTGTTCCTCTATACCGAGGATACGGAAAGATACCTGGATGATATTATCAACTATGTTCAATTATCCCCCTCCCGGTGGGACAAAAGGCTGGTCCAAAAGTCGGATCCCCGGACCATTTACCAGGTAGTGAAGGAGATCTGGGAGCAGTGGGGACGGCGGTCCGACATCGCCGTCGATATCACCGGCGGCACCAAGTCCATGACCGGCGGGCTGGCCCTGGTGGGGGCTTTCCTCGGCTTCGAACTCCTCTATGTAGATAATGAAAGGTACCTGAAAGAGCAGCGGCGGCCCTATCCCGGCACCGAGTGCCTGAAGGTTCTGCCCAACCCTTACACGGTCTTCGGGGCCCTCAAGGAAAAGAATGCCCTGGAACTCTTGCGGCGCCAGGAATTCCACGGGGCAGGACAGATCCTCACTGAATTGGTGGAGAAGGTGCCTGACCCCCGCCGTTTCCAATACCTTCTGGCCCTGGCCAGGGCCTATGAGGCCTGGGACGGGTTAAACCTGAAGGAAGCCTGTGACCAGCTGGGGCGGGCAGCGGCAATTGCGGAAAAACTCCATTGGGGGGAGGCCACCGACGAGACCATTTTTCTCCGGGAGCAGCAAAAAAGGGTGGGGCACCTGGCGGAACTGCTGCCGGCCAAACCCAGGGAATCTACCCTCCCCCTGCTTCAGGACAGGGAGGCCGTCGAGACCCTGGTCTTCACCCTCTACCACAATGCCCGGCGCCGGGCCGCCCAGGGAAAGTGGGATGCCGCTTCCTTTTTCCTCTACCGCCTCCTGGAGATTATGGAACAGCGGCGGCTGGCCCTCTACGGCATTGACACGGCCAGGCCCGATTATTCCCTCCTGCCCGGGGAAGGGCTCCTTGATAAATTCAACGCCGTGCGGCAGCAGATTAAATTCCCCCGGTTGGAAGAATTGCCCTCTCCCATTGCCCTGACCGACGGGTATTTTCTCCTGGAAGCCCTGGAGGATCCCTTGCGGTTGAGTGTGGTGCCCACCGGCAAGGGGGTCGGTATCCATTGGGGCAGGTTCTGTTCCCAGATCGAAAACAGGAATTACAGCATCCTGGCCCATGGCTTCATCTTTGTCTCGGAAGAGCAGTATTTGAACTTTAAGGAGATGGTGGAGCAGATCCTCGATCTTTTCTGTACGGTGGAGGGTATCGATGGGGAAGAAGCCCGGGAAAAAACATGGTTTTTAACCCGGGAAGATGTCCACTGATTGCTTCCTGTGCCTGTAATTATCATTTAACTAACGCATTATGTATGGTCTGCGCCGTGTTTTCCGGCGCAGTATTTGTGATATAATAGGGGAGAATCAGGAAAGGGCGGGGATTCTATGGAAGAAAAACTGCGCAAACCAATCCCGGAAGCCAGCTATCTAACGGCTGCCAATGCCGATCGCTACCGCTCTATCCTGCGCTACTTTTACCAACAGCATGAACGGTTGCGGTACTACCTTTTTCCCGAGGAAGTCTTTGCCCACCTCAAGCAGGATCCCTATTTTGCAGGGTATTCAGAAGAACAGCTCCAGCAGGATTTAAACCAGCTGGTGGAATGGAAAAACCTCATTCCCAGGCAGGATACGGGGAAGGTTAGTACCATTGAAGAATTCAAGAAAAAGCGTTTCCGGTACCAGTGTACTCCATATACTGTGGAAATAGAGCGTATGGTTCAGAGACTGGAACAGATGGGCGACTCCTTCGGTGGTTCCCTGGAGGGCACCCTCTTCGACCGGCTCCTCAATCTGCTGCAGGGCTTTATCTCTGCCCTGGAAAGAAAGGGAACCTCCGGTGAGGACTTACATGCTCTCTGGGAGGAAGTGCATGAGACCTTTCGGAAATTGACCAAAAACGCCACCGACTACCTGGCTTACCTGCAGAGCGAAAAGGTGGAGGAGATGATGCAGGCCGAAGCCTTCCTTGCTTATAAAGAGGCCATTACCCAATACCTGCGTAGTTTTATGACTGCTCTGCAGCGTACTTCCCTGCGGATCGAAGCAGTTCTCAAAGATACCAGAGAAGAAGAGAGGCAAAAAATGGCCGGGCTTTTAGCCGAATACTATTTGGGTATCCCCCGGTTAGACGAACGACCTCCCCGGGAAAGGGTGGCCGCAAGATACTACCGGCAGTGGGAGGATATGGCCAGTTGGTTTCTGGGCCAGGGGGGAAGGGAAAGTGATCTAGTCTACTTGCAAAGGGTAACCAGTGATACCATCAGGCGTATTACCCGCTATGCCCAGCGGCTGGGAGAGAGGCACCACAATTTTAAGAGCAGGCGGAAGGACTATCTCCACCTGGCAACCTGGTTCAGCAGCATTGCTGACCTTGAAGAAGCCCATAAATTGTCGGCCTGTGTCTTCGGGGTTTTGGAGACTCGGCACCTGTATGCCGGCCCCATGCCGACGGAGGATATCTATGCCGATGTCTGGGATGTGGAGCCTACTGAACTGACCATTAACCCCCGGATTAGGAATTACCGGCCCAAGACCAGGCCCAATGCCGTGGTCAGCCACCGGGAGGAAAAAGAGGCCATACGCCAGCGCTACCTGGAAGAAAGGCAGGCTGAACAGAAGCTGCTCCAGGGGCTTAAGCGGCAGAACCGGATTGTCCTAGGTGAACTCCCCGTGGTGGAGGCACGGGTGCGGAAAATACTCCTGGGTTGGATTGAAAGGTGTATGGCCAGTAGCGATGGAGTGGCGAAGATTGAGACGGGGCACAGGGTGAAGTTGGAGAAGAAGGATAGCAATAAGGTGGTTCTCCGTTGTGAGGATGGTCTCCTGATACTACCCAACTATGTCTTACACTTTCTTGATGTTGGTTAGGTGATATTGATGAATGAAAAGGCCGAAAATGGTTTTGATGAGAGGGCTTGTGAGGCCTTGGGTTACCTCCTGGGCCAGTTTTGGATTCTCCGGGAAAAGGAGCCAGAAAAATACCAGTTGGTCCGGGACCGGGAACGGGTACTGCGGGGGTATCTCCTCGACAAATTGGGCCTTAACCTGATTGTACACCGTCACTTTGCCAAACTGGAGAAGGTCCCCGTTGTGCCCCAAGTCTGGATGGGGATTCAAGAATTTTCCCAACCCCGGGATTATGCCCTTTTTTGCCTTCTCCTGGCCTACCTGGAGGGTAAGACGGTCGAGGAACAGTTCCTGCTTTCGGATTTATGTGAAGAACTTCAGTCGACATACCCCGGCGAAGAGGGGTTGAACTGGACCCATTATGAACACCGCAAATCACTGGTGCGAGTTTTGCTTAAAGCAACGGACCTGGGGATTCTCAAGGTTGTGGATGGGGATATCGAGGGGTTTGGCTTCAATGAAGGCCAGGAAGTTCTCTATGAGGTACCGGTGGTCTCCCGCTATTTTATGCGTTCCTATCCCAAGGATATCTTCAAATACCACGACCGGGAGGAGATCCTGAAGGCAGAGTGGGACCGGGGCTATGACGAGGCATTGCAGCGCAGGCACAGGGTTTATCGCCAGCTTTTTCTCACCCCAGCCATCCACAGTAGGGGGGCGGAAGACCCAGATTTTCGTTACCTGCGTAATTTTCGCAACCGCCTCCGGGAAGATATCCAAAGGCATACCTACTTCCAGTTCGAGCTCTACCGCACCACTGCCTTACTTACAGTCCCGGAACGAAGAACAATGTTCACCTTGTTTCCCGATAACAAGGGGATTTCGGATCTGGTACTACAATTTGCTTCCCTGGTGCGGGAGAAACAGAGGGAGGAGGATATCCCCCTCCAGTATGACGGTTCCCTAAGGCTGACCCTGGTGGACTTTGACCGGTGGGTTAAGCTCTTGCAGGAACGCTTTGGCAGGGGGTGGAGCAAGCAGTACCGGGAAGCCACGGTTCCCCAGGTAGCGGCGGAACTGCTCCGGGTACTGGTGGAATGGCAAATGGCCGAACAGGAACCCGAGACAGGCGTGGTAATTCTAAAACCTCTCCTGGTACGGGTTGTAGGCAGGTACCCGCCGGATTTTACAGGGGAAAAAGGGGGTGACAACCTTGTCCCAGAATAAATGGCAGCTCAACCGGGCCGGTCTGTTCAATTTCTGGTATTACGATGATGAAGAGTTTTCCTTTGCCGATGGCAAGTTGCTGCTGCGGGGGAGCAACGGGTCGGGTAAGTCGGTTACCATGCAGAGCCTGATCCCGGTCCTGCTGGACGGGAGAAAAAGCCCCGACCGGCTCGATCCCTTCGGGTCCCGGGCCCGCCGGATGGAGGATTACCTCCTGGGGGAAAAGGACGTGGTCGACCGGGACGAACGGACAGGCTACCTTTACCTGGAATACAGGCGCCGGCAGACGAAGCAGTACCTTACCACCGGTATCGGCCTGCGGGCGAAACGAAACAGCAGCCTTGAATTCTGGGGTTTTGTCATCCTGGACAACAGGCGCATCGGCCGGGATTTCTTCCTTTACAAAACGGAATACAACGCCGAAGGGAAGAAGGAAAAAATTCCCCTGACCCGACGGGAGCTGGAGCATAGATTAGAGACCGGGGGACGGGTAGTACGGACCCAGGGTGAATATATGGAATTGGTCAATAAATATATCTTTGGTTTCCCCTCCCTGGAGGCTTACAAGGAATTGGTTGACCTGCTGATTCAACTGCGCAGCCCAAAACTGTCCAAGGATTTCAAACCAACGGTTGTGTATGAAATTCTGGATAAATCATTGCCCCCCTTGACAGATGAGGAACTCCGTCCCCTGTCCGATACCATCGAGAACATGGACCAGATCAAGCAGCAGTTAGAGCAATTGGAACGGGAAAGAAACTCCTTGCAGCGGCTCTGTAGCCATTACGACCTTTACAACCGCTATCTTTTGGCCGAAAGGGCCCAGGGAGTACTGACGGCGGAAGATAGATGCCGGAACCTAAACAAACGAAAGGAACAGCACTTGCAGGACCGGGAGCAATACAGGCGGGCCGGGGAAGAAGCTGCCCGGGAAATGGAAGGGCTGCGGCGGGAGCAGGAAGTACTCACAGCGGAAGTGAAGAAACTGGAGGACCATGATGTTTTCCGGGCTGAGGAAGAGAAGCAGGATCTCCTGGCCCTGCTTGCTCAGACCAGGCAGGACAAGGGCCAGAAGGAAGAGGCCCTCGAGCAGAAGCAGAATAGGGAATGGGAACTGCAAAAGGCTATTCACGGTGCAGAGGTAAGGCTGACACAGCAGGAAAAAGTCTTGCGGGAGCTTCTAAAGGAACTGGAAGGGGAAGCGGAGGAGGCCGGCTTCACCAACCACTGGCAGGCTGCCCGTGATTTTCAAGGGAACTTCGAGAAAGGCTTTGCCTTCGATCTCTGGCAGAAGGAAACCGGGGATTACCGGCAGAAATTAAGGCAGATCCTCAAAACACTGCGGGAGTATGTCGAGGCCCGGCGGCATTTCCAGGAGGCTGATCAGGAGCTGGCAGAGGTCAAAAGGGTACTTGACGAAAAGCGCCTGGAGGAAAAAAGGGAACAGGAACGATATGAGGCGGAAAAACAGCACCTGCTGGAAGCCGTGTATAGTTGGCTAGAAAAAAACAGCGAGTTGAACCTGGAGCCCGAGGAGATCCGATTGCTGGTCCGCAATTTGCAAGAACTCTATGAACCCCTGACCTTTGAAGAGGCCCGTAAACCGGTGGAAAATGCCTTCCGGCGGCAGCAAAATATCCTGGAACGGGAGCTGGTATACCAGAAACACTGCCTGGAGGAGAAGCAGGGGCAGATTAAAGCTAAAGGGGAGGAGCTTGCCCACTGGCGCTCGGTCCGGGAGCCGGAACCGGAGCGGCATCCTGAGACCGAGTCTGCCCGTAAAGCCCTACAAGAAAAGGGGATTCCCTACCTGCCCTTCTTTGCCGCTGTAGAATTTAAAACCGGTGTGTCTCCCCAGGAACGGGAACGGATCGAGGCTGCAAGCAAGGAAATGGGCCTTTTGGATGCCTTGATCGTACCGGCCGACAAAGTGCACCTGGTGGGCAAAGCAGATAAGGTTATCATACCCTGTCCCCAGGAACTGGGCTATACCCTGGCCGATTACCTGTACCCCACTCCGGTTGACGGGATAGGTGTCTCGGCGGCTGATATAGACAAGGTTCTCCGCAGTATCGTGTTGGCTACCGGAAGTGGGGGCCAGACGGGTATGCTGGAGGACGGCAGCTACCGAATCGGCCTTTTACAGGGACAGGCACCCTCCCAGGAGCGGGCAATCTATATCGGCCGGGAAGCCAGGCTGCGTCACCGCCGGCAGGTAATCTCCCGTTTGGAGGGGGAACTGGCGGCCCTGGAGAGGGAATTACAGGAGCTGGAAATAAAAAAAGGGCAGGTGGAACAGCGCTGTGAGGAACTCCGCCGGGAGTATGGGTCTTTACCTGCTCCCGATACTGTCAGGAATAGTTTTACCATCTTGGAGAAGCGACGCCATGAGGTCAAAATCATGGAGGACGAAGTCAGGCGCAAGAACGAGAAGGTAAAAGAGCTGTTGGCGAAAATGCTGCTTATGAAAGACAAGGTCCGCGAACTGGAAGGGGAGACTACCCTGGAACCCCGGGTGGAGGTCTATGAAGAGGCCATATCCCGGATGGAATCCTATGCCAATTATTTACACCAGCTGCAGCTGGAGTACGAAAAATATAAAGGGGTAGGGGACAAGCTGGTGCATTACCGGGATAACCTGGCGGAGGTTGCTGCCGATGTGGATAACCTCAAGGGAGAATTAAACCGCCTGGCAGCAGATGCCGATAAACTGGGGCAGCAACTGGAACAGGTGGAAAAGCGGCTGCAGGAATTGGGTGCTGCCCAGCTCAGGCAGCGCATTGAGGGGATTATGGAGCGCCTGCGGGAAATTGAACGGAACCTCCAGGAACTGCCCCGGGTAATCGCCCAGAGTGAGGCCAGGGTAGAGATCGCTGGGAAAGAACTGGCCCGGACGGAGGAAGACCTCCAGCTGGCCGAGAGAGTGGCTGTCACCTGGCAGAAGTTATTTGCCCAGGAGGAACGTTTGGGTTTTGTTATTGAAACAGAGTTGCCTGTTTCTGCTTCCCGGGAGGATATTTTGCACCGGGCGCGTACAGTTGCGGCGGAATTGGCTCCTGTCCTGACCGAAAATGACCGGGAGAGGGTAAAGGACCGCCTCAATCGCAGTTATTACGAAGAGCAGGCCCTGCTGGTGGAATACCGGCTAAGCCTGGAAGAGCTCCCCGGTCCCCAGACCCCTGGGGAATCAGATGAGGATGGGGCAGGGACCTATTACCTGGAGGAGTTAAAAGAGAAATCAGGGCGGATCCAGCTCTTGCTGGAGTATAACGGTAAAAGGGTCAGCCCCTATTATGTGTTACAGCAAATGGAGGGTGATATCGAACTGCAAAAGCTCACTTTGAGTGAGAGGGACAGGCAGCTCTATGAGGAGATAATCATGAATAACGTGGGCAGGGTCATCAGGGAGCGGATCGGGAGGGCCGAAGAGTGGGTGGATAAGATTGACAACCTCATGCGGCAGCGGGACACCTCCAGCGGCCTGACCTTTTCCCTGCGCTGGCGGCCCCTTTTGGCGGAACATGAGGAAGAACTGGATACCGGACAGTTGGTGGACCTATTACGTTCAGACCCGCGGCTCTTGAAGGAAGAGGATATCAACAGGATTACCCGCCATTTTCAAATCCGCATCGACCGGGCCAAGGAGCTCCTGGCAGATAAGGGACCTGGTGAAACATTGCACCAGGTGATCAAAGAGGTTTTGGATTACCGCCGCTGGTTTTCCTTTACCCTCTATTACCGGCGGGAAGGAGAGGCCAGGAAGGAACTGACCAACAACGCCTTTTACCAGTTTAGCGGCGGGGAAAAGGCCATGGCCATGTACATTCCCCTGTTTTCGGCCGTTTATTCCCGCTACCTGGAGGCCAGAGACGATGCTCCCCGTGTAATCTCCCTCGATGAGGCCTTTGCCGGGGTAGATGAGAACAACATTCGGGATATGTTCGACCTGATGGAGCAGCTGGGCTTCAATTATATTATTAATTCCCAGTCCCTCTGGGGTGACTATGACACTGTTCCAGCCCTGGCTATTGTCGAGCTGGTTCGCCCCAAGAATGCCGGCTATGTTACTCCCATACATTATCTGTGGAACGGCCAGGTGCGGGAGTTGTTGACAAGCGGTGCTGACATACAGTTAACCGGTACGGCAGGGAGGTAGTTGGTCCATGGGCGAGAAGGCAGGCAATGAACTGCTCCAGGAGGCGGTCCAGTACTTTCGGGAACAAAAGGGTTTTGCCCGCCTGGCCCGGCTCTTTGTGGATAAGTACCGCAGCCTGGGCCGGTGTGGTGGTACCGTCAGGCTGACTTCCCTTACTGGGAGTGAAAGGGAGTTTCTGGGCCACATTTTCCGCAGGGACTATGGCCGGCAGCAAAGTGCCGTAGTCTCCCTGGAAAAATTCCAGCAGGCCCTGGATAAGACCAGATTTGCCGGTGTGACCCTGGAGGAACTCCTGGAGGGGTATACGGGGGAAAGACTGATCACGAAGGCCGAGGAAAGGGAGGAATACGAGGCCGCAAAACGCACCTTCTTTGCCGGCTTTTTGTCCCGGTTTCCCCAGCCCCGCTGCCGTCGGTGGCTCCTGAATATCCTGGAAAAGGGACCCTACAGTCGCGGTGTCCACCTGGCCTATGATAATGACCGGGAGGGGTTGGGGCAGAAACTGGTCAGGGTGTTGAGGGCCCTGGCCTCCCTGCCCTCTTCGGAGGAAGGGAGGACAGTGGTGGATCCACTGAGGCCGGCACAGGGTGGGAGTCATAGGCGCTTTGAACGGTTGCCCCTCTTTGCCGGCCGCATCACCGGGGACCCCCACCTTTTTGATCCTGACCGGGAAGAGGGACGTTTTTTACTCAGTGCCCTCCAGTACCTGTACAAGGAGGAAACGGGAACAGAAGGCCCTGGTAGGGTCTTAACAGCGGAAAAGGCGGCTGAGATATTACAGTATTTTGGCCTGGTCCGGGATGATCTCCTCAATTTTGTCACCTGTGCTGGTCTTATTGCCTACAGGGAGGGAAGGAGGCTTTCTTCGTGGCAGATGGCCTGGGAGGAAGGCTGTGTGCTCAATGTGCCCCTGCGGGAAGTGCTCAAACTTTCGGCGGTCTTCCCCGGGTCCGGCTATTTCCGTCCCGGCCGGGAGAAAAGGGTGTTTGTGGTGGAGAATTCAGGGGTTTTTTCCGGGCTGGCCGATCATTTTGCCGCCCTCCCCGGCGGTCGTCTTCCCCCCTTGCTGGCTACCCACGGACAGTTCAACCTGGCCGCCTTGCTGTTGCTGGACCTCCTGGCGGCTGGAGGGGCCACCCTTTACTATTCCGGCGACTTCGATCCGGAAGGCTTGCAGATGGCTCAGCAGCTGCGTAAACGCTATGGACAGTGCCTGAAGCTGTGGCATTATGAGTGCGAGGATTATGAGGCCAGTCGTCCGGGAAAAATCCTCCGGCCCTCCCGCCTGAAAAAGTTGGATAGCGTGCAGGATCCTGGTTTGCACCCGGTCAAGCAGGGGATCCTTTCCACCCGGGAAGCCCGTTACCAGGAAAAGATTCTGGATCGTTTAATTCAAGATCTGGCAGACGAGTTCCAGTAAGGGAAAGGGCTAGAAGGGGTGGCAGGTACCCCTGCGGTTTCCGGGAATACTAGGTAGGAAATTGTACCGGCACCAGCGAATATTACCTGTGTTATCTGTTGCAATGGGGTAAACTTCCCCGGAAAAAAAGGATAAGGGAGGAAGAGGAATGGAAGAAGTTTTGAAGATGGCGGCGGATTTAATGGCCCTGGCGGCCCGGACGGCACCGAAGGCAACGGGGAAAGACTTCATTGAGCTGAAGGTGATCCAAGGGGAGGATGTAGAGCGGCTGGCAGACGCCATGGCGGAGTATGCCGAGGAGAAGAATATTCCCGGGTTCAAGCGGGATGGGGAGAATGTCCGGAATTCCGGGGCCGTGCTCCTGGTGGCCCTAAAAGATCCCCAGGTGGCGGGACTCAACTGCGGCGCCTGTGGGGTGTCCCGCTGTGAACTCCTGGCCCCGAAAAGGCAGGAGGGGCCGGAATTCGCCGGACCCCTCTGTGCCTGGCGGCTGGTCGACCTGGGGATTGCCCTTGGTTCGGCGGCCAAGACGGCGGGGATCCTCAATGCCGACAACCGGATCATGTACCGGCCGGGGGTGTTGGCCCGTAAGCTGGGCCTGATCGAAGGGGAAATCGTGGCGGCTATCCCCCTGTCTGCCACGGGTAAGAGCATCTACTTTGACCGGAAGTAGTTTCTTTGAAGGCAGCAGCCCGGGAGAGCACGGGGAAGATATGGGGGATACCGGGCGCCTGAAGGGATTTTCCCAGAGCAGGGGATAATCTATCTAGGGGAAAAGGAGAGGGGATAGGATGATCAGCCTGCAGGATATCCGGGAGGCCGAGGGGCGGGTAGCAGAGGTCATCAACCGGACCTGTCTTGACCACTCGGCCACCTTTAGCCGGTTAAGCGGGAACCAGGTGTATCTAAAACCGGAGAACCTCCAGAAGACCGGGGCCTTTAAGATCCGGGGGGCAGCCAACCATGTTCTCCAGCTGGATCCCCGAAAGGCCCGGGGCGGGGTAATTACCCCTTCGTCGGGGAACCACGGCCAGGCGGTGGCCTATGCCGCTTCCCTGGCAGGCTATCCTGCTGTGGTGGTGGTGCCGGAGGATGCTTCACCGGCCAAGGTGGCCGCCATCAAGGGGTACGGGGCGGAGGTTGTCTTTTATGGAACCACCTCCCTGGAACGGATCGAGAAAGCCCGGGAACTCGCCCGGGAGCGGGGTATGGCCTTTGTCCATTCCTTTGACGATCCCTGGGTTATGGCCGGGCAGGGGACTATTGGCCTGGAGATTTTGGAAGATCTCCCTGATGTGGATGCGGTTCTGGTGCCGGTAGGCGGGGGCGGGCTTATTTCGGGCATTGCCACTGCCATCAAAGAAAGCAGGCCCAAGGTCCTGGTCTTCGGAGTGGAGCCGGCGGGGAGCAACAGCATGTACCTTTCCTGCCGGGCGGGGAAGGCTACCGAATTNNTTCCCGGTGGTGCAAAAGTATGTGGATGATATCCTCCTGGTGTCGGAGGAGGAGATCAAAACCGCCCTGGTGACCCTTCTGGAGCGGGGCAAGCTCCTGGCCGAACCCTCGGGGGCGGTGACGGTGGCGGCCTTGCTGGCCGGCAAGGTCCCGCTGCGGGAAAAGAAGGTGGCGGCGGTCATCAGTGGCGGCAATGTGGATCTGAAGCTGGCGGCAGAATTAATTGGCGAGGCATAGGGAGGGCGGCGGCCCTCCCTTTCTCTTTATCCCATAGCAGGGGATGAACCTGGCGGTATAGAAGGAGGCTGCGGTCAACTGGCCCTGCCTCCCTTTTTTTTTAGAAGGGGTTTTTCTTAATTATTTTGGAAAATTGTTAAAACTCCTTGCCTGGGGCCCCAGGATAGTTTATAAATAGTAGTAGATAATTTTGTCATTTAAGGGAGGCCTATTAATGTCCTTCGCCAATAAGGAACACAATCCTACCGACTTTGCCGGTGCCCAAAAAACCACCCATCCTTTGCCGTTACGGCAGTATCTCCCACCGCAGGGGCTCTCCCTGGATGAGTTTTTAACCCTGGCCATTCAGCTGACGGCGGCCCTCTTTTCCTTGCACCGGGACGGCATTGTAGCCGGCAACCTGCATCCCGATAACATCTTCATCGATCCACAGGAGGGGAAAATTATTTTTACTCCCGGTGACCGGGAAGCAGGGGCCGGGGAAAGGAAGCCTGGTCTGACCGCTCCTTCGGCTCCCCTCCAAAGCCTGTTCTATTTGGCCCCGGAGCAGACCGGTTGTTCCAATATTGCTGTTGATCTGAGGACAGATATCTTTTCCCTGGGTCTAATACTCTATGAGATGCTCACGGGCCGGGTCCCGACGGAAGGCAGTACTAAATTGGAATGGTTTTATAATTTAATGGCCGGCAGTATTGAGCCTCCCCACCGGGTGAGGGACGATATCCCGGAGGTTGTTTCTACTATTGTAATGAAATGCCTGGCCCGGGAACAGGGCAAAAGGTACCAGAGCGCCTATGCTTTAAAATATGACCTCCTTCTCTGCCAGAGGGAATGGCGGGAAAAGGGAAGTATAGACTTTAAACTGGGGCAGCAGGGCACCGGAAGTATGTTTTCCTTTTCCCCCCGCTTTTTCGGTCGGGAAAAGGAACTGGAGTGCTTAATTGGGGCTCTGCAAAGGGTGGGCAGTGGCCCCGGTGAGGTTGTCTTTGTCGCCGGAAGGGCGGGAGTGGGAAAGACCAGTTTGGTCCGGCACTTTGGCAGGAGGCTGGCGGAAAACAAGGGGGGCACCTTTATCAGTGGCAAATACCAGTACATGCACAATGAGGTGCCCTATCAACCCCTGGTACAGGCCTTTACGCCCCTGTTCCAAAAAATTCTGAGCCTGGGAGACGAGGAAATCGCCCTCTGGCAGGACAGATTTGTTGGCCACCTGGGCCCCAATCTAGCCCTCTTGACCAACTTGATGCCCTATCTGGAACAAATTGTGGGCAAACAGCCGGAAGTAGAGGCCGATTCAAGTTTAGAGGTCAGGGAGCGTTTTTTCTTCGGCTTTTCCGAGCTGATCCGGCTCTTTGCCGGGAGCGGTAGTCCCCTGGTGCTCTTTCTCGATGACCTCCAGTGGGCCAATACGGGTTCCTTAAGGCTCCTGGAGTATCTTGTCGAGCAAGAAATTCCTCATTTCTTGCTGATTGGCAGCTACCGGACGGACGAGGTACCCCCGGGACATGAATTGGCCGCATCCATGGAACTAATGGAAGAAAAGAACCGGCGGGTGACGGTACTGGAGTTATCTCCCTTCACCCCCGGGGAAATAGAGGACTACCTTATGGACATCTTTTCCTGCAGCAGGGGCGAAGCAAGCTCCCTGGCCGACTTCCTGCACCAGAGGACGGGGGGAAACCCCCTTTTCCTCAAGGAGCTGTTGCAGGACCTGCACAAGGATATGGTCATCATCCCCAGGAGCCAGGGAGGCTGGTACTGGGATCTGGGGCGGGCAGAGGGCACCCCGGTAGCAGATGACCTGATCAATTTTCTTATACAGAAGATAGAGAAACTGCCGGGAAAATGTAAAACCCTTCTGAAGGCAGCCGCTTGTTTTGATACTAACTTTACAGCACCACTACTGGCCGAAATAACCAATGAACCGGAGCTAAATGTGGCCGAGTATTTGCATACCTGCCTCTGGGAAGGATTAATCCAGGAAATGGATCCCCAAGGATTTGCCTTTGTCCACGACCGGGTCCAGCAGGCGGCTTCTCTCCTGTCAACGGAGGAAGAAAAAGAGGTCTTTCACTATCAGATCGGGCGTTTCCTGCTGGAAGAAGGGGAAGGGACATACCAGGACAAGCTGCGCCGGGATCAGGACTCCTTTTTTACGGCAGTTATGCATCTCAATCAAGGGAGGAGGCTGCTTAAGGAGAGGGGCGAGGAGCTCAGGGGAGCTAAATTTAATCTCCTGGCAGGGAAAAGGGCCCAGCAGATCTCTGATTTTTCCATCGCCCTGAATTACTTTAGGACGGGGTTGGAAATCCTGGGAGAAGATGGGTGGGAAAAAGATTATCCTTTGACCTACCAGCTCTCCCTGGGCTATCTGGAATGCCTGTACCTCTGCTGTCAATACAACAAGGGGGACGAGACCTATCAGGAGTTATTGCAGAGGGTAGAAGACAGGGAAGACAGGATACAACTGCATCTCATTGCCATCCTGTATGCCACCAAGAATGATTTTGATGCCCGGGGCCTGGAGATCGGGCTGCAGGCCTTGAGGGAGTTGGATTGCCACCTGCCGTCCAACCCCGGCCTCTTCTATATTGCCCGGGAGCTCTTCAAGATCAGGCGGCTGATTAAAAAGGTGGGGAAGGACCGGATCGGGAACCTGCCCCCTGCCCGTAATGAGAAGGTGAAGGGTATAGTGGATATAATTACCGCCCTTCTTCCCAATGCCTACAATAACAAAGAAAACCTGCAGTTCGCCTTTACCATGAAGATCTGTGAACTCACCTTGCGCTACGGTATTTTTCCCGTCTCCGGCCTTGGTTTCATGATGCTGGCTGCGGTCAGCATCATCCGCCTGGGGGATTTTGCCCTGGGGATTTCCCTGGGGAAAACAGCCCTGGACCTGACAGAGAAATACGGGACCCCGAGGGAAAAATATATTGTCAACTTCTTATACGGTGCCTTCTATCTCCACTGGCTGGAGCACGTTCGCCAGGGGGAAGATTACCTGGAAAGGGCCAGGGAGGCCAGCCTCAGGTCCCGGGATTTTACCTATGCGGGGTATAACGTTGCCTTTTTGGTTATTGCCAAACACTTCCGGGGTATGCCTCTGGCCCAGTTGGAAGGGGAGCTGGAAGAATATTTCCGGCTGGTGCCAAAGGTCAAAGACCCCTATTTGCCCTGTTTCCTGACCATCTACCGGCAGCTGGTCCTCGCCCTGCAGGGGCGGACCTACAGTCCCGAGACCTTCAGCAATGACTGTTTTGATGAGGAAGGGTTTATCCGGGGGGATACCGGCTACCGGATCCGGGAAAAGGAATTATTCGACTACTACCTGTGCAAAAACCAGGTATATTATCTCATGGGTTATTATCAACAGTCCTTACCCATTCTCAAAAGGGCAGAAAAACTGACGAAGTTATACTTTGGGGAGGTATACCTGGCGGAACATGCCTTCTACTATTGCCTGACCATTGCTGCCAGTTACCACGCCTTTTCTCCATGGAAAAAACTGCTGTATTGGCCCCTGCTGCGAAAAAAATACCGGCAGTTAAAGGGGTGGGCCCGCCGCTGCCCTGCCAACTTCCGGCATAAGGCCCTCCTCGTCGAGGCGGAAATAGCACGGATCCGCGGCCGCGCCCGGGAAGCGGCCCGGCTCTATGATGAGGCCATTAAGTCGGCAGGTGAATTTGGGTATATTCAGAATGCGGCCATTGCCGGCGAGTGTGCCGCCCGTTTTCACTTTTCCCGTAAATCGCCCCTTTTGGCCCGGGGGTATTTGCAGGCTGCCTACAGGGGTTATCAGGCCTGGGGGGCAAAGATAAAAACAGAACAGCTCCGGGAGCGTTATCCCTGGCTGGCAGAGGAGGAAGAAGGGTCCCGGGCGGAAGAAAAAACCGGTGCGCCGGTACTGGCCATCAGCCCCGATATAATCCGGCTGGTAGACATGGAGACCCTCTTTCGGATCGCCCAGTTTTTGACCAAGGAGGTTGTTCTGGAGGAACTATTGAAGAAAATACTGGAAGTTGTCCTCCAGAATGCCGGCGCCAACAAGGCAGCCCTCTTTTTACTTGAGGGAAAGCAAATACATATGGAAGCAATGATGGAAAAGTCTGCCGGGGCCGATAAAACAGAGGTTTTAACCTCCCTCCCCCTGGAAGACTGCCATTTTTTACCCCAGTCGGTGATCAATTATACCGTCAGGACCGGGGAGTCTCTTCTGGTCAATTCACCCGAGGGCAGCATATTCACCGCTGACCCCTACCTTGCCGCCCACACCCAGATTTCGGTTCTCTGCCTTCCCATTGTCGGGAGCGGGAAAATGCTGGGCGTCCTTTACCTGGAAAAAAGTTTGACTGCCGGTGCTTTTACGCCCGAACGGGTGGATATCCTCCGGCTTTTGTCCTTCCAGATGGCCATTTCCATTGAGAATGCCTACCTGTACAGGGATCTGGAAAAATCAAGGGACCAGCTGCTGCGATGGAACCAAAAGCTGGAACAAACGGTGGCTGAAAGAACCTGGGAGCTCCAGCAGATGAATGAGGAACTGGCCCTGGCCAGGGACACCGCCGAGGCAGCCAGCCGGGCCAAAAGTGATTTCCTGGCCATGATAAGTCATGAAATACGCACCCCTGTCCATTGTATCATTGGCCTGGCCGAGCTCCTGCTCCAGACGGGCCTTGATGGGAAACAGGAGGAATATGCCGCAGGGATTCTGGATTCGGCAGAACTGCTGCTGGCAGTTATCAGTGACCTCCTCGATTTAAGACGCATTGAAGAAGGGAAACTGGCGCTGGAAAAGGTGGATTTTTCCCTGACTGAGGTGGAAAAAAGTATCCTTACCACCTTTACCCCCAGGGCTTCTGCCAAGGGAATCAGCTTGGAATCCCTTTCGGACCCGGCCATACCCCCGATACTCCGGGGGGACAAGGTGCGTCTGAGCCAGATCTTACTGAATCTGGTGGGCAATGCTGTGAAATTTACCGAGAAGGGGAAGGTAACCTTGCGGAGCCTTTTGGAGAAGGAGGGTACCGATACGGTGACCCTGCGTTTTGAGATAGAAGACACCGGGATAGGTATACCCCGGGATGCCCAGCAGCAGCTCTTTCAACCTTTTTACCGGGCAAAGGGAAGAACAAGGCACCGGCATGGAACGGGTTTAGGCCTCTTTATCTGCAAAAGGTTGCTGGAGCTAATGCAGGGGGAAATTGGCTTTACAAGTACTGAGGGCAAGGGGTCCCTCTTCTGGTTTACCGTGCCCCTGGAACGGGGAAGTGGGGAAATAAGTGAAGATGATACCGGTATTTCCTGCCCTGAGCAGCGGAAACAGGAAAAATCCTGCACCATCCTGGTGGCCGAGGACAATCCAATTAACCAGAAATTAATTGTCGCCCAGCTGGAAAAACTGGGTTTTGCCGCCGACGTAACCGGCAGCGGCCGGGAAGCGGTGGCAGCCTATTCCCGTCGTCCCTATCCAGTTGTTTTTCTGGATTGTCAGATGCCGGTCCTGGACGGTTACGAAGCGGCCGGGATAATTCGCCGTCTGGCAGCGGATCGGGGGGAGCGTCCTGGCATTATTGCGACAACGGCCTCTGCCCTGCCGGGGGAAAGGGAAAAATGCCTGGCGGCCGGGATGGATGATCTCCTGACCAAACCCATCCGGTTAAAGGAGCTGCAAGAAATATTGGAATCCTGGCTGCCGGAGGGCCGGAGGCGGGACCTTCCTGCCGATTCCGTTGCCAGCCGGGAGGCAGGGCACTCGATTATTGACTCCTTTGCCGCCCGGTTTGTAGAGGAGGGAAGACGGCAGGAATTCCGGGATGTTGTTGGCGATGATGCCGCCTTTTTGCTTGAATTAATAGAGGCGTATCTAGCCGATCTGCCTGCAAAAATTGAGACCCTTCAGGAGGCCCTGCGCCGGAGGGATGCCAATTCCCTGGGTCGGCTGGCCCACGGGATGAAGTCGAGCAGCTACCTGCTGGGGTTCACCGGTTTTGCCGCCCTCTGCCAGGACCTGGAGGAATCTGCCGCGGGGGGCTGCATTGATGGGGAGCTGGTGGAAAAAATAATAGATGCCTACCGGCATCTGGAGAACGAGTTGAAGACCTTTCTCTTGGATATAGGAAAAGTATAAACATTATGGATTAGGGCTGCTGAATTTATACCCGATTCCCCTGACGGTAATAATGTAACGGGGTTGGGAAGGGGTCGGTTCAATTTTGTTGCGCAGCCTGTTTATATGTACAATAACAGTTCGGTAATCTGAGTTGTCTTTATAATCCCATACGGATTCCAATAATTGGGCATAGGTAAAAACTTGATTCGGGTTCTGGGCCAGGAGAACGAGGAGCTCGAACTCCTTATAGGTAAGATTGATTAACCTGTCGTTAGCTCGCACGGTACGGCCGGCCAGATCAATTTCCAGACCGGGATAACTGATGGTATTCTGCGGGGGGTCTATTTCTATTTGCTGCAATGAAGTGCGGCGCAGGTTGGCTTTGACCCGGGCCAATAACTCTACCACATTAAAGGGTTTAGTTATATAGTCATCTCCCCCCACCCCCAATCCCAGGACAATATCCGTCGACTGCCCCTTTGCCGAGAGGAAGATAATAGGGACGTTGCTGGTTTTCCGGATAATACGGCACACCTCAATACCGTCAATATCCGGGAGGAGGATATCGAGGATTATTAAGTGGGGTTCATGGTTGTTGACCAGGCTGAGGGCACTATGGCCGTCCCCAGCGGTTATTACCTGGTAACCCTCTAACTCTAAATGGTGTTTTATCACCTCCCTCACAACAGTTTCGTCATCGACAACAAGAATGCTTTCTCCCGCCATATGCTCTACTTACCATCCTTTGTTTGTTAGTCTAGGTCTATTTTATCAAAGGTTGCGAAAAATGTCAGCGATTGTTTACGAAACGTTAGCAGAATTTTATTATAGAGTGATATAATTTCATTGATAGATATATAGCTAATCAGACACAAAATTCACCCAAGCATGACTTATTAGTAAAAAGGGGGAAGGCATTTTATGGCGAAAATTGTCGGTTTAGACGTTGGTTACGGTTTTGTCAAGGCGACCGACGGGGAAACGGGTTTTTCCTTTCCCAGTGTAGTTGGTGAAGGGCACACAAACCCTACCTTTCGCCTCAAGAGTGTGCAAACACCAATTCTGGATGATTTGAAAATAGCAATCGGCAATAATCTTTACTTTATCGGTAAGGCGGCCATAAGGCATTCCAATTTTGCTTACCGGGATCTCTCGTATACCAGGACCATCGGCAATGATTTGGAATTGCTTTTTCTCACTGCCTTAAGTCTGTTCTATAATAATAAATCCAGGGAGTTCAAGGTGGTCACCGGCCTTCCGGTCGATAGGATGCACCTGGCTGAAGAACTGGAAGGGAGATTATTAGGGGAGAAAACCATCAAAATACCCCGCCGTGGTGTGATTCAAGATACCAAGACCTTTTATATATCAGAGGTGGAAATAGTACCCCAACCCCTGGGCACCTACTGGTCTCAATTTCTCGATGGGGATAAAGAAGGGACAACCTATTTGCCCAAGGGGTTGATCGGGATCATCGACATTGGTTTCCGGACTACCGACCTGGCGGCCATTGATAATGGTGAATACATACCCGGAAACAGCAAATCCTTCCCCACGGGTCTGGCGACGGCTTACAGGGAAATCGGGGTAGCCCTGGCCCGGGAATACGGTTTGGAGAAGGAAAGCTATGCCCTCGACAGTGCTGTTATAAACCGCAAAATCAACATCTCCGGCCAAACTGTAGACATATCTGCCATCGTCGAGGAAGCCTTTGAGAAACTGGCAACAAATATTCTTGTGGAAATTAATTCCCAGTGGAGAATACAAGACCTGGATCGCCTGATCGTGACCGGAGGGGGCGGACAGGCTATCAGCTCTTATCTCTTGCGGCAACTGCCCCAGGCAGAGCTGGCGGCTGAACCCAATATTGCCAACTGCAGCGGGTTTTTGGCCTGGGGGAACTGGCTCTGGCGGGTTTCGGGGGTTGATTTGGAAAAGGAGCCTGTCGAGAATGAATAAATCTTTTATAAAGGGTGATTAAATAATGGCTGCGGCAATGTTGTTAGCCAACTTTTTAAACTATAATAATCCGGACGAGGAAAAAGGTAAAGTCGTTATAAAAGGCGCTTTTCAGGGCGATATTAACATGGCCAGGGATGTTCTCATAGCCAAGAGCGGTTCTTTGTCGGGAAGGGTAGAAGCAGACAAGGTTGAGATCGCCGGGGTTGTGCGCGGTGCTATAAAAGCAGAAAAACTGGTTATTTATCCCTCGGGTCGCCTGTACTACAATGAGTTAACCTGTCAGAAACTGCAGGCTTATGATGGGTGTACCATGATATACGACCTGGGCCAGGAAAAAAATGCACCGGCGCCAGAAGACGAAGGAATGGAAGAAAAAGGTGCTTTAACGATCACGGCCAATGGCACAGAAACTATATCCGAGGATAAAGCTCTAAACTGCGAGGATGATATTGCTCCAGGGGGCGAAAAAGAGGCTGGCTATAACCCTCTGGCGGCGGCAATAACAGAGGGTTCAGACAATAGGCTCCCGGGGGAAGGGTTAAAGGGCACCCGTGGGCCTAAAGAAAAATATTCTATTCGCAAGCAACCTCTTTTTTATAGTAGTTACTAGCGGAATTATGCAGGAATTATTTACAGTGCGTACCAGATGAAGAAGGGTGGGGCAGGGGGCAACATGGCGGAGAGTGGGGTTATATGGATAAGAAAATAAGGGCAGGAGCAAATCTTTCTAACAATATAGCCGTTACCCTGGAAAAGGTCTCCCGGTTATTCCAGAGCGCCGCCCCTGTTGAAGAAATATTAAACCCCTTTCTTGTTCTGTTGTCGGAGTTGTTTAATGTTGAGCAGGTAGTGTTTTTTCTGGTAGACAAGGGATCAAGAGACCTAACCGTCGCAGCCGGTAATGGTATTTCGCCCGGGGAAGCAAAAAAATACCGGGTGTCTGCAGGGGAAGGGATAGCGGGGCAAATCCTGCTGGGAGGGCGCCCCCGCCTGCTCCGGGATAAAAGTTTTTCTAAGTACCGTTACTCGCCCCGGGAACCGGAAGCAGTCTTTTACCTTCCCCTGGTAAAGGGGCATCAGCCTTACGGAATTATTGCCCTGGGCAGGACTGGAGAACAGCCGCTGTTTACCCCGGAAAAGATAAGGATAGCCTCTTCCCTGGCCCTTTATATTGCGGCCGTACTGGAGAATACCTCCCTGAATAGGAAAATATCAGATCTTAGTCTCAATTATCTCCGGTCATTGACCGTGGCCCTGCAAGTAAAGGATTACTATACCAGTATACACTCCCTGCGGGTGACAAGATTTGCCGTCGCCACCGGTTTACAAATGGGATTTTCCCAGGCAAAACTGGAATTCCTGCGCTGGGGGGCATTGCTCCATGATATTGGGAAAATTGGGATTGGCGATGATGTCCTGCTAAAGGCGGGCAACCTGACCCTGGAAGAATTAAATCTAATCCGGAGACACCCGGAAATAGGCGCGCGGATTATAGGAGAAGAGGGACAGCTTAAACCCATTATTCCGATGGTGCTCTTTCACCATGAACGATATGATGGCAGGGGATACCCCCGTGGATTAAAGGGGCCCGATATTCCGACGGAGGCAAAAATTATAGCAGTTGCCGACGCCTTTGAAGTAATGACGGCCAACCGGCCCTATCAAAGGGCTTATCAGGTTGCAGAGGCAGTGAGGGAATTGCGGGAAAACGCAGGCAGCCAGTTTGATCCCGACATTGTCAGGATTTTTATTGCCGCCCTCGGGGATGAGGATGTAGATAACAAAAAGAATGAATGGGATTCGGCCGAGCCGCCGGTGTTTACGGGGGGATGGTCCGGAGAGCTTACAGAGGATAGTAATATCAATCCCCAGCAAGGTTCATTTTATTTGGACAACGGGTAGCAACGGCAGCAGGAGACCCTGGCCCTCTTTTTAAGTAAAGCCAGGGTTTTTTTCTTTTCCCCCTGGCCGGTCGGTGAAATTTTCACCACAGAGGGAGGGCCCAGGTGGGTGCACATCAGCAGGTAATCCACCCCTCCAATTACCCGGGAGCAGGTCGGGCATTTCCCTGCCTGTGAATAAAATGAAGAAGAATTTATCAACAAGGACCACAGTGCCGGGCACTGTGTTTACTGAAACAGAGGGAAAACCCTTTGAAGCGAGGCTGCTCCTGCAGGGGCAGGAAAAGTGCCTGTGGTCCGGGAAGGGTAAAAGGACAAGGAAAGGGCCGGGAGGTTCCTAAAAATCCTCAATTGCCCTTAGCGGGTAGAAGGGGGGCCGGGCGCCCCCCTTCTACCCGCAAAATCATTCAATGAATCCCTTATCCCGCAGCCATTCTTCTGCCACCTCTTCCGGCTCCCGTTCTTCAATATCGACCTGGTAGTTGAGGTTGGTCATCGTTTCGGTGTCGAGGCTGGGCCCGATGTCGCCCAGGATATCGGCGATCTCCGGGTATTTTTCCAGGGTTTCCGTCCGCACCACCGGCGAGGGATTGTAGACGGGGAAGAAGTGTTTGTCATCCTCCAGGTTGACCAGGTCAAAGGCGGCAATCCGACCATCGGTGGCAAAGCCCATGGCCACGTCTACCTGACCGTCCCGCAGGGCCTTGTAGGTGATCCCCAGGTCCATAATGGACACGTTTTCTTCCGGTATATCGATGCCGTAGACCTTGATCAGTTCCGGCCAGCCGTCGGGGCGGGCGCTGAATTCGTGGTCAATCCCCACCATTAATTCAGCCGGATTGGCGGCCATGTATGCGGCCAGGTCACTGAGGCTGACAATGCCCAGCGCCTGGGCGTCTTCCTGGCGCATCATCAGGGTATAGGTATTGTCGAAGGGGGCATAGGGCAGCCAGATCAGGCCGTTGGCGGCATCCTCTTCCTTAACCTTGTTATAGGCTTCCTCCGAGTCGGTAATGGGCTGGTCGTGGCCCAGGGCGACCAACCAGGCCGTACCTGTGTATTCCCAGTACAGGTCTATTTCGCCGTTTTCCAGGGCTACCCGGGCTGGTTCGGTACCGGCCAGGCCGGTCCGGTCAATTACGGTAAAGCCGTGTTCTTCCAGGGCTTTGATGGCGATTTGCCCCAGGATCAGCTGCTCGGTAAACTCCTTGGAACCGACGGCCACCTGCTTGCTATCACCACCGCCGCCGGCACATCCGAACAAACTAGCAACCAATAATGCCACCGTCAGGATTAAAACCAGCTTTCTGAACATAAAATCACACTCCTTAACAGGATATTTTTCCTCCTATTCGGCCAGTAGATGGATCTCGACCTGTCCGATGAAATAGTCGGCCAAAATGGCAAGGAGGGCGGCCAGAATGCCGCCGGTGAGGGTGATGGTAATCCGGGAGAGGCTGAGCCCTGTTATAATTAAGTCACCCAGGCCGCCGGCACCGATAAAGGTGGAGAGGGTGGCAGTTCCCACGTTGATGACGACTGCTGTTCTAATCCCGGCCATGATTACCCGCAGGGCCAGGGGGAACTCGATGCGCCAAAGGACCCGCTGGGGAGGCATGCCCATCCCCCGGGCCGCTTCGATGATCCCCGGATTGACTCCCTGGATGCCGGTGTAGGTGTTGCGCAAGATGGGGAGGAGGGAATAGAGCCACAGGGCAAAGACTGCAGTTCTCACTCCCAAACCCAGGATACTCATGAACAGGGCTAGAATCGCGATACTGGGTATGGTTTGGCCAATATTAACAATATTAATTATCACCGGTGCCAAAAACCTGAACCCCTTCCTGGTCAGCAGGATGCCTGCCGGGACGGCAGTGAGAATGGCCAGCAGGGAAGAGAGTATCACCAGGAAAACGTGCCTGACCAGGTAAGCCAAGACCTTGGGGTACTGCAACTGCCGGGCGACAATGCCGTCAGTGGGATTGCTGACGAAGTAGACAGTAACAAGGGTGCCGATCACTGCCAACAGGAGGGGCACCAGCAGCCAGGAAGCCAGCTTCTTAAGAGTTGTTGTCATTGCCGCCCACCGCCTTCATCAAGGTTCCCAGGGTTACCAGCCCCACCGGTTTTCCCCCTTCGTCCACGACACAGACAAAGCCCTTGCCAAAGGCCAGCATCTCCGAAAGGGCGTCATTGAGGGTGGCATCAGGGGTAATGCTATTGGGGATTTCCTGCATTACATCGGCGACTTGTCCCTCTTCCCGGGCGTTCTGGGGGGACAGGTAACCGGCCAGGCGCCCGTCTTTTTCCACGGCAAAGAGCAGGTCTTTTCCCCGGGCTGCCAGCAGCTCCCGGGCTTTTACCGTAGGGGCAGAAAGCTCTACAACCGGGGGCGCTTCCTTCATCATCTCTCCGACCCGGATCAGGTTCAACTGCTTAATGGTACGGTTGCCGCCGATGAGGTTGATGACAAAATTGCTGGCCGGTGCATTGAGGATATTCTCGGGGGTATCGTACTGGACCAATTTACCCTGGCGCATGATGGCGATCTTGGTCCCCATCTTAATGGCTTCATCTATATCGTGGGTTACAAAGACAATTGTCTTCTGGATCTTTTTCTGGATCCGGAGGAACTCGTTTTGCAATTTTCCCCTGTTGATCGGGTCCAGGGCCCCGAAGGGCTCGTCCATCAATAATACCGGGGGATCGGCGGCCATGGCCCGGGCCACCCCCACCCGCTGGCGCTGCCCGCCGCTTAAGTCCCGGGGTTTCCGCTGCCGGTAAATATTTGGGTCTAATCCCACCAGTTGCAAGAGCTCATCGACCCGGGCCCGGATTTTATCCCGGGGCCACTTCTTTTCCAGGGGTACTGTGGCGATATTCTCGGCAATGGTCATGTGGGGGAAGAGGCCGATTTCTTGGATTACATAGCCGATGTTGCGCCGCAGTTCAATGGGATTGACATCCATTATATTTTGCCCGTCGACAAAGATGGTGCCGCTGGTAGGTTCAATGAGGCGGTTGATCATCTTCATGGTTGTTGTTTTTCCACATCCGGAGGGCCCTACAAGGACACATACTTCCCCTTTACCGATATGGAGGTTAAGGTCGGCTACGGCCGGTCCTTCAGATTTTTTATATACTTTAGTTACGTGTTCCAGTTTGATCATCTAGATTTCCCTCCTTCAGGTGCCAAGTTTTCTTTCCACCCAACCCAGGCCGTAGTCCAGGAGGATGGCCAGGATGGCGACGAAGATGGCGCCGGTGAGGACCATCTTGTCATTGGCCCGGGAAATGCCGCGGAAGATGAATTGTCCCAACCCGCCGGCACCTATATAGGCGGCCACTGCTGTAATGCCCACACCCATGACCACGGCCGTGCGTATGCCGGCCATGATGACCATAAAGGCCAGGGGTAGTTTTATCCGCCAGAGGATCTTGGCCTCACCCATACCCATTCCCTGGGCGGCCAGCAGGACGGCCGGGTCGATATTCTTGAGCCCTGTATAGGTGTTGCGCAGGATGGGCAGGAGACAGTACAAGGTTAGACCGACCAGGGCCGGGGCTATACCGATCCCGAAAAGGGGGATCAGGAAGGCAAACATGGCTATACTGGGTATTGTCATGATCGTGCCGGTTACAGCCAGGATCATCCGGGCGGCCCGGTCATTCCATAGGAAGGAAATTTTACCCTGGTGAAGAAACATACAGGCAAGCGGGGAAGCAAAGGGTGGGGAGATTTATTATTGCCTGCGGGATCGATGTGATCCTTACCCACCATCCCATTGCCGATGCGGCCAATTCCGGCGGCGTACCCCTGAAAAGTTACCTCGATCTTTACGACATAAGCGTCATGGAACTCCACGAGGCTTTCCACGGCCTCCACCCGGGCCTGTCCTGGCTTCACGGTCACAAGGCCTTTCGGGTGGAGATTGCCTATGGCGGCATCCCGGGGAATATCCTCTATGTGGGCAAGGCCCTGCCGGAGGTCAAGACCCTGGGGGATATGCTGGCCCGGTTGGAAAACCTGATGTGCCTGGAAGTGGAGAAGCAGCTTTTGGAGCTGGAGTGCAAGCTGAGGGGAAACATTGAAATTTACGAAACCTGTCTCGCCACCCGGCCAGAGATCCTGGCGGGAGCGCCGGAAAACCCGGTGGGTACAGTGGCCCATATTTTCCCCCATACCGGTTTCACCGCCCCACACCTGGTCCAGGTCAAAAAGGAACACCCGGAAATAGATACCCTGCTGGCCACCATCAGCCGGGTGCACCGGGGCAGTGATCTTCTCAAACAGGCAGAGGAAATGGGCCTCAATTTTGTGGTGGGCAACTGCCATGCCGTGGAGATCTTCGAAAACGGCCTCCCCCTGGCCCGGGCCATCCAGTTATCCCTGCCGGAGGTGGAGGTGTTGATGCTGCGGGAGCGGGTGACGGCCACGGCCCTGGCTGATTTTGGCAATGAGGGGATCAGGAAGTATGCCGACGATATTGCCCGGACCTTCCTGCTGCCCAATAAGGAAAAGATAAAGTGAGCCTGGAGAGTTTGGCTTGAAATTGGCGGCCGCAAGGCCGCTTTTCTATTTTCCTTACTTTCAATGCTATGTCTCTCCAACCCCGGGAGCCCGTTGCGAAAAAGTCAGGATCTTGTTACCAGGTTTTGTAACGCCGGAAAGGGCTGGTTCGTCTAACCAATGGAGGAGGTCTCGAGGGGTGCTCCACGGGTCATGTTGGGGAATCCTGCCTGAGTGAGGACTTCCGCAAATCTACTATTCTAAATTGGGAGGGAACCTCAGTGTCGCGGGAATTTTTCTGCCAGAAGTTCAGATTAAAGGTGTGGTCTTTATTCCTGGTGG
>LFSN01000048.1:0-203 GCA_001513125.1 Clostridia bacterium DTU030
CGGAAGGATATTGCCTTCAGTACCCATCTCCGCAGGGCCCTGGCCGGGAAGGTGACCCACCCGAAGCATATTGCCATTAATTCAGAACCTGGCGGCCCTGTGGCCACCCTTGTCCAGGAGAGTACGGCCCGAAACGATGGCAACAATGTGGACATCGAGCTGGAGATGGCAGAACTGGCCAAGAACACCCTCTATTACCAGGG
>LFSN01000048.1:300-2568 GCA_001513125.1 Clostridia bacterium DTU030
ATCAGTGCTTCCGGGATGACAGCCCAGCGGCTGCGAATGGATCTCATTGCCAATAACCTGGCCAACGCCAATACAACCCGGACCAGGGAGGGCGGACCTTATCAACGCCAGGTTCCCCTCTTTAGCTCCAGGGATACAGCAGCTCCTTTTCCCGCCTTCCTTGCCGGCGCGCAGCGGAAGGCCGGCGGTGGGGTCAGGGTCGTCGGCATTGTGGAGGATCCGGCACCACCCCGTCTGGTCTATGATCCCGAGCATCCCGATGCCAGGGAGGATGGTTATGTGGCCTACCCCAATGTGAATGTGGTCACGGAAATGACCGATCTGATAGCAGCCAGCAGGGCCTATGAGGCCAATGTAACTGCCTTTAATGCTGCTAAAACAATGGCCAGCCTGGCCCTGGACATCGGCCGTTAGGAGGGTTATTAGATGGAGATAACCAACAGTCGCATTAATCCCTGGCAGGGGTTTAGCAGGACTACGGCTTCCGGTTCGAGGGCTGTAGAGGAACAGGGGCAATCCTTCGGTAATCTTTTGCAGAAAGCCCTCCAGGAAGTTGACCGGCTGCAGGATGAGGCGGAAGCAGCTAGCAGGGCCTTTGTTGAGGGGAAGGTTGAAGACCTCCATCAGGTAATCCTGGCCGGGGAAAAGGCTGCTTTAGCATTACAGCTCACTGTCCAGGTGCGGAATAAAGTAGTGGAAGCTTACCAGGAATTGATGCGGATGCAGGTATAGAATGGGGAGTTCTCTCCCTTGAGGAATACACAGTATTACCAGCAAATGTTATGGGGTGGAGCGTATGGCAGGCCTGCCAGAGGTCAAGGAGCAGATAAATCAATTTTGGCACAATATGGATCGGAGCTTAAAGATTAAGCTGGCCCTTGCCCTGGTGGGAAGTCTGGTGTTGGTGCTGGCCCTGGTGCAGATAACCAAGCCCCGGTATGAAGTACTCTTTGCCAACTTGACACCGGAAGATGCCGGGGAGATAACGGGCCGCCTGGAAGAAATAAACGTACCTTACCAATTGGCCGCCAATGGTACCAGCATCCTGGTCCCGGAGGCCCAGGTCTATAAGGTGAGGAACAGCCTTGCTATGGAGGGATTGCCCCGGGGGGGCAATGTTGATTTTGGCATCTTCGATGAGACCAGGTTGGGCATCACCGAATTTGAACGGCGGGTTCAGTACCGCCGTGCCCTCCAGGGCGAATTGACCCGCACCATTACCGCCATGGCCGGGATCAAAAATGCCTGGGTCCAGATCAGCATTCCCGAGCCCCGCCTCTATCTTTCTGAGGAGGAAGAGGCCTCGGCGGCCATCCTGCTGGAGACCAGCGGCGAACTGAAGCCGGCTCAAATCCAGGGAATAGTTCATCTGGTTTCCCACAGCGTAGAAGGGCTTGAGCCGGAAAGGGTAACGGTGGTCGATACGAGGGGACAGGTTCTCTCCCAGGATCTGGGGAGGGAAACCGGCTTTGGCCTGACAACGAGCCAGTATGAAATTCAGCGCCGGGTGGAGAGGGAGCTGGAGCAAGGAATCCAGTCCATGCTGGAGATGGTCCTCGGCCACGGCAAGGTTGTGACCCGGGTTAAAGTGGATATGAACTTTGATCAGAGGGAGGTAACCACCCAGCTCTTTCAACCCGAAGAAGACGGTGAGGGGATCATCAGGAGCATACAGGAATTGGAACGCTCCTTCAGCGGCACGGAAGGAGGGGCTGGGGTTCCCGGTACAGTCACCAACATTCCGGGAGAGGGTATCCCCACCTACCAGGGAGGTCAGGAAGGGGAATCGGAATACTACGAGCGGGAAGTTACCAGGAATTATGATATCAGCGAGATACGGGAACATCTGGTGGTTGCCCCCGGCCAGGTGGAAAGGCTGTCGGTGGCAGTGATCATCGAGGAAGAACAGCTGAGTATGGAGCAGCGGGTGGCTGTGGAGGAAACCGTCGCTGCCGCCGTGGGTATNNCTCCCCTTTGCCGAGAGCCCCTTCGGGGAACTGGAAGATGTGGTGGGCGTAGAAAGACCCAGTTGGTGGCCCTGGTTAGTTTACCTCCTTATAGGAGGAGCGGTGCTTGCTGCCGGCATCCAGCTGTACCGCCAGCGGCAGCGGAGACAGGAAGAGGAATACCGGGCTGTGCAGGAACAGGCGGCGGTAGCCCAGCTGGAGGAGGAACCCGAGGAAGTTGTCCAAAGGCAGCAGGTTCAGGAACAGGTGGAACGCCTGGTCCGGCAGCAGCCGGAAACGGTGGCCCAGCTCTTGAGTACAT
>LFSN01000055.1:0-23862 GCA_001513125.1 Clostridia bacterium DTU030
GGGAGCCACCACTCCCAGAGCTTAGAAGCCTGGTTTGCCCATACCCCGGGCCTGATCACCTGCATGCCCTCCACCCCGGCCGATGCCAAGGGCATGCTCAAGGCAGCCATCCGGAGCAACAATCCGGTCATCTTTATTGAACACAAGCTCCTCTATGCTACCGTGGGCCCCGTTCCTGAAGATGAAGACTACATTGTGCCCCTGGGCAAGGGGGACGTCAAGGTAGAAGGGGACGACGTCACCATCGTTGCCACCTCCTACCAGGTGGTCAATGCCATCAAGGCCGCCAAGATCCTGGAGGAAAAGGGCATTTCCGCCGAGGTCGTTGACCCCAGGACTCTCTATCCCCTGGATGAAGATATAATTGTCAACTCGGTTAAGAAGACGGGTAAGGCCGTCGTCGTCCAGGAAAGCCCGGAAAAATACGGCATTGCATCGGAATTTGCCTACCTCATCCAGGAGAAGGCCTTCGACTACCTGGATGCCCCGGTCAAGCGCGTTGCACCACCCCATGTGGTAGTGCCCTACAGCCCGGCCCTGGAAGATCTGGTCCGGCCCGATGCCGAAACCATCGTCAAAGCTGTGGAGGAGATGTTTTAGCTGCAGGACCCATAATCAAGCGACATGGGTGTTATAGAAAGGAAGTTCTTGGCGCATATTAACAAAGAAAAGGAGACCTGGTGCAGTTCCCATTGGTTCCCCAGTCTGCCCTTACTTACACTATGGGCCGGGAACTTCCGTAAATATACAGCAAGTTGGGGGGTGATAGGAGGGGAGCAGGCGGGTTCCCCTGAGAGAAGGCAGTTTACCCAGGTGACCACTTTGCTTACTGAAAATAATTTTCTGGAGGTGCTCCTATATGGCTAAGTATTTAGCTGGTATCGATGCCGGAACTACCGGTGTAACGGTAATGATCACCGATATGTCAGGGAATGTTATCGGCACTGGTTACCGTGAATATCCTTGTAAATATCCCCATCCCGGATGGGTCGAACAGGATATGAATCTTGTCTGGGAGAAGATCTGTGAGGCCTCCCGGGAAGTATTAGCAAAGACCGGGGTAGATCCCAAGGAAATTGCATCACTGGGCTTCTCCAGCCAGCGGGGTACCTTTGTTGCCATCGATAAAGATTGGAACTGCCTCCACGATTCCATTGTTTGGAACGATGGCCGGGCAGTGGAAGAGGTAAAGTGGATAGAAGAGAAACTGGGTGCTGACAAATATCATGAAATCAGCGGCGTGCCCCTTTCGGCCATGTGGGCCTATGCCAAATTTAAGTGGGTAATCGACCACCGGCCTGATCTTTATGAAAAGGCCTGGAAGTTTGTCAACGGCCAGGAGTGGTTCCTGCACAAACTTGGCTCGGAAGTAATCTTTTCCGATCCTGCTTCCCTCACCCTCAACGGGATGATGGATGTTGCCAATCTCACCTGGTCCGAGGATCTCTGCTCCTTGATTGGCCTTTCCCTTGACAAACTCCCCCCCATCGGTACACCCATGACTCAGGTCGGGGTTATTTCCAAGGAAGCTGCGGCCCAGACGGGTTTTGCTGAGGGCATGCCCATCTGTGCCGGGGGCGGTGACCAGCAGTGTGCGGCCATCGGGGCCGGGGTGATCAGGGAAGGCCTGGCGGAAATTACCATCGGTACTGCTTCCGTGATGGTGGCCCATGTGGACAGCCGCCGGCCCGATCCCAAGCACCAGGTCCTTTTCGGCGGCCATGCCATCCCCCACAAGTGGGACATGGAAGGCCTGGCCTTTGCAACGGGTGTCTGCCTGCGGTGGTGGCGGGACGTTTACGGGCAGGTTGAAAGGGATGCAGCCGAAAAATTGGGTATGGACGTCTACGATGTTATCGGCCTGGAAGCCTCCAAGGCTCCGGTAGGCTGCAAGGGCTACATCTTCTTCCCCTTCTTTACCGGGCAGGTAACACCCTACTATGTGGATAATGCCCGTGGTGGTTCCATCGGCCTCGGCCTCATCCACGACCGGGCCATGATGGCCAGATCCATCATGGAAGGGGGCGCCTACGAACTGCGGATGATTGTTGAAGCCATGGAAGAAGTCCTGGGGCGGCCCTTCGATTCCATCCGTCTCTCCGGCGGCGGGGCCAAGTCTCCCCTCTGGAACCAGATCCAGGCCGACGTCTACGGCCGGCCGGTGGAGAGGCTGCGGGTGGCGGACTGCACCACCCTCGGCGCCACCATCCTGGGGGCTACTGGAGCCGGGGTCTTCGACAATATCGAAGAGGCAGTGGAAAACATGGTTCATCCCTTCGGCTACATTGAGCCCAATATGAAGAACAATGAAATCTACAACGATGTCTTCGAGTGCTTCAAGGCCACCTTCCTCGCCCTGCGGGATGCCGGCGTCTACGACAAGATCGTGGCCATGCAGACCAAGCACTGGGGTTAAAAAAACGGGGGTCCGGGTTGCTAGCCCGGACCCCTTCATAATTTAGGGCTGGTTTTTTCCAGTATCCTTTGCCCCTTCTTGCTGACCCTTGGCGGCCACCTCCCTGTGGCGGCTTTCCACGCCGATGGCGGCGTCGGGACAGATGCGCTCACACTGGTGGCAGAGGATACAGCCCTCGGCTTCCACTTCGACGCTGGGCGTTCCATAGACTCCGAGGCGATCGGACCAGTCGATGACTTTAACGGGGCAAACTTCAATACAAAAACCGCAGCCTTTACAGAGGCCGGGGTAGATGGTCCAGGAGCCGCCCCGGGGAACCTCAGAACGAAAGCCCACAAAGGTTTTCTGGTCTTCTTTTAATGCCTTTTCGCCCATTATCCATCAGCCCCCTCTTTCGCGGTAAATTTTTGGAAGAGCTCCTGGCCCCGGGCAAAGGCCCGGTAGTTTAGCTCTGCCAGCTGGGGTTTGTCGGCAAATTTTTCTCGAAATTTCTCTTCCATGGCCCTTTTCACCACTTCCGGAGGCAGGATTTGGCTGGCAGCAATGATGGCCCCCAGGATGATGATGTTAAAGACCCGGGGGCTGAGCTCCTCCTTGGCCACCTGGGCCGCCGGAATTCCGACGATTTTAGCGGCCGGGGGCGGTTGGATGGGCTTTCCAGGCTGGCTGCCCACCTGATCGGCAAAGGCTTCTGGTGCTACCGTATCCCAGTTCTGGACCCCGATGGCCCTGTCGGCAATCTCCGGGGGTTCGATGGCGGAACTGTCGTAAACAAAGAGGGTGTTGGGGGTAAGATAGCTTCTTGTGCGCTCTACTGCCCGCTGGCTCAAGGCTACCAGGATGTCGGCCTTTTTAAATTTGGGGGCACCAATCTTTTCCCTCCCAATTTGGACAAAGGCAATGGAGACGCCGCCCCGCTGTTCGACGCCAAAGTTGGGGATGTAGATGGCTTCCAGGCCGTCCCGGAAGGCTGCTTCGGCCAGGATTTCCCCCACTGCCTGGACTCCCTGGCCCCCCTCGCCGGCCAGGGCGATTTTTGTTAGTGCTGCCATCCTACTGGACCTCCTTTTGTCCGGGCACCTTTATTTCCCCAACGGGGAAAACCTTACCCATCTTGTTTTTCACGTAGTCAAGGGTTTCCCGGGCGTTGGTTCCCCAGTTGGTGGGACAGGAGGAGAGGACCTCTACAAAGGAGAGCCCCCGCCCTTCCATTTGGTTGACCAGGGCCCGGTAGATGATTTTCTTCAGCTGGGGATAGTTGAGGATGGTTCCCCTGGCCACATAGGCCCCGGNNGGGGCGTTGTCTCCGTGGCCTGATCCGGCAGGGTGGTGGGGGCCAGCTGGCCGCCGGTCATGGCATAGACGGTGTTATTGCAGAGGATGATGGTGATTTTGTCGTCCCGGGCCGCGGCATTGACCAGATGTTGGGCACCGATGGCATAGCCGCCACCATCGCCCATATAGGCTATCCCGATGGCCTCGGGCCTGGCTCGCTTCAAGCCGACGATGACGGGGGTGGTCCGGCCGTGGTGGGTTTGGATACTGTCCACATTGAAGAAATCCCAGCTGAGGAGGGAACAGCCGATATCGCAGCCGTACACGACCCGGTCCAGGACGGCCAGTTCATCGATGGCTTCCCCCAGGGCCTTGAGGATAATGGGATGGCCACAGCCGGGACAGAACTTATGGGGTTTGGTTTCCCGGCGCCAGGAGCGAGGCATATTTTCCACCGACGATACGATTCTTTCTGGTTCCCTTCTGGCCGGCATTCAGCCTTCCTCCTTTCCAGTCAGCAAGGCCCGGGCCTTTTCCTGGGCTTCTTCCGTGGTTATGCCCACACCGGGCCGCAGCAGGGTGTAAATGGGGAGTTTCAGGCCGTACAGGGCCTCCTTGACCAGGCTGACCAGCTGTCCGTGGGCAGATTCCATGACCAACAGGCCCCTGCTCTTTTGGGCGGCCCGGCGCAGGGCGGCGGCGGGAAAGGGTCGCAGGGTGATGGGCCGGAAATATCCCACGGGAAAATCCTGCCGGGCCAGGGCGTCCCGGGCCTCCCGGGCGGCCCGGGAGACGACGCCGTGGGCCACCAGGATAAGCTGGCTGTCCTCGGCACCTGCCTCTTCCCATTCGGCTATTTGGGGGGCCAGGCTTTCGTACTCCTCAATCTGCTCCTCCAGGACTGCCAGCAGCTCTTCTTCAATGTTGAAGGTATTGCGGTGGTGGGCGGGGGGCCGGTCCCGGGCCGGGGTCCCAGGCTGGAGGACCAGGGGTTCGCTGGGGACAATTTCTATCCCCCGCTCTTCGGGATTATAGAGGGTGACGGCTTCCCGCATCTTGGCCTGGTAACCGTCCCCCAGGACAAAGGTAGGGAAACGATATCGCCAGGCGGTATTCAAGGCCTTGATGGTGTAATCGAAGAGATCTTGATGGGAGGCGGTGGAATAGACAATGCGTAAGCCCTCCCCATTGCCGCCGAAGCAGGTCAGGCGGGTCTCCTGCTGGGAGTAGATGACTGTGGCCGTGGAGGGTCCTCCCCGCTGCTGAATGATCCAGACGGCGGGGATCCGCATCATCTCCGCCATGGAAATGGGCTCCTGCATCAGGACGTTTCCGGGGCCCGAAGTGCCGGAAAAGGCCTTCTTCCCGGCCATTACGCCGCCCAGGGTGGCAAAGCCGGCGGAAAGCTCATCTTCGGTCTGCAGGAAGCCCTTCCCGAAGCGGGGAGCCAGGCGTGTCCAATAGTGCATAATCTCATTCTGGGGTGTTATGGGGTAACCGTACATAAGGTCGCCACCGGCAGCCAGGGCTCCCCAGACTACGACTTCATTGCCGGTGATGAACCTTCGCTGTTCCCCTTCCACGATCTTCGCCATATTTTTCCTCCTTCCTCAATATTGTGCTCTTTTTGGCAAACTATCTCCCTGCCGCAGCCCCGGGAATTAATTTATATTTAACGGTTGTCACTTTGGTTTTGCTTTGATATACTGTTAACAATATAGATGTTGGGGCTTTCCATGGGGGGTACAATGTTCTGGGAGGTGTTTGTAGTTGAGTGTTATTGCTGCTTTTACCATCATAATTTTAATATTTGCCCTCGGTGACATTATTTCTTATAAGACAAAGGCCTTTGTGCCCTCGGTCTTTGTTGTCGCAGCCCTCTTCTTGGCTGGTTACTGGACATTCTTCCCCATTGAAATTGTCGATATTCCTGGTCTGGGTATGCCCGTTGCACTTTTATCTATGTACTTCCTTTTGGTCCATATGGGTACCCTAATGAGTATCAGGGAACTGGTGGCCCAGTGGCGCACAGTGGTTGTTGCCTTAAGCGGTATAGTTGGCATTGTGGCCTTCTTATTTGCCCTCGGTATACCCCTCTTTGGGCGGGAAACGGTGATTGTAGTTACACCGCCTCTGGCCGGCGGTATAGTAGCAGCCCTGATGATGTCGGAGGCGGCCACGGCCAAGGGATTGACCCAGCTGGGTGTCCTGGCCCTGGTAATGTATGTGATGCAGGGCTTTGTCGGCTATCCCCTGACGGCCCTGGCCTTGAAGAAGGAGGCCAACCGGCTGGTCGATTTGTTCCGCCAGGGGAAGGTGGAAGTAAAAAGTGCCGCTGATCAAGGGGATGCTGGCGGAAAGAGCATGCTGCAGATCTTTCCCCCAACTCCTGAAGAGTACCAGACAACCTTCGTCATGTTGGCCAAAATAGCTTTACTTGCTTTGCTTTCGGTCAAGCTGGCGGAATTGACGGGCAATGCCCTTTCCCCCTATGTGGTCTGCCTGCTCGTGGGGGTCATTGGAGCAGAAACCGGCTTTATTGAGCGGCGGCCCCTGAATATAGCCAACTCCTTCGGCTGGTTGATGCTGACCCTGATGGCCTATGTAATGGCAGGCTTATCCAGCGCCACACCGGAAATGTTAATGGAGATCCTGTTTCCCCTGGCCGGCAGCCTGATCATAGGCGTTATCGGTATGGCTATTCTATCCATGCTGGTGAGCCGCCTGGTCGGTTACACCAAAGAGATAGGCTTTGCCACAGCCTTAACGGCCCTTTATGGCTTCCCTCCCAACTACATCCTGACCATGGAAGCCATCAAGGCAGTGGCAGAAAACCAGGAGGAAAGGGAATTTTTGACCAATGAAATGTTGCCCAAGATGCTGGTGGGCGGCTTTACCACCGTTACCATAGTTTCGGTGATTTTGGCCGGTATCTTCGTTGGCTATATGTAGTCCAGGATAGGTGGTTATTTATAAGAAATATTTGCCGGGACCGGCCCTTTCCGGCCCGGTATATTAATAGGAGGGCTGAAGATTGATCAAGGTAGAGCGTATACGAAAGGACTTGGAGACCCTGGCCCAATTTACTGCCACACCAGGGGCAGGGGTTACCCGGATGGCCTTTTCGCCCGAGGAGCGGCAGGCCAGGGAGTACCTGCAGCGGGAGATGGAGGCCATCGGCCTGGAGGTCTACACCGATGCGGTTGGCAACCTGTTTGGCCGCCGGGCAGGGAAGGATCCCGAGGCCCCCGTTGTGATGATCGGTTCCCATATTGACTCCGTTAAGAATGGAGGACCCTTTGACGGCGCCGCCGGCGTTGTTGCCGCTTTAGAAATAGCCAGGGCCCTGCAGGATATGGGGAAAGAGACGGTCCATCCCATCGAGGTGGTCGTCATGACCGAGGAGGAGGGGGGCAGGTTTGGCTCCGGTCTCTTCGGGAGCCGGGCTATGGTCGACGGCATATCCCAGGAGGAGCTGACCGGTACCTTTGACGAGGAAAGAATCAGCAAGGCCGAGGCCATGAAGGCCTTTGGCCTGGATCCGGACAAGGTCAGGGAAGCCGTACGCAAACCGGGTTCTGTCAAGGCCTTTCTAGAGCTCCATATCGAACAGGGCCCGGTCCTGGAGTCCACAGGGACTAAAATTGGGATAGTCGAGTCTATAGTCGGCATCAGGACCTTCTTTGTTACCATCTACGGTTCTGCCGATCATGCCGGGACAACGCCCATGAACATGCGGCGGGATGCCCTGGTGGCGGCAAGCCGGGTGATCACTGCCATCGATGGCATTGCCCGGGAAGCGGGGGAAAATACCGTGGGCACCGTGGGCAGCATCCAGGTCAAACCCGGCTCCAACAACGTTGTCCCCGCCGAGGTGAGGTTCAGCATTGACCTCCGGGACGGGGATAATGAGGTAATCGAAAGGGCGACGGCAAAGATCAAGCAGGTGCTGGCTGAAGTCTGTGAGGCTGCCAACCTTACTTACACCTGGGAAGAAGCCCTGTCGGTGCCGCCGGTAGCTACGGAAGCCAAGATCATAGATATTGTCGCCGAGGCAGCCCAGCGGAAAAATATCAGCTTCAGGATGATGCCCAGTGGAGCCGGTCATGACGCCATGGTGATGGCCAGGCTGGCCCCGGTGGGACTCCTGTTCGTACCCAGTCGCGATGGCAAAAGCCACTGCCCCGAGGAGTGGACCGATTATGAGGACATTGCCCTGGGGGCGGAGCTTTATCTAGATGCGGTACTGGCCCTGGCCCAGTAACCAAGAAAGTGTTTTATTAAGAGGAGGTATTGAATATGGTATGTTTTAGGGATTTGGCTCAGGAAGTCAAGGAAGAAGTTATCGCCTGGCGGCGGGAACTCCACCGCCATCCGGAAGTCAGCATGCAGGAGTTCCGGACGGCTGAGCGGGTGGAGGAAGAGCTGCGGAAAATGGGTATCGAGATTCGCCGGCATGGAGATACGGCCGTTATCGGTATCCTGAAAGGGGCAAAACCGGGTAAAACGGTAGCCCTGCGGGCTGACATGGACGCTTTGAGCCTGACGGAAGAAAATGATGTGCCCTATGCCTCGGAAGTGGAGGGTGTCATGCATGCCTGCGGCCATGATGCCCACGTGGCAACCCTCCTGGGAGCAGCCAAGGTGCTGAGCCAGGTGCGGGACCAGCTGCCGGGGACGGTAAAATTCTTCTTCCAGCCGGGAGAAGAGGTAGCCCAAGGAGCCAAGCTCATTGTCGAAGCTGGGGAAATGGATGATGTGGATGCAGTCTTTGGTATCCACGTGTGGGCCGACCTGCCGGCAGGCCAGATCTCGGTAGAACCGGGTCCGCGGATGGCCTTCTGTGATATGTTCAAGATCCACGTCACCGGCAAGGGTGGCCACGCTGCCCAGCCCCACCAGACCATTGACGCTGTAGTGGCTTCGGCGGCAACCATTATGAATCTCCAGTCCATCGTCAGCCGTGAGGTCAGCCCTTTGGATAACCTGGTTGTCACCATCGGCAAGGTGGATGTGGGCACCAGGTGGAACATCATTGCCGGAAAGGGTACCCTGGAAGGTACGGTCCGGGGTTTTTGCCCCGAACTTCAGGCCCAGGCCCCCGGCATCATTGAGAGGATAGCCAAGGGGACGGCGGCCGCCTACCGGGCGGAGGTGGAAATGGAGTATGCTAAATTAACCCCCGTTACGATGAATGACCCAAAGCTTTCGGAAATGGCAACCGATATGGTCAGGAGGCTCTACGGTGAGGAAGCCCTGGCCAGCATCCCGAAACAAACTGGCAGTGAAGACTTCGCCTATTATTGTGAGAAGGCTCCGGGTGTCTTTGCCTTCCTGGGGGTTGCCAACGAGGAAAATGCCTGCTACCCCCACCACCATCCCAAGTTTGATGTCGATGAAGGGGCTTTGGACCGGGGTGTAGCCCTGTACGCCCAGTTTGCCTGGGACTTTCTGACGGGGGAAGGAAAATAGCGTAGTAGAGACGGAAGGTGGGGATTAGATGCCCCACCTTCTTTAATCTTGCTGGAGTTGTTGTAGGTTCTCAACTGGTGGGGAGGTAGGAATATAATGCCGGCTGTTTCTGGTTTAACTCCCCTTACGGCCAAAAACTTACTGGGAGATTTCGGCCTGGCGGCAGCGCGGGGCCGGGAGATGGTAACTGCCCTGTACCGGGCCCTGGCTGCAGCTCCTCCCCGGCTGCGGGAAGGGGTGGTGTCCCAGTGGCTGGCCGGAAGCGGCCGGGCGGTCAATAAAAACGCCCGGGCCAGGGTCCGGGAGGAGCGGGCAGCAAGGGAATTGGGGGAGGTGCTGGCTGGAGAGGGGCAGGGATGGGAGCCAGAGCTCCTGCTGGTGGCCCTCCACACTTATTTTGCCCTTCTAGGGAAACTTTTGGCAGCACCCCTCCTCGGCCTTTCCTATCCCCAGGCCGGGGGGAAGGAGGAGCTGGGGGAGTGGTTGGCCAGGCTGGAAGGGCTCCCCTTCTTTTCCCTGGCCGAAGGAAGGGAGGCAGGGGTCTTTTCCTGGTATCACGAGGCCTGGTCCCATGACCTGGCCCAGGGCCTGCTGCCCCTGGTAGACCGGCTCCAGAATTATGATTTTGCCCGGGGGCCGGGGACCGGGGAGGATATTTTACGGCCCCTGTACCATTCCCTCCTGCCCCCTGCCCTGCGGCACAGTTTAGGTGAGCACTACACCCCCCGCTGGCTGGTCCAGTATCTGTACCAGCTCCTGGCACCCCGCTTTGTACCGGAGGGGGACCAGGGGGAAGGGGGAGTACTGGATCCTGCCTGTGGTTCGGGGGCCTTTCTGCTGTCGGCCCTGCAGGCCCTCCGGGTCGAGGCGGCAGCCCAGGGGATGGATGGGCTCGAGATCCTTGCAGCCGCCTCCCGCCTGGTGGTGGGCGTTGATCGCAATCCCCTGGCCGTCCTGGCTGCCCGGGTAAACTACCTCCTGGCCCTGGCCGATCTTCTCCCGGAGGCTGGAGAACAATTTATACCCCCGGTGTATCTGGGCGATACCGTTTTGTCCCCGCCCGGGGAGGTGGAAAACAGGCAATTTAAGTACATAGTTGGGAATCCCCCCTGGATAAACTGGGAAACCCTGCCCACGGCCTATCGGGACCAGACGCAGCCCTATTGGCAAGAATACGACCTCTACCGGCACCGGGGCTATGATGCCCTGCTGGGAAAGAGCAAGGATGACTTTGCCATTCTCCTCACCTATGTGGCCTTAGATCGGCACCTCATAGAGGGGGGGACCCTGGCCTTTCTCATCACCCAATCTATTTTTAAAACGACGGGGGCGGGACAGGGCTTCCGCACCTTCACTCTGCCCGGGGGGACACCAGTACAGGTTGTGCGGGTGGAAGACTTGAGCGAAATCAAACCCTTCCCCGGTGCCAGCAATCGCACCGCCCTCATGATCCTTGGCAAGGGCAGGCCCACCCGCTACCCTGTCCCCTATATCTACTGGAAAATCCGGGGCAGGGAACGGCTCCGGGAAGACAGCTCCCTGGCGGCGGTAAAGGGGCGAACCCAACGGATACCCCTGGTGGCAAAGCCCGTCAGCTCCCAGGACCATACATCTCCCTGGGTGACGGCCAGCCCCCAGGCCCTGCCGGCCCTGGAGAAGATAATTGGCCCCTCCTGCTACCGGGCCCGGGAGGGGGTCAATACCGGTGGGGCCAATGGGGTCTACTACCTGGAGCTCCAGGGTCCCGCTGGTAGAGGCGGCCTGGTAAAAGTCACAAACTTGATTACCGGCGTAAAAAGATCAGTCCCAAAGGTGGAGGCCTGCCTGGAAGGTGACCTGATTTATCCTCTGCTCCGGGGGCGGGATATTGTAAGGTGGCACGGCGAACCGGGGGCCTACATCCTTTTGCCCCACAGGGAAGGGGAAAGGCTCCAGGCCATCCCCGAGGCGGAGATGGCCCACTACTTCCCCAATACAGCCCGCTACCTGCAGCAGTTTGCCCCGATTCTAAAGGAGCGCCGGACCCGGGTTGTGCGGAGCCTCATGGCCAGGGGGCCCTATTACTCCATCTATGGAATCGGCGACTATACCTTTGCCCCCTATAAAGTTGTCTGGCTGCGGATTGGCACCAAAATTACAGCTGCCGTTGTCAGCAGGAAAGGGGGAGGGACCTTTACCCAGGAGCTGATTATTCCCAATGACAGCACTGTCTTTGTCCCCTTTGATCGGGAGGACGAGGCCCATTACTTTTGTGCCCTGCTGAACTCGACCCCGGCCCAATTTGTCGTGCGCACCACCTCGGTCCTCGCCACTGGGAGCTTTGCTTCCCCCCATATCCTGGAAAAGATCGCGATTCCCCAATTTGACCCCGCCAATTCCCTCCACCGGGAACTGGCTGTTCTCGGCCGGGAGGCGGCTGCCGTGGCCCGGCAGCAGGGGAAAACGGGGGCCCTGGAGGAGGGGATCCATGCCAGGGCGGCGGAATTGTGGCGCCTGACGGAGAAGGAACTGGCCCTCATAAAGGAAGAACTAAGGCAGTTGTCAGTATAGGCTCCTTGCTTCCCGGAAAAAGTATGGGTAAAAGATGAAGGGGGTAAGGAGGTTATGAAGGGGCGAGGGAAAAGGGGGTTGGGGCCCGGGCAGCTGGCTGCCTGCCTGGTTCTGCTCTTGATCCTGATTGGTCTGGGCGGCTGTCCCGGTAAGGGCGATGAGGAGTTAAAACCCCTCCAGGATGCACCCCTGCCTGAACCCGATTACGGGCCCCTCCAGCAGGAACTGGCCCAGTATATCCAGGGGCAGGGTGGAAGGATAGGGGTTTATTTTCGCGATGTCCGTTCCGGGGCCAGCTTCGGCATCAATGAAAGGGAATCCATAACGGCCGCCAGCTCCATTAAGGCGCCCATTGTCCTCTACCTTTTGCAGCAGGTTGCCGATGGCAAGCTCCAGCTGGAAGATACCGTGGTCTACCAGGCCGCTACCGATTACAGCGACGGTGCCGGTGTCATCCAGTTCTTTACCCAGGACGGTGCCCGCTATTCCCTGGGAGTGCTGGCCAACCTGGCCATCAGCGTCAGCGACAATATTGCCTGGAAGATGCTCCTCCGGCATCTGGGCAAGGAGAACATAGCTGCCTATTTCCGCTCCCTGGGAGGAGAAACCGTCTATCCCGGCGGGGCCAATATTTCTACCGCCCGGGATTTGGGCATCTACCTGCAGGCCCTCCTGGACTTTGCCGCCGCCCACCCCGATTTGGGAGGAAGGCTTTTGGACCACATGTCCCATACCATCTTTGATGAAGAGGGCATTCCCCCCGGGGTTCCGGCCCATGTACAGGTTGCCCACAAGGTGGGGACCGTTACCGGCGTGGCCAATGATATCGGCATTGTATTCTTGGCCGATCGTCCCTATATCCTGTGTGTCATGACCGATGGGGTGGGTCAGAGTGTCGATGAGGGTTTTGCCGTCATTACAGAGATTTCCCGGCGGGTGTACCAGTTTCAGAGGGAGAAGGTGCTGGGAGGCTGAGGGCGAACAGGCCCGGGCCTTCCTTCTCCCAGGGCAGCCGGGGAAATACCCCCTTGTAATCGAAGGGGGACCGGTATAGAATAAATTTATACTTAATCATGATTCTGGGGGGGAAAACCGCAGGATGGAGTTGACGGTACTTGGTAATAACGGGCCCTATCCGGGGGCGGGCAGGGCCTGTTCCGGCTATCTCTTGACCCAGGGCAATACCAGCCTTCTCCTCGATTGCGGCAGCGGCGTGGTGGCCCGGTTCCGGCAGTACCTGAATCTCAACCGGCTGACGGCGGTGGTGCTATCCCACCTCCACTATGATCATATAAGCGATCTCTATGTTTTGCGCTATGCGTTGGAAGCTGCCCGCCGGGGGGGACTGCGGCAGGAACCGCTGCCCATCTATTGCCCGGCGGAACCGGAGGATGTCTTTTCTTCTTTACAATATAAAGATAATTTTCTTCTCAAGCCGGTCCAGGGGGGCGATACCTTGGAAATCGGCGATTTTACTGTGTCCTTTCTCTGGACGGTGCATCCCGTGCCCAGTGTAGCGGTGGGCCTGAAGGGGGGAGGGAGACGTTTTATCTATACAGGGGATACGGAATACTTTGCCGGCCTGGTGCCCTTTGTTGCTGGAGCCAATCTCCTTCTCTCGGAGGCAAACTACCGGCACCGGGAGGTGGAGGCGGGCAAGGGGAATCACCTCTCGGCCCACCAGGCGGCGTGTCTTGCCAGGGAGGCGGGGGTAGAAAAGCTACTTCTCACCCACCTGTACCCCGAAGGGGATGAGGGGGAGTTGCTGGCAGAAGCCAGGGAAGTATTTCCCCAGGCTGACCTGGCCCGGGAAGGCGGGATCTATAGGGTTTAAAGAACCAGTTAGCTGGTTCTTTTTTTTGCCCCGAGTCCCTAAACGGCAGCTGTTGAATATTATGGTTTTGAGAAAGGGAAGGGAAAATATTTCGGGCCGGGGAGAATAATATAAAATAAGCTCTTCATCGCTGGGTAGTGCTGAACCAATTACCCCTGGCACCTGGAAAGGGGTGGTTGAGAAGATGGCAGGAGAAAAGGTCGTTACGGGCATGGCCATTATCCGCTTCCTCTTTGGCCTACTGGGCATTGCCGGTGCTTTTTTGATGCTTAAGTTCAGAACAGTGGAAAATGCCATTAAGATAAATGGCCTCCTGGGGTCCATAGGCCCCTTTGTCTTTATCGGTGTCAGCCTGCTGGGCCTGACCCAGATGCTGGGGCGGGTGAGCATGCTAAAAATTGGCGCCATTGTCGTGGGGATGGCGATGATTCTGTGGGGGACAATCTAGTTTCCCCCGGTTCTCCTCCCCGGTAGTTCTGCCGGAGCTCCGCGAGGCTTGGGGACTTGTTCCATATGGGACCATACCGACTGTTGCCTGCCCGGGCAACCTTTTCCTTTCCCCCCGGCCCGGGACTACCGGCGAAGGGGGGAATTTGCGCGAAAAGCCGGATTTCAGTCTGGCTGGCGGGAAGGGTTGGGGATATGAGAGGAGGCAATGCTGGCATGATCAAGGTGCTGGTGGTCGGCGGCGGCTGGTCGGGGTGCGCAGCCGCCCTGGCGGCAGCCAAGGCGGGAGCCCGGGTGACCCTGCTGGAGAAAACGGACCAGCTGCTGGGCACGGGTCTTGTCGGCGGCATCATGAATAACAACGGGCGGTACACGGCAGCGGAAGAGGCCATAGCCCTTGGGGGCGGGGAGCTCTTTCAAATTGCCTATTCCGTCGCCCGCCACCGGAATATCAATTTTCCCGGCCACAGGCATGCTACCCTCTACGATGTGACCAAAATAGAGCCGGCGGTGCGCAGGTTCCTGCAGGAGAAGGGGATCGACATCCAGCTGGAAACCAGGGCCGGGGCGGTAGAAATGGAGGAAGGAAAGGGGCGTATTAAGGGCCTTCGCTCTGATAGGGGACAGATCTTTGCCGCCGATGTATTTGTGGAAACAACGGGGACGGCAGGTCCCCAGGTCAACTGTTTGAAATACGGCAATGGCTGTGCCATGTGTATCCTCCGCTGTCCCAGTTACGGGCCCCGGGTCAGCATCGCCGCCCAGGCAGGGGTTCAAGAAATGATGGGCGGCAGTGTTGCCGGCACCCTGGGGGCCATGAGCGGTTCATGTAAGCTGCTGAAGGAGTCCCTGGCCCCTGGGCTGCAGGAGCAGTTGAACAGGGAGGGGGTGGCGGTGGTTCCCCTGCCGCCAAAGCTGCAGGATAAGGATCTGGTCAAGAAGGCCTGCCAGCAGTATAATCTGAAGGAATATGCCGAGAATCTTGTCCTTTTGGATACCGGCCATGCCAAATTGATGGCCTCCTATTTCCCCCTGGAGCAATTGCGGCAAATACCAGGCTTTGAAAATGCCCGTTTTGAAGACCCTTATGCCGGGGGCAGGGGCAATTCCATCCGCTTCCTGGCCATATCGCCCCGGGACAACTATTTAAAGGTGAAGGGCCTGGAAAACCTCTTCTGCGGGGGAGAGAAGGCCGGCCCCCTGGTGGGGCATACAGAGGCCATCGTCACCGGCACCCTGGCAGGCCACAATGCCGTCCGCTGGGCCTGTGGGAAGGAGCTGTTGGCCCTGCCCCGGACCCTGGCCAACGGTGATATCATTGCCTTTGTCCGGGAGCAGCTGGAGACGGCAGAGGGCCTGCGGAGGAAATACACCTTTTCCGGTTCCATCTATTTCCAGCGCATGCGGGAGCTGGGCCTCTATACAACGGACAGGAGGGAAATCGCCGCCAGGGTGGCTGCCGCCGGCCTGACAGGAGTTTTTGCCAGGCCAATAGTGTAGAGACCAGGGGGCAGGGGATGGGGCGGGCCGGTACGGCGGTTTGCACCGGGACGGCCGGTGTTTTTTTGTGGCCGGGGTTAGTAGGAAGGACCGGTGATTTTCGGGCAGGAATTGATGGAATTAGAGCGAATATTGCAAAGGTAATTGGAAGACCCGTTTAATTTAGTAAGAAAAATGGGAAAGGAGCTGAAGGGGGAAGGATGCAAGGGGCAGAAAAGTACCGGATCCTGGTGATTAATCCCGGGTCTACCTCAACCAAAATTGCCGTCTATGATGGCAGAGAGAGGATACTGGCTGAGAAGATTAATCACAGCCGGGAAGAAATCCTCAGCTTTGCCAGGGTTGTGGACCAATTCGACTTTCGGTACAAAATTATAAAGGAGGAACTGGAGAAAAGGGATATACCCCTGACCACCCTCCATGCCGTTGTGGGAAGGGGGGGCATGCTTCACCCCCTGACCGGGGGTACCTATCTAGTAAACGAAAAAATGCTGGCCGATCTCCGGGCGGGTGTACAGGGTGAACACCCTGCTAACCTGGGGGGACTCCTTGCCCATGCCATCAGCCAGCAGTACGGCATTCCGGCCTTTATTGTCGATCCCATTTCGGTGGATGAAATGGAAGATGTCTCCCGCCTCTCCGGCCTTAAGGAAATAAAAAGGCGCAGCCTGGGCCACGCCCTCAATATCAGGAGGGTAGCCCGCCTGGCTGCCCGGGACCTGGGCCGGGAGCACCAGGAGACCAATCTGGTCCTGGCCCACCTGGGCGGCGGTATCTCCATTTACGCCCAGCGGCAGGGCCGGCTGGTCGATGTAGATAGCTCCAATCAAGAAGGGCCCTTTTCCCCCGAAAGGGCAGGGGGGCTGCCGACAACGGATCTAATCAACCTGTGCTTTTCCGGCCGATATACCCGTGAAGAGCTTCTGGCTCTGGTTCTGCGCCGGGGCGGGGTCTATTCCTACCTGGGCACGGCCGACATAGAGGAAGTTGAGGGTCGGATCAAGGCAGGCGACAGTGAGGCCCAGCTGGTACTGGAGGCCATGATCTTACAAATTGCCAAAAACATTGCTGCCATGGCGGCGGTTTTGGAAGGGCAGGTAGATGGAATAGTTTTGACAGGGGGCCTTGCCCATTCCCAGTACATAACAGGGAGGATCCGGCAGCGGGTCGGTTTTATTGCCCCTGTCCTCCCTTATCCCGGGGAAGAGGAGATGGCCGCCCTGGCAGAAGGGGCCCTGCGGGTACTAAATGGGCAGGAAGAGGCCAGGCATTATGGGGGTAAGGAGGGTACACGATGGTAATAAAGGATTTTCCCCAGTTGATAGAAAGGGCCAGGGAATATCCGCCGGCCCGGGTAGCGGTGGCGGCCGCCGAGGATAAGGAGGTCCTGGAGGGGATCAAGCTGGCCAGCCAGGAGGGCCTCATTGTACCTTATCTGGTCGGCCGGGAAGATCGGGTGAGGGAGCAGGCTGCTGCCGTTGGCCTTTCCCTGGCCGACTGTGTCCTGATTGGGGCTCCCGATGCCGGGACCAGCGCCCAAAGGGCGGTAGAACTGGTCAGCAGCGGGGAAGCGGACGTGGTCATGAAGGGAATGGTGAGCACCTCTGTTTTTATGAAGGCCATCTTAAACCCTGACTACGGTTTGCGGACAGGGAAGCTGTTGAGTCACGTGGCTGCCTTCGATCTGCCCCATTTCCCCCGCCTTTTGTTTATGACCGATGGGGGAGTGAATATTGCCCCGGATCTAATGCAGAAATTGCAGATACTGCAAAACAGCGTTGAGGCCGTCAAAGCCCTGGGCTACGATCAACCCAGGGTAGCCCTCCTGGCGGCGGTGGAAGTTGTTAATCCCCAGATGCCGGCCACCGTCGACGCAGCCAGTCTGGCCAAGATGGCCGAGCGGGGCCAAATAGAGGGAGCTATTGTGGACGGCCCCCTGGCCCTGGATAATGCCGTTGACAAAAAGGCTGCGCAGCAGAAGGGGATTAAGAGCCCCGTTGCCGGTGAGGCCGATATCCTCCTTGTGCCCGATATTGAGGCAGGCAATGTGCTGGGGAAATCATTGTCCTTCTTGGCCGGGGGGACCATGGCGGGCATTGTCATGGGCAGCCGGGCTCCCGTAGTCCTTCCCTCCCGGGCCGATTCCGCCTACTCCAAGCTCTGTTCCCTGGTTTTTGCTTCCCTGGTCCATCATGGGGGCTGTGGCCGCTGAGAAAAAACCCTCTCCTGTCATTGCCTCCTTCCTTGTGACAGTCCAAAAAGTACCAGGAACTTAGGCCCCTGTCCCCCGGTCTAAAGTAGTACAGGAGAAAGGGGGGACAAGGGGAACCCAAATTAGAAGCTACAGTCTCTATAAAGCTACAGTCTCTATAATAAACAAGGAAGGAAGGGAAATGGCTTGAAAAGGAATTTTTCCGTAATCTTTGTGGTTACTGCCCTGATAATTCTTCTTGGCGGACAGGGGGTTATGGCGGCTCCCCTGGGACAGGCAGAGGTGATGAAGCACAAGGCCCACCATCAAATCAGGCTCCGGTTGGTGGATGAAGGGGAAGCGGTAAAGATAGCCAGAAACCATATTCCCAGCCGGCAGGCGGACTTGGAATCTGTAGGCCTGACCATTTTCTGGGGAAGGATCGCCTGGGAGGTTAAATTGCGGGAGAAGAACCGGGTGGAAACTATCACCCATCAGGTAATAGTGGATCTGCTGACAGGGCGGGTATTGGATTATAAAGTTAATAAAGTTGCTGCTCCCAAAACAGGACCGGTGGACTGGAAGAAGGCCGTGGAAATTGCCCGGGGAGAAGCAGCCCGGCCTGTGGAGGTCAAGGCCACGGCCCATATGAAAAATTCCGGCCTCTGGACGGTAAACATGGCCCAGAGGGGGGCCGATCCTGCAGAACGGATCTATGTAACCATCCGGGAAAAGGACGGCCAGGTAGTGGAAAGGGGTCGGATTAAAGACGGTCAGGTGCAGGTAGCCCAGATTACCCCGGAACAGGCTATTGCCATTGCCCGGGACAAGGTCAATTACCGGGCTGAACTTGTGGGGATAGGCCTGGTCCTGGAAAAAAACACCCTCCTCTGGGAGGTCCGCCTCAGCCGGGCTGGCAGGGGGGCATCCGAGGTCCAGCGTTTTCTCATCGGGGCCTTCACCGGCCGTGTCCTTGCCCAGGAAAAAGTATCCTGAATTGCCTATTAATTAGAGGCCTGTATCAACAGGCCTCTAATTCTTTCTGGGGTAGAAAAAAGAGGATTATTGTCATAGATGGGGAATGTTACCGGTGGGGGTGAAGTGAAGGCATGAAAAAGAATTTTATCCTTGCCGCCCTGGTGCTCCTGGCCACCCTGGTGCTGCTGGGTCTCCTCTGGCTGGAGAGGGAACCTGCAGCACCGGTTACCACTGAGCCCGGGGCTGTGGAAGCTGAGCTGCCGCCGGAACCGGAGCCGGAGCTTGTCACCAGCATTACCCTTGCCAGTGTCGGTGATATCATGGCCCACATGCCCCAGGTGAATGCGGCCTTTGACAGGGAGCGGGGGGAATATGATTTTACCCCTTGTTTTGCCCCGGTAAAGCCCCATCTGGCCGAGGCCGATATAGCTGTAGCCAATTTGGAAACAACCCTGGCCGGTCCAGAACAGGGTTACTCCGGCTATCCCCGTTTTAATAGTCCTGCTGAACTGGCTGCGGCTTTGCGCTGGGCCGGCTTCCATCTGGTGAGCACAGCCAACAATCATTCCCTTGACCGGGGAGAAAAGGGGGTTTTATCCACCCTGGATAACCTGGCGACCCATGGCCTGCTGGCGGTAGGAACCTACCGCAGTTGGGAGGAAAGGGAAGCTATCACCATGCTGGAAAGGGAGGGCCAGTGTTTAGCCATTTTGGCCTATACATACGGAACCAATGGGATTCCCCTGCCCAAGGGAAAGGAGTATCTGGTCAAGTTAATCGACCGGGATGAGATGGCCCAGGACATAGCAAGGGCCAGGGAAGGGGGAGCCGATTGGATAGTTATCCTGCTCCATTTTGGCCATGAATACCACCGCCATCCCTCTCCTGAACAAGAGGAGCTGGTGGCTTTTCTTTTTGCCCAGGGGGCCGATATTATCCTGGGAAGCCACCCCCATGTGCTGCAGCCGGTAAAGTTTTTTTCCGGGGAGGGAGGGGATCGGCTGGTAGCCTACTCCCAGGGAAATTTTATATCCAACCAGCGGGATCGGTACCGGGATAGTGGGATGATCCTTTATGTAACCCTGGAAAAGAATGTTACCCGGGGTGAGAAAAGAATCAAGGCGGTGGAATATCTGCCTACCTGGGTGCACCGCTACCGGTTAGATGGCAGGTTACACTACCGGGTGCTGCCCGTCCAAGAAGCAATGCGGGCCTACGAAGGGGGAGCGGACCCATATTTGACCGAAGGGGATTGGCACCGGCTGCGGGAGGTATGGGAGGAAACCGTCTCCTGGGTGGCCCCGGAGGGTGGGGTAAGGGTGAGGGGAGGCGATTGAGTCTTTAATCCTTCTTTCTTGCCAGGATTTAGTCATCGGTAGGTACCTCCCTAGCCCGGTGGGCTATGCGGGCCGAAGCGGCTGCGGCAATGGCGGCCACGATATCATCAAGGAAAGTATTGACACTGTTTTTCTTGTCATTGATGCTGCCGATAATCCCCGGCTTGAGCTTATCGAGATAACCAAAATTGGTGAGGCCGATGGAGCCGTAGACGTTGACAATGCTCAAAGACAGGATTTCATCAATGCCATAGAGGTTATCGTCGTTGCGGAGCATGGAGGCCAGGGGTTCGTCGACAAGATTTTTTTCCGCAAGGATATCCAGGGCAAGGCCCGTGAGGATGGCATTTTGCACCTCCCTCTTGTTTAATACCCGCAGGACGCTTTCCAGGCACTCCTGGCAGGTTAAATCAGGGAAATATTCCCTCTGCAGCTCCAGCACCAGCTGGGCTATATCCTCCAGCCTGACTCCCCTTTGGGCCAAAAGCTCAATGGTAATGGTACGATTATCGCTGGCTTGGCCTTTATCCAATGCTGTCACCCCCTTCAAAACTATGCTCTAGATTATATGACTACCATTATACTATAGAATTGATTTGTTGGGGCCGATCAAAGGAGCAATTTTCCTTTTACTAATATTTTCTGCACAAAAGAGGAATTTTCCCAGGGAGTGCGAATATATAAGTTTGGAGCAATTACCAAATGTATGGAGGTGTACAACATGGCTTATCACATTACGGATGAGTGTATCGCATGTGGTGCCTGTCAACCGGAATGCCCCGTTGAAGCTATCAGTGAAGGGGACATCTATGTGATCGACCCTGAACTCTGCACCGAATGCGGTGCCTGTGCCGATGTCTGCCCCGTAGGGGCACCCCAACCCCAGGAGTAATAGGGACTCTGTCGGAAGCTGTTATAACAGCAGCTTCTCAGTGGCAAAGAAGAGTGGTCTGGATTTTTCTGGCGAAAGGCCAGGAGGTTATGTTATAATTAATTTAACGAACCCTTTTGTATTTTGGAAGCTGTTGTCATAACAGCTTCTTTTTTCCAATCTAGGGGAATATGAGGTGGCTGGTGTGTTTGTCTTGCTGGAAGAGCTTAACCCCCAATTTGCCGCTGCCCTTCGCCGCCGGGTGGACCTGGCCGAATTGACCATTATCTCACTGCAGCTAACACCCAGGCAGGCGGTGGTGGTTACCAATCGCCGTATATATTTTTTACGGAAGGGCATATTGGGTATAGGCGTCAGGGTAACCCCCCTTGAAGAAGTGAGGTTCCTTCGGGTGGTGGGAGAGGTTTTGCTCCTGGAGGGCAAAGGAGGCAGGTTGGGTAGAATAGAATTTGGTGGAAGAAGGGAACTCCAGGGAAAGGTCTACAAAAGGCTGCAGGCTTTAATTGGCGGCTAAAATTTACTGTTTTTTTACCCCTGGAAGGGCATCGGGCAGTTACAATAGAGGGAGAGGGTTACCAGAGGAGAGGATAGGCAAATGAAAGGACGCAATCATCTCATTATTTTGCTCATATGCCTGATGCTGCTAGGAGGATGCGCAGGGGAAGAAAGGCCGGTGGCCGAGGAAACCCATGAGGGACAGGAAGGGTTGGTTGTGGTTATCCCTCCTGAGGAAGAAGATGGTCCAGTTTTTCCCCTGGTTCCTCCCGCGGAGGCGGAGGCAGGGGGGGAGGAGCAGGTGGAGCCGGTTAATGTCGGTAAAGTGAATACCCTGGGGCCTTTTTTCGGAATTTTGCCCCAGGCCCAATGGTCGCCGGCGGGAGAGAAATTGGCCCTTAGCGGCTACCACGATGGCTACGGGATTTGGCTCTTAGACTATGCCAGCGGCCGGTTAGACCGGGTTCTGACCATCCCTTCGCCCCCCCAGGAAGAGGGTTTTCTCAACCTCCAGCTGCTGGGCTGGTCCCCCGAAGGGGGAAAATTGTATTATGCCGTCATTGGGCCCCAGACCACCGGCCCCTATTCCGGCTCCACAGGCATCTATATCGGCCGGCTAGTCCTTTCCGATGCAGGGGAAATCTCTGACCAGGAGCTGGCCTGGCTATCTGGTGGGCAGATTGGACTGGGCCAATTAAAGTTGACGACAGGAGGCTCCCTCCTGGTCCACAGGATGGGGGAACTGTGGCGTATTGATTTGGAGACGGGAGAGAAGAAATTGGTACAAAGGGGTCTGCCGCAAAGGAATAGTCTTTTTCAGCTTTCCTTCTCCCCTTCGGGAAGATATGTCGCTTATCCCCAGCTAATAGGGGATAAAAATGGCCTGATTATATTGGATACCGAGAGGGGACAGGGGAAAAGTGTTATTGCCGATGACGATTATCATTTTTTCCCCCTTTGGTCTCCTACCGATGAGAGATTGGCTTTTCTGACGGGCGTCAGGCAGGGTGGGGGCTATGACCTTTTTTTGGGGGAAGACGGTGCCCTTCCTCCCGCTACCTTCCTCCAGGTTTTTTCCCTCCCCGACAATACGATAGACCGGTACGGGGTACCGGGAGGACAGGTGGGTGCTCCCATCTGGTCCCCCGATGGCAGGCGCCTGGCCTTCTTATCGGCCCGCTGGAAAGATAGGGATAGCAGTCCCTGGGGTGCAGATTTTAGTTGGGAAGGCCTTTGGGAGGTGGACTTAGAAAGGGGGGAGCTGCGGCTGTTGACCCCCCTGGAGGGAGAATGGTTCTCCCTGGCCGGTTGGTCTCCCACCGGTGAACAGATCTACCTGTACCGCTATGAAGCCGATGGGAGCTCATCCCTCATGGTTGTGGACAGTGGGGAAGGAGGGGTGCTCTTTACCATCCAGGGAGCCATCGATGAACCGGTCCTGTGGCATAGGGGACAGATTATCGTCGGCAGGGTATTGGAGGACGAGGCAAAGGGGGAGCTATACACAGAGATCTATGCCGTAGACCCCGGGGGGAGGGCCAGGCAGTTGACAGACAATGGGGGCTGGAAAAATAACTTCCAATCCTGGGCGGACCGGATGGTCTATGTGCGGGGGGACTCTGGCGACCCTGCTTATCCCCTCTTTGTCGAAATATTCCTATTGCCATATGATTGAACAATAAATGGTCTGATCTTGTGATCCGGTGTATTTTGGTATATAATATAAAGTAGTCGCAAAAATTGTAAGAACAAGAATACATGGAAGGAGGTAACGCTGGGCAATGGAATTAAGACGTCGCATCAATGGCAGGGAATATATTATTGAAGTAGAATTAGAACCCAGGAATGCGCCTGCCAAGCGTTGGGTTGCCTATTGCAGCCGGGCTGGTTTCCAGGAAGAAGTCGGCAGGAGCCCCACCGAAGCCGTCCGGAAACTGGAACGGCGCATACTTACCGATGTCAGCTAGTAAGTAGCAAGCAGGCAAAACCGCCATCCCCCTGGTGATGGCGGTTCATTCCTTTTGGCCCGCAAAAAGGGAACAACGGGGGCGGGCCCCCGTTGTCAGGGTCTTAGTACTTGATGGCTTTAAATTTTCTCACCTGCTCGGTGATGGCTACTTCTGTTGGGAGGCGCTCGATGCTGGATGCGCCGAAGAAACCGACGATGCCTTCGGTGTTGTCAAGGATGTACTGGGCATCCTCCGGTTCTGCTATTGGTCCCCCGTGGCAGAGGACGATGATGTCCGGATTGATTCTCTTGGCTGCATCGTGCATGGCTTGGACCCGTTTCGCTGCTTCTTCCAGGGTCAAGGCGGTGGCGGCGCCGATGGTGCCCTTGGTGGTCAGGCCCACGTGGGGGACGAGGATGTCGGCCCCAGCTTCGGCCATTTTTTCTGCGTCTTCCTCGCTAAAGACGTAGGGCGTTGTGAGCATGTCGAGTTTATGGGCTTTGGCAATCATTTCTACCTCCAGGTC
>LFSN01000055.1:23879-35934 GCA_001513125.1 Clostridia bacterium DTU030
GGGAAGTTTTGGACACCGGTAAAGCCCATCTCCTTGAGCTCTTTCAGGAAAACATCCATAACCCGGAAGGGATCGGTACCGCAGACCCCGGCCTGGACAGGGGTCTTTTTCACAATGGGGAGGACTTCTTTGGCCATGTCAACGACGATGGCATTGGCATCGCCGTAGGGGAGAAGGCCGGCCAGGGAGCCCCTGCCCGCCATCCGGTAGCGGCCGGAATTGTAGATAATGATCAGGTCTACTCCCCCGGCTTCGGCACACTTGGCCGAGATACCCGTTCCTGCTCCGGCACCGATAATGGGTTTTCCCGCTGCTATCTCACTTTTAATTTTGGCCAGGGCTTCGGCCCGACTGATAAAGGCCATTCTAATTTCCTCCTTTCCCCTTAATCATCATTTCCTCCAGGAGATTGGCCATGGTTAAGGCGCATTCCGGATCGTTAATGTCGGTGTCCAGCTCAACCAGTTTAACATTGGAACCGATATTTTCCCGGATGGCATTAAAAAGGGCCTGATCTGCCTCGGGATGCCAGAAGGGCTGCCCTTCCCGGTCGATTAAGGAGACACCCTTCAGGGGCATCACCAGGACTGTGGGTCCCGTGGCGGCGTTGAGTTTTTCGGCGATGATCCGGCCCAGCTCGGCACATTCCTCGGGCTCGGTCCGCATAAGGGTGACGGTAGGATTATGTTTATAGAGGCGTCTGTGGCGGAATTTTTCTGGGACGGATTCCATGGGACCAAAATTGACCATATCCAGGGCACCCAGGGATACCACCTGGGGGATGCCCATTTTGCCGGCTGCTTCCAGGCGGTGGGGGCCTGCATTCATGACGCCGCCGACCAGTTCGTCACACCATTCGGTGGTGGTAATGTCCAGGACACCGGTGATAAAGCCGTCGTATATTAGATCTTCCATGGCCCTTCCCCCGGTCCCGGTGGCATGGAAGACCAGGACTTCGAAGCCCTTTTCTTCCAGGTATTCCCTGGCCTTGGTTACACAGGGTGTGGTTACACCGAACATGGTGGCCCCGATCAGGGGCTTCTCATCGGCTGCCTCCTCCCTGGCGTTGGCAACCATTCCGGCGATGGCCCGGGCGGCGTTGCCCAGGATGGTCTTTGAGAGGCGGTTCAAGCCGGCAATGTCAACGACAGAATACATCATGCAGATATCCTTGGTGTCAACGTAGGGGCGGGTATCGCCAGAAGCCAGGGTGGAGACCATGACCTTGGGTACACCGACGGGCAGGGCCCGCATGGCAGCAGTGCCGATGGTGGTGCCGGCTGAGCCGCCCAGACTGATTATTCCCTGCAGCCTTCCCTCGTCATAGAGCTGCCGGGCGATCTTGGCTGCTCCTGCAGTCATTACCGTTATTGCCTCGCCCCGGTCTTCCCGCGCGACCAGCTGGCTCAGGTCCTGGCCCCCTGCCCTGGCCACCTCCTCCCGGGGGATGTCGGCCTTGATAGAGGGGGTTCCCAGGACGCCGGTGTCCATCAGCAGGGTGTTTAACCCACTTTCGGCAATGATCCTCTGCACGTACTGGAGTTCCGCTCCCTTAGTGTCCAGGGTTCCCATAACAACTACCGTCGGCACAATTTTCCCTCCTTTCTGTTCTTTCGCCCCATGGGGTCTATTGTATCTATTCTCCGGCCCAGGGCCATTCCTGCCTTTGCAGACAAAAGGATCAAATTATTTTGACTATAATAAATTGATCGCCTGTTGCCCTTTTCGGCCGGGGAAGGAAGGAGGGACTATTCCTTTATTTATAATTTTCAATTATCTCCCGCAGGGCTTCCGGCTCGCTGGTGACAATGAAGATTTCCTGGACCCCGCCCCCCGATTTGGCCAGGAGTTTGATACCCGTCGGGGTTTTGTACTTCCAGAAGAGCTGGACTCCCGACCCCCTGACGGCGCTGTTGATCCGGGCCGGTATTATGGATTTCACCGCTGGATGGCTGGCGATTTCCTCCAGGATAGGGGCCAAGCCCGGCAGGAGATGGTGTTCCCTCTTTACCTTTTGTTTTCGATATTTCAAGTTTTGTTTGGCCATGGACTTTCACCTCCACTGATATTCCGCCCTTTAGGAAACTGTCAGCTTCCTGGCCAGTAGTTTCCCTATGGTTAGCTTTTCCAAAGGGCCCCTTTCTTTTAAGCCAAAGGCCTGATTTCTTAGGTCAAGTACTTATTATTATGATACCATTTTCTGGACCGGGGGACCAGCTTACTGGTTGCAGAGGACGGGGAAGGTATCGGTTGAGAACTGACCGTTGACAATTGGCGGTGGGGACGGACAGTCCAGAGAGTAATCCAGCTAAGGGGAAGCTGGTAAAATTTACCTGAACATGGCTTGGCAGGCTTATTTTATTGAAAAAAGTGAAAAAATATTTGGAAGTATTTCCCCGCCGGGGAGGAAATCAGGAAAGGGTAGCGAATGTTAATTATGTGGGACGAAGTGGGGGAAAGTGGAGGGCACTGCCTGAGAGTGGAGTGAAGGGCATGTTCATGGGGGAATATCGTCATACTATTGATAGTAAAGGGAGGCTCATCATCCCGGCAAAATTTAGGGAAGGGTTGGGTCCTTCCTTTGTTGCCACCAGGGGACTGGACAGCTGCCTTTTTTTGTACCCCCGGAAAGAGTGGTCAAATCTGGAAGAAAAGCTAAAGGCCCTCCCCTTTACCAGGGCAGATGCCAGGGCTTTTGTCCGTTTTTTCTTCTCTGGGGCAACGGAATGCGAACTGGATAGACAGGGGCGGATTCTCCTCCCCCCAATCTTACGGGAATACGCCGGCATAGAAAGGGAAGTGGTGGTCATCGGGGTTTCCAACCGGGTGGAGGTTTGGAGCGAAGAGGGCTGGCGTGCCTACAGCAGTAAGGCCGAAGAAGCCTACGAAGAAATTGCCGAGAAAATTGTTGATCTGGACTTATAATGACTAGATACCGGCCTGGAGGGCGAAAGAGATGGTTTTTGTCCATGAACCGGTTTTGCTTGCCGAGACCATCGCCTGGCTCCGCTGCATTCCCGGTGGTATATACATTGACTGCACCCTGGGGGGCGCTGGGCATGCCGCAGCAATATTAGAAAGAATAAAGCCCGGGGGACGCCTCCTCGGCATAGACCGGGATCCTGCAGCCCTGGAGGCGGCAAGGAGGCGTTTGGCCCCCTATGCCGACATGGTTTCCTTCCTCCAGGGGAATTTTCGGGATTTAGCAGACCTTATTGCTCCCCTGGGTGTCGAGGAAGTAGATGGTATCCTCTTCGATTTGGGAGTTTCTTCTCCCCAGCTGGAACGGCCGGAGCGGGGTTTTTCCTATCACCAGGACGGACCCCTGGATATGCGGATGGATCCCAACCAGCCCACGACAGCCGCCCATCTGGTCAACGAGCTGTCCCAGGAGGAGCTGGCCCGAATCATATGGGAATACGGGGAGGAGCGCTGGGCAGCCAGGATAGCCCAATTCATCGTTGCCGCCCGCAAAAGGGCCAAATTGAAAACAACGGCTGAACTGGTTGCTGTTATCAAAGAGGCGGTACCGGCCGGAGCAAGGCGGGATGGCCCCCATCCAGCCCGCCGCACCTTCCAGGCCCTGCGGATAGCTGTCAATGAGGAACTGGACTCCCTTTCTGCAGCCCTGGAGGCGGCCGTCAACCTTTTAAAGCCCGGTGGCCGGCTCTGTGTGATCTCCTTCCACTCCCTGGAGGACAGGATTGTCAAGAGAACCTTTCGCCGCCTGGCCAGGGGATGCAGCTGTCCGCCGGAATTTCCCGTCTGTGTCTGTGGCGGTCAGCCCCTGCTCAAGGTTTTAACCAGGCGGCCGGTAACCCCTACCGCCGAGGAAGTTGAGAGGAATCCCAGGGCCCGGAGTGCCAAACTGCGGGTAGCGGAAAAGAGAGCGGGTGTTCTAAAGACCGAGGGGGGTGAATAATTTTGGTTATAACCAGGGGCAACACAGCCGTTGCTTACCAACAAACCCAGGGGCAGGAGGCCGCTGTTGAACGCCAGGTCCGCTATCAGCGCCGCCTGCGGTTAAGCCCTATGGCGGTATATGGGCTTGTCCTTGCCCTGGCAGTACTGATTGCCCTCCTTTATCTCTCCCAATATGCCCTGCTGGCCCATTTGAACCTGCAGATAAACAGTATGAAGGGGAGAATCGAGACGCTGGAAAGGGAAAATCGGGACCTGGAACGGCAGGCAGCTCACCTGGCCTCCCTGGAGCGGATCGAAAGGGTGGCCCGGGAAGAGCTGGGTATGCTTCCCTGCCAGCAGGTGAGATACCTGGCTGTAGCAGATTCCCCTTCTCCCGCCAACACTCCCGAATCCCATACCCAGGAGCTAAAAGGAGATGAAACTGTCCCCCGGCTGGCTGGTTGGTTGCGGCTTAAAACAGCCCAGGCCAGGGATTCTGCCCAATGATGGGTCGTGAAGGGGGTAATCCCGTGACTCCGTTGGTGATCAGGCGCCGGATAGTGGTCTTATTCTTTTTTTTCGCCCTTGGATCTCTTTTACTGGGAGGGCGGTTATTTTTCTTACAGATCCTTCAGGGAGAAGTCTACCAGCAGCAGGCTTTGGAACAGCGGCTGCGGGAGATCTATATCCAACCATCCCGGGGGACCATCTACGACCGGGAAGGAAGGAAGCTTGCCTTTGATATCAGCGTGGATTCGGTAGTGGCCAATCCCGTTCAGGTGACGGAAAAGGAACTGACGGCCCAGCGCCTGGGCGAGGTACTGGACATGGACCGGGAAGAAATCCTGGCAAAGCTGTCCAGTAACTCGGCCTTTGAGTGGATCCGGCGGAAAGTGGATCCTGATACCGCCCAGAGGATCCGGGAATTAGACTTGGAAGGGATTTACCTGGTTGAAGAAACCAAGCGCTACTACCCAGAAGGGGCGGTGGCAGCCCATGTCATTGGTTTTGCAGGGATTGACAACCAGGGCCTGGAAGGGATCGAAGTAACCTATGACCAGCTTCTCCGGGGCTCCCGGGGCAGGGTGCTGGGGGAAGCGACGGCCCTCGGGACCGATATTCCCGATGGTTTTAAGAAGTATATTCCCTCCCGGGATGGGCATAATCTTATTCTGACCATAGATAAAGTAATCCAGTATATAGTAGAGCGCCAGCTGGATCGGATCATGCTCGAATACCAGCCAAAATCGGCCGTAATCATCGTCACCAACCCCCGGACCGGCGAGGTGCTGGCCATGGGAGTCCGGCCCAGTTACGATCCAAATGATCCCCTGGCCAATCCCGATAACTGGCGGAATCTGGCCATCTGGTACAACTATGAACCGGGTTCCACCTTTAAAATTGTCACGGCAGCGGCCGCCCTGGAGGAGGGCGTTGTTTCTGCCCGGGACAGTTTTTTCTGCAGTGGGGCCATCACAGTGGCCGGCTCTTCCATCGGTTGCGTTTCGGCCCACGGCAGCCAAAGCCTGGCTGAGGTTGTGAAAAACTCCTGCAACGTAGGTTTTGTCACCATCGGCCAGCGGTTGGGCAAGGATGACTTTTACCGCTACATAGAAGGGTTCGGTTTTGGCAAACCGACGGGTATTCCCTTACCGGGGGAGGAGGGGGGGATTCTCCTGCCCCGGAACAGGGTTGGTCCCGTGGAGCTGGCCAACAATGCCTTTGGTCACGGCATTGCCGTAACCCCCATTCAGATGATCAGCATGGTAGGGGCCGTCGCCAATGATGGGGTCCTTCTCCAGCCCCAGATTGTCCGGGAAATATATGACCATGAAGGCAATTTAGTCCAGGGATTTGCCCCCAAACCCATGGGTCAGGTTATTTCCCGGCAGACAGCCAGGGAGCTGGCCGGCTACCTGCAAGAGGTCGTTGCCGATGGCACCGGGCGGGGAGCGGCTGTCGAGGGTTACAGGCTGGCGGGGAAAACCGGGACGGCCCAGAAAATTGTCGATGGCCGCTATGCCTCGGATAAGCACGTTGCTTCCTTTGTTGGCTTTGGGCCTGTAGAGGATCCCCAGCTGGCCGTTCTCGTTGTCGTTGACGAGCCCAAGGGGGCCTATTATGGTAGTTTGGTAGCCGCCCCGGCCTTTCAGGCAGTAATGGCCGAATGCCTCCCCTACCTGGGCATACCGCCGGCGGAAAAACCGGCAGAAGAGGAAGAAATTCTCCTTACGGTGCCCAATGTGGTTAACCTGCCCCTGGCGGAGGCGGGGACTGTTCTGGAAGAGGCCGGCCTGGACTACCGCTTTGAAGGGGAGGGCACCCTGGTGGTGGATCAAATACCTAAAGCCGGGGCCAGGGTACCGGCAAGCTCAGAACTGATCCTTTATCTCTGGGATGGGGAGGAGCTGCCGGCTCAGGAAGAAGAGGGCGAGGTCCTGGTACCAAACCTCCAGGGTATGACCATCCGGGAGGTGGCCGAGACCTTGAGTGAACTCGGGCTCCTCTTGAAGCCCGAAGGGACAGGGCTGGCCGTGGCCCAGGAGCCGGAACCCCTGACCCAGGTCCCCCTGGGCACCATGGTGGAAGTTAGGTTTGCCCCGCCTGCTGAGTAGATGACCTGGGACATGGAGGGGAAAGATAAAGAATTCAGACGGCAGGAGAAAGAATTACTTTCCCGAAATAAAGGAAAAGAGGTAGTTCCTTACCCAGATTGAGAATAAAATAGTATTTGGGCGATAACGCTAATTTAAAACTTTAGAGCATTGCCGGGGGAAAGGAGTAGATGGAGATGAAGCATGGGTTGGGAAAACTCTTGGCGGGATTGGAAGTACAAGGGGTATCGGGCAGCACCGATACGACCATCACAGGAATTACATATGACTCCAGGCGGGCCAAACCGGGTAACCTCTTCGTCTGCATCGAGGGCTTCCGCCAGGATGGTCACGATTTTATCCCTGAAGCCATCGAAAAGGGTTGTACCGCTGTGGTGGTCCAGAAGGATGTGCCTGTGCCGGAAGGGGTCACCCTGGTCAGGGTTCCCGATACCCGCCTGGCCCTGGCCCACCTGGCGGCCGCCTTTTACCATCACCCCTCCCGCAAGCTGCGCCTGATTGGGGTAACGGGTACCAATGGCAAGACCACAACCACCCATCTCATAGCTGCTATCCTGCGGGAAGCCGGTTATAAGATCGGCCTGATCGGGACCATCCACAATCGGATTGGCGAGGAGACCTTCCCCGTGGAAAGGACCACCCCCGAAGCCCTGGATCTCCAGGAGCTCTTTTTCCGGATGGTCGAGGCGGGGGTCGATTACTGCGTAATGGAGGTTTCCTCCCATGCTTTGAGTCTGCAGCGGGTTGCCTACAGTGAATTCGACCTGGGGGTTTTTACCAATATAAGCCAGGATCACCTGGATTTTCACCAGACCCTTGACGACTACCTGGCCGCCAAGGAAAAGCTCTTTACCCAGCTGGGCCAACCCGGGGCCAAAAGGGGTACCAAGGCTGCAGTCATTAATGTCGATGATCCCCGGGGGCGGGAGGTTGCCGGCCGCTGTCCCGTTCCCTGCCTGGGCTTTGGCCTGGGTGAGGAGGCTGACCTGCGGGCGGTAGACGTTGAGATGGGGCTCCAGGGTGTAAAATTCACTGCCCGGGGTCAGGGGAAAGAGCTCCATCTGAACCTCAAATTGACGGGAATATTCAGTGTCTACAATGCCCTGGCGGCCATCGGAGTAGGCCTTACCGAAGGCATCGAGCCGGAGGTAATTGCCCGGGCCCTGGCAAGGGTGCCCGGGGTCCCGGGACGCTTTGAAAGTATCGATGAGGGCCAGGATTTCAGTGTGATTGTGGATTATGCCCATACCCCCGACAGCCTGGAGAACGTCCTGAAGGCGGCAGCAGAGTTCGTCAAGGGTAGACGGATCGTCGTCTTCGGCTGCGGGGGCGACCGGGATCGGACGAAGCGTCCCATCATGGGCAGGATAGCAGCAGAGAATGCCGACCATGTTATCATAACCTCCGACAATCCCCGGAGTGAAGATCCCCTGGCCATAATTGCCGATATCGAACCGGGTGTGAAGGCGGGGGGGAAGGGGGCAGCCGTTTATGAGGTCATACCCGACCGGAAGGAAGCCATTGCTGCCGCCATTGCCATGGCCCGGAAGGGCGATATGGTTATCCTGGCCGGCAAGGGCCATGAGACCTATCAAATAATTGGCGACAAGACCCTCCCCTTTGACGACCGGGAGGTGGCCCGGGAGGCCCTGAGGAGGAAGATATAAATGGGGGGCTTGGATTTTTCAGCCGCCGATGTGGCCCGGGCCACCGGCGGGAAGTTGTTGTCCGGCGCCGGGGAACAGAGGATTTCCGGTGTTACCATTGACTCCCGCCAGGTAAAGCCGGGGGACATGTTTGTGGCCCTAAAAGGGGAAAGGGTAGACGGACACCAGTTTATTCCCGAGGCGGTAGCCAGGGGGGCGGTGGCAGTTCTGCTCGAGAGGGAAATTTTTCCTCCGGGGACTGTCGCCCTTCTGAAGGTCCCCGACTGCCGGGAGGCCCTGTTGGATTTGGCTGCCTGGCATCGCCGCCGTTTTTCCCTGGTTACCGTTGGCATTACCGGCAGTACCGGCAAGACCACGACCAAGGAAATGGTGGCTGCCGTCCTGGCCCAGTCCTTTTCTGTTCACAAAAACAGGGGAAATTACAATACGGAAATCGGTGTACCCCTGACCCTTTTTGAACTGGAGCCGGACCATGAAATTGCCGTGCTGGAAATGGGCATGCGGGGACGGGAGCAGATCCGCCGCCTGGCCCAGGTGGCTGCCCCCAAGATCGGGGTGATAACCAATATCGGTCTGACCCATCTGGAGCTTTTGGGGACCGTCGAAAACATTGCCCGGGCTAAGTGGGAATTAGTGGAAGAACTGCCCCCTGCCGGGGTAGCAGTTCTCAACGGCGACGATGAGCGGCTGCGGCAGCTGAGCCGCAGCTTTAAGGGCCGGGTTTTTTTCTATGGCCTGGGGGTGGAAAATGATTTCCGGGCGGTGGAGATGGAAAGCCGCAAGGATGGCAGCATCAGTTTTACCGCCTGCACCCCGGCGGGAGAAGGGAGGATTCAACTTCCCCTGCCGGGCAGGCACAATGTGGTAAACGCCCTGGCTGCCCTGGCGGCGGGGGCCGCCCTTGGCATGTCCCTCCCAGAAATGGCCCGGGGGTTGGCCGCCATGGAACCGGCGGCCATGCGCCTCAATATAGTAAAGAACAAAGCCGGCGTCACCATTATCAACGATGCCTACAATGCCAATCCCACTTCCATGGAGAGCGGCCTCCTTACCCTGATGGACCTCAAGGGGGAAGGCAGGGCAGTAGCTGTGCTGGGTGACATGCTGGAACTGGGTCCCGCTGCCAGCAAGGCCCACTGGGAAGTGGGGGAAAAGGCAGCCCGGTTGGGGCTCGATCTACTGGTAGCCCTTGGAGAGTGGCGGGAAACGGTCCTGGCGGGAGCCAGGGAGGGAGGCTTACCGGGGGAAAAGACCCGGGCCTTTTCCGACAAGGATGAGGCGGCAGCCTTTCTCAAGGACTGGCTGCAGGCGGGGGATTTGGTACTGGTCAAGGCCTCCAGGGGGTTGCAGCTGGAAGACATAGTAGCAGAACTATTGGACCAAGGGGATTGATCTGCCCGGGGGGTTGGAAAAATGTACAACAGCATTATCTTTGCAATGGCCAGTGCCTTCCTTCTCTGTTTAGGGACAGGACCCCTGGCAATAACCTACTTGCGGCGCTTGAAGGTGGGCCAGAGCATCCGGGCCCAGGGGCCCCAGCGGCACCAGGCGAAGGCCGGTACGCCAACCATGGGCGGGCTGATCATTATCTTCGCCTTTACCCTGGCCACCCTGCTTTTGGCGCCGAAAAACAGTTTTCTTCTCCTGGCCCTGGGCTTTACCTTAGGATACGGCCTGTTGGGTTTCTGGGATGATTACCGGAAGTTGGTTCACAGGGGGACCCTGGGCCTCAAGGCTAGGGAGAAATTGCTGGTACAGTTTCTCTTGTCCGCCATCCTCAGCCTCTGGATAATGAACCGGCCGGAGCTGGGGACAGGGGTGCTTTTGCCCTTCACCGGAGTGGAGCTTGATTTGGGTTGGCTTTACCTGCCCTTTGCCCTGCTCCTGGTGGTCTTTTTCACCAACTCCGTTAACCTGACCGATGGCCTCGATGGCCTGGCGGCGGGCACGACTACCATCGCCCTCCTGGCCTACCTTCCCATTACCCTGATCCAGGGGCGGCCGGAGCTGGCAGTCTTTGCCGGGGCCGTTGCCGGTGCCTGCCTTGGCTTCCTGTGGTTTAACAGCTATCCGGCCCAGATCTTTATGGGTGATACCGGCTCCCTGGCTTTGGGAGGTGCTCTGGCCAGTATAGCCTTTTTGACCAAGACCGAATTGTGGCTGGTGATTATTGGCGGCGTCTTTGTGCTGGAGGGACTTTCTGTTATTATTCAGGTCTTCTTTTTCCGTCTTACCGGAGGCAGGATCTTCCGTATGAGTCCCATCCACCACCATTTCGAACTGGTCGGCTGGCCGGAAACCCAGGTGGTGATAAGGTTTTGGATCCTGGGGATTATTTTGGCCTTACTGGGGATCGGGATCTGGTTTCTTTCTTGAAAGTCACGGGAGCGAAGGGGTAACCCTACCAGGGAGGAAGTCACGAAATGGAAATTGCCGGAAAAAGGGTTGTTGTCGTTGGCCTGGCCCGGAGCGGCCTTGCCGCAGCACGCCTGCTGCTGCGGCTGGGAGCCAGGGTAGTGGCTACCGATGCCAAGTCCCCGGAGGAACTGCCAGGAGCTGAAGCCCTGGAGGAAGAGGGGGCCCAGTTGGTCCTGGGGGGGCACCCCCCGGAGATATTGGCAGGTGCCCGGCTCCTGGTGTTGAGCCCCGGGGTTCCGGGCAATATTCCCTTTTTGCAGGAGGCCCGCCGCTGGGGAATACCCATCTGGAGCGAGATCGAGCTGGCTTACCGCTACTGTCCGGCTCCTATTCTGGCCATTACCGGCGCCAATGGAAAAACCACCACCACGGCCTGGCTGGGAGCGATGCTGCAGGCCGGGGGCAGGAAGGTGGTGGTAGCGGGCAATATCGGGACCCCCCTGACGGCGGTGGTTGAAGACGTGACTCCTGAACACCTGGTGGTGGCCGAGATCTCCAGTTTTCAGCTGGAAGGAACCCATGCCTTTCACCCCCACATGGCAGCCCTCCTCAATTTGACGGCGGACCATCTCGATCGCCATGGCAGTTTTGCCGCCTATAAGGGGGCCAAGGCCCGGATCTTTGCCAACCAGGACCCAGCTGATTTCAGCATTCTCAATGCCGACGATCGGGAGGTGCGGTCCCTGGGCAGCCGGGTGCCGGGGCAGCTGTACTGGTTCAGCAGGCAGGGAGAGCCGGACCGGGGTGCCTTTGTTAGGAAAGGTTACCTGGTCCTCAAGGAAGAAGGGGGGCTTAGGGAACTGTGTCCGGTGGAGGAGCTTGCCCTGCCGGGGGAACACAATCTGGAGAACGGCCTGGCCGCTGCCCTGATGGCTTATCTGGCGGGAACCCCGGCCGGGGCAATTGCCAGGGTCCTGAGAAACTTTGCCGGGATTGAACACCGCTGTGAGCTGGTGGCGGAAATTGCCGGTGTTAAATTTGTCAATGACTCCAAGGGAACCAATCCCGAGGCCACCATCAAGGCCCTGCGGGCCTTCTCCGAGCCCATCATCCTCATTGCCGGTGGGAGGACCAAGGGCAGTGATTTTAGCGAGTGGGCCGGGTTAGTAAAGGAAAGGGTAAAAAGGGTAATCCTCCTGGGGGAGGCGGCTCCCCTTTTGGAAGGGGTCTTGAGAGCAGCGGACTACCACAATCTGGAAAGGGTGGCTTCCCTGGAGGAGGCGGTGGCAGAAGCCTTTGCGGCGGCCGGACCGGGGGAGTGTGTTCTTTTGTCGCCTGCTTGTGCCAGTTGGGATATGTTCACCAGTTATGAAGAGCGGGGACGGGCTTTTAAGGAAGCTGTAGCCCAACTGGGGAGGGGGAGGAAATGAAAAAAAAGCGGAATGCCCCTGATTTCATCATCTTTTTTGCCGCCGTTACCCTGCTGGCCATTGGGGTGATCATGGTCTTTAG
>LFSN01000035.1 GCA_001513125.1 Clostridia bacterium DTU030
TTTTACCCCGTCATTATATGGCGGGGCTTTGTTTTACGATTAATATGGGCAACTTGTTTTAGGGGAAAGTTCCTGGAGGCGAAGGGGGGGACGGTGGAACTTTTCCCGTGCTGGGAGTGGAGTGTATCGTCTGGATGGGACGGCTGTTGCTCGAGGTGATACACATGTTTTTTCCGGAGCTGACTGCCCTTACCGCTACTTTGCGCCAGGGGCCCCCTGGGGAGGATGAGGCCCTGGCCATTTTGGTAGGGGAAGAGTCGGTGTCTGAGGTAGATGATCTGATAGATGCCCTGAATTGGGAGGGGATCCGGTTTTTTGGCGGTGTCTTTCCCGGCCTGATCTGGGGAGACACAATAAAAAAGACAGGGTACATTGTGAAAAGGGTGCCTGCCTTCCACAGGCTGTATATAACCCACGATTTAAACTCGGCAAAGGGCTTGGCCGCCCTGGGGGAAGGCCAGAGGTGCAGGTCGGCCATGATTCTGGTCGACGGCACTGCCCCTGGTATTTGCAGTTTCCTGGCCGATTTGTTTTCCCTTTGCGGCGATGCCAACTACATGGGGGGTGGGGTTGGGTTCAGCGATTTTGAACCAGACAACTGCCTCTTTAGCAATGAGGGCTTCTTCGGGGGCGGGGCGGTAGTGGCCTTTTTCGACTATCCCCTGTCCCTGGCCGTTAAACACGGTTGGCGCAAATGCAAGGGACCCTTTATTGTCACCAAGTCTGCGGGCAATGTCATCGAGGAGATCAACTGGGAAGAGGCCTTCCCCTTCTACCAGCGGGTTTTGCGCTACAGCGGGGAGGAGATTACGCCTGAGAACTTCTTTGCCGTGGCCAAAAAATATCCCCTGGGCCTCTACAAGAGGGGGCATGAGGATATCGTCAGGGATCCTTTCAAAACCGACGGTTCCAGGATTTTCTGTGTCGGGGAAGTGCCGGAGAATGCCCTCTTCTATATCCTCGAGGGGAGCAAGGAGGGCCTGATCAGCAGTGCCCGGCAGGTGGCCAGAAACTGTGTAAAGGGCATGAAAACTCCTACCGGCTGCCTGGTTTTCAACTGCATTTCCCGGGCGCAGTATTTGGAAGATGCCTTCCGGGAAGAACTGGGCGCCATTTCTGAAGCCCTGGCCAATCTGACAGTCGAGGGAGCCCTGACTCTGGGGGAAATATCCTCTTCGGGTTATGGGGGGATCAGCTTCTTAAATAAGACTGTGGTGGTAGGTGTTGTCTAGTGGCCGACAACTATTTGGCTGAACTTTCGGTAATGTTTGAAATAGCCCTGAAAATGGGGGAAACCCTGGCCCTGGAGCGGGAATACAACAATTTTTCTGAACTATTGATTCACAGGATGGGCTACGACTATGTGGCCCTGTGGTTAAAGGAGGACGGCCTGTACAGGCTGAAGTTTGCCAATCCCATTACCAGGGCTGAAAGGGTTGTTGTAGATGAGGGGGAGGAGATCGTCCAGCGCTTGAAGGAGGGGCTGCCCTTTAAGGCAGACTTTGGGGAGCCCGGCTTTGCTGACATCCTGCAGGAGAAGGATATTGACCGGGGTTCCCTGGCTGTTTTTCCCTTGACCGATCCGGAAGGTTTCCTCAAGTTCTACAGCAGCAGCGGCCTAAGGGACAAAGATGTCAGGCAGCTGGAGACCCTGGTGAAAAAGTTCCAGTTTGTCATCAGGGGCTGTGCCTATTATGAAAGGGCCCTGCAGGAAATAGCCCTGCGAAAAGCAGCGGAAGATTCCCTGCGCAAGGCCAATTTGGAAATGGAGAAGGTCCTTGAGGAAAACAAGGCCATGCTCAAAAAGATCAGCAGCCTCAACAAGGAACTGGAAGACAAGGTAAGGGAGCGGACCAGGGAACTGGAGGAAACGGTGGTAAAATTGCGGGAGATTGCCATCAGGGACGGCATGACGGGCCTGTACAACCGGCAGCATGTCCTCCTCTTGGGGGAGCAGGCCTTCCGGGATTCTGTCAAGCTGGACAGGGTTTTTTCCGTCATAATGATAGACGTAGATAAATTTAAGCGGGTCAATGACACCTACGGCCACCTCATCGGGGACCAGTTCCTGGAAATCCTCGGGAAGCGGTTGGCCAATTCCCTCAAGCATACGGATCTCATCGGCCGTTATGGGGGGGAAGAGTTTATTGTCTTCCTCAACTGCGGCAAGGCCCGGGCCCTGGAGATTGCGGCCCGTATCAAACAAAATGTGGCGGGCAACAAGTTCAATGTCAAGACCGGTGTCTACCTGCCCATCACCGTCAGTTTGGGAGTGGCAACGAGACGGCCGGGAGATACCTTCGTGGGCATGATCAAGAGGGCCGACGAAAGGTTGTATGTGGCCAAAAGGACGGGAGGAAACCGCATTGTGGGGTGAGGCCTGGTTTTCCTTGACATTCTCACCCACCTCCAGTATATTATTTACTAACAGCATACTCTGCGAAAGGTAATGACGAGGGCGAGTAAGCAGGAAAGCAGGCGACAGAGAGCCGGGGTAGGTGCAAGCCGGTGCCTGGGGAACTGCCGAAGATGGCCTCTGAACTGCAGGTGGAACGGGCCCCTTACAGGGCTTCCAGTACACTGGGCCGGGTCCCCGCTGTCTGGGGAAGGGCAACCGTTATCTTGCCCGGGTATCGGGTACCTTCAGTGTGCCCCGTACCTGAAGAGGCCCCAGCCGCGAGGCAGGGGTAAAAAAGGGTGGTACCGCGTGGATATATTCCCCTCGCCCCTTGGAGACAATTGACAAGGGGGAGGGGATATATTTTTGGCCGGAATGAAGTTGAAAGTTCTGTAAGCATTAGAAGGGAATTCTGCTATCAGTTGAAAGGAGTGGATGACTGTGGGTAAACCTACCTTTTACATCACGACCCCCATCTATTACCCCAGCGACAAGTTGCACATCGGCCATGCCTATACCACGGTGGCGGCCGATGCCATCGCCCGCTACAAGCGGCAGACGGGCTACGATGTCATGTTCCTGACCGGGTCCGATGAGCACGGCCAGAAGATCCAGCGGATTGCCGAGGAAAATGGCGTCACTCCCAAAGAGTATGTGGATAAGATTGTGGTCGGTTTCAAGAAGCTCTGGAAGCTTCTCCACATTACCAACGACGATTTTATCCGGACCACAGAGGAGCGCCACACCAAAAGTGTCCAGAAGATCTTCCAGGAGCTGTACGACCGGGGCGATATCTACAAGTCGGAGTACGAGGGCTGGTATTGTGTCCCCTGTGAGACCTTCTGGACCGAGCGGCAGGTGGCAGAGGGCAGTACCTGTCCCGACTGCGGCCGGCCTGTGGAACTGGTCAAGGAAGAGAGCTATTTCTTCCGCCTTTCCAAGTATGAAGACCGCTGGCTGCAGTTTATCGAGGAGAACCCCGATTTTATCCAGCCGGCTTCCCGGCGCAATGAGATGATCAGCTTTGTCAAGAGCGGGCTGGAGGATCTCTGCGTATCCCGCACGACTTTTAACTGGGGGATCCAGGTTCCCATGGACCCCAAACACGTCATCTATGTCTGGATCGATGCCCTGGCCAACTACATCACTGCCCTGGGCTACGGGTCCGAGGATGATAGCAAGTACCAGCGCTACTGGCCGGCGGACCTGCACCTGGTGGGCAAGGAAATTGTCCGCTTCCACACCATCATCTGGCCCATCATGCTTATGGCCTTAGACTTACCCATCCCCAAGAAGGTCTTCGGCCACGGCTGGCTGATTTTGGAAAGCGGCAAAATGTCCAAATCCAAGGGCAATGTGGTAGACCCGGTGGTCCTGATAGACAAGTACGGGGTGGATGCCATCCGCTATTACCTTCTCCGGGAGATTTCCTTCGGCGCCGACGGCTTTTACTCCGAGGAGGCCCTGATCCGGCGGATCAACGCCGACCTGGCCAATGACCTGGGGAATCTCCTCCACCGGACCCTGACCATGATCGAGAAGTACTTCGGCGGGGTGGTGCCGGAGCCGGGTCCTGCAGAGGAAATAGATAAGGACCTCCAGGCGGTGGCGGCGGCGGTGCCCCGGGAGGTTCAGGAGGTCATGGAGAAGCTGGAACTCTCCAACGCCCTGGCCGCCATCTGGAAGCTGGTGGGCCGGGCCAACAAGTATATCGACGAGACCACGCCCTGGATCCTGGCCCGGGAAGAGGCCAGCCGCCCCCGGCTCCAGACGGTCCTCTACAATCTGGCCGAGGCTTTGCGGATTATTGCCATCCTCCTGGTGCCCTACCTACCCACCGTCCCGGAAAAGATCTGGGGACAGCTGGGGCTGGGGCAGGGGGTGAGGGAGGTTCCCTGGCAGGAAGCGGAGAAGTGGGGGGGCCTGGCCCCTGGTACCAGGGTGCAGCGGGGTGAACCCATCTTCCCCCGGATTGATCCCGAGGAAGCATTAAAAACCGAAGAGGAGGAAGAGAAAGTGACAGAAAAGGCCTGTGCCAAGGAAGAAAGGATCAGTATCGACGAATTTGCCCGGGTAGACCTGCGGGTTGTGGAAGTGCTGGCGGCGGAGAGGATAGAGAAGTCCAACAAGCTGTTAAAGCTCCAGGTGGCCATGGGTGAAGAAAAACGGCAGGTGGTGGCCGGCATCGCCAAGTATGTGGAGCCCGAGGAACTGGTGGGGAAAAAGCTGATTCTGGTGGCCAATCTCAAGCCGGCCAAGCTGATGGGGATCGAGTCCAACGGCATGATCCTGGCGGCCAGCGACGAGGAGGATAATCTATCCCTCCTTACCGTGGACCGGGATATCGCCAGCGGCGCGAAAATAAGCTAGGCAGGGGGCAGAGAAAGATGCTCATCGATACCCACTGCCATCTGCAGGACAAAAGATTCGCCGGCGACCTGGAGGCCGTTTTAGACCGGGCCCAGGAGGCGGGGGTGGCCTACGCCCTGGTTGTTGGGAGCGATCTGGCCACCTCCCGGGAGGCCTGCGAGCTTGCCCAAAAATATCCCCAGCTCTTTGCCATTGTGGGGGTCCACCCCCACGACAGCAAAGATGCCGACAGGGCCACCTTTGATGAGATCCGGAAACTGGCCGCCCAGGAGCGGGTGGTGGCCCTGGGGGAAATGGGCCTGGACTACCACTACGATTTTTCCCCCCGGAAGATCCAGCAGCGGGTCTTCCGCTACCAGATTGGCCTGGCCCGGGAGCTGGGCCTGCCCATCGTCATCCACGACCGGGAGGCCCATGCCGACACCATGGCCATCCTGAAGGAGGAGAAGGCGGAAGAGGTAGGGGGGGTGCTCCACTGCTATTCCGGCAGCTGGGAGATGGCCCGGGAGTGCATCAAGATGGGCTTTTACATCTCCATTGCCGGGCCGGTGACCTTTGCCAATGCCAAAAAGCTGGTGCAGGTGGTGGAGAACCTGCCCCTGGAACACCTGCTGGTGGAAACCGATGCCCCTTATCTGACGCCGGTACCTCACCGGGGCAAGCGCAATGAACCGGCCTATGTCCGCCATGTGGCCGAGGCCATAGCCCGGATTAAGGGAATAGCGGTGGAAGAGGTGGAGGAGCAGACCACCGCCAATGCCATTAAACTCTTTGGCCTGCCCGTGGAAAAATAGAAGATGCCAGTGGTTTTTCCTGCCTTGGAAAATAGTGGCGGGAATAGGGACCAATCCAGCCCCCGTGAATAGGCTGATAGTAGGCCTGGGCTGCCTTCCTGGCTAATGCTGGCACTATCTAAAAAAATTACCAGAAATGGTTTAGTTGACACCCTTTGGGAAATAATATAGAATAGTGCCGCATACTTTTAAGAGAAAAGAGAATGCCCCGACTCCAACAAAGGAGGGTTTAGTGATGGACGAAATGCCCGCACACCTTCGGCCTGGGGAAGGGGCTCCCGGTCTTTCGCCGGGAAAGGGACTGCTGAGAGCGCTTATTGCCCTCTCGGTAGTGTGCTCCCTTCTAGCCGGAGGTTATGCGTGGGCCCGTAAGGAAGTGACTATCAGTGTCGACGGTCAGACTAGAGTTGTCCAGACACTGGAGCGGGATGTAGGTGGTTTATTGGCGGAGGAGGGTATTGTACTGGCTGAAGCCGATCTAGTGGAACCGGATCCCAAGACCCCCCTGGAGAGGGGGATGGAGATCGTCATCAAAAGGGCACAACCCTTTGTCCTCAAGGTCGATGGAGAAACCAGGACAATTGCCAGTGCCCGGGATAGGGTGGGCGAGGCCCTGGCCGAGGCCGGAGTGCTTCTGGGCCCCCTGGACCGGACAGTTCCGCCGCGGAACACCCCCCTCACCCCCGGAATGGAGGTTGAAGTAATCAGGGGCAGAGAAGAGTTCGAAACCATCGAGGTTCCCATACCTTTCCAGGTCCAGCGGCAGAATGACGACAGCCTGCCGCGGGGACAGACTGAGATTATCCAGGAAGGCCGGGAAGGCCGAGCCGAAAGGCTTGTTCGCTATTTCTACGAGAATGGAGAGAAGGTGTCCGAGGAGGTAGTTGGGGAAACGGTCATCGAGGAACCGGTGCCCCAGCTGGTAGCGGTGGGAACCCGCACCCTTCTGGCCTCCCGGGGTGGGGAAAACCTGCGCTTTAAAGAGATGCTGGTCATGGAGGCGACGGCCTATACCCCCGACCCCCGTTGCAACGGAGGTTATAAATACACAGCCACGGGCCGCAAGGCCCAGCGGGGCGTGGTGGCTGTGGATCCCCGGGTGATACCCCTGGGCACCCGCCTCTATGTGGAAGGGTATGGCAAGGCCCTGGCCGCCGATACCGGCGGGGCCATTAAGGGCAAGAAAATCGATCTCTGTTTTGACACCTACGAAGAGGCCATCCGTTTCGGACGGCGCCAGGTTAAGGTCTATATACTGGAGTAAAGGCAGGGGAGACCCTGCCCTTTTTTTACCCTCCAGGAAGGTGTACAATAGGGGAAGAGGAGAGAATACTAAGGACAAGGAGGAGCCGGGATGTCCCACCAGCCCCTGACTTCACCCCGGGTAGTGCAGGAAATCTTGGCCCGGCACGGCCTCAGGCCCAACAAACAGCTGGGCCAGAATTTCCTCGTCGACGAAAATATTCTCAAGAAGATAATTGCTGCCGCCGAGCTGGGGCCCGAGGACACGGTCCTGGAGATCGGCCCCGGCATCGGGGTCTTGACCGGCCCCCTGGCCGAGGTGGCCCGGCAGGTCATTGCCGTAGAGATCGACAAGGGCCTGATCCCGGTCCTGGAGGAAAATCTGGCCGCCTATCCCAATGTAAAGATCATCTGGGGGGACATTCTCAAGGTGGAACAGGGAGAATTGCTGGCCGCTGCCACCACTCCCTTCAAGGTGGTGGCCAATCTCCCCTATTACATTACTTCCCCGGTCATTATGGCCCTCCTCACCGGCCCCCTGCCCCTGGAGCGGCTGGTGCTGATGGTCCAGCGGGAGGTGGCCCGGCGGCTGACGGCGGCGCCAGGGAGTAAGGATTACGGGGTTTTATCGGTGGCCGTCCAGTACTATACCCAGCCGGAAATGGTTGCCCAGGTTCCCCGGACGGTCTTTTATCCCCGCCCCGATGTGGATTCGGCTGTGGTGCTGCTGAAAATGCGGCCCAGCCCGGCCGTGGTCGTGGGCGACGAGGCCCTCTTCTTCCGCCTGGTCCGGGGCGCCTTTGGCCAGCGGCGAAAAACCCTCCTCAACAGCCTGCGGGGGGAATTTGGTGGCCAATACAGCCGGGAGGAGCTGGTCTCCTTCCTTCAGGCCGCGGGGATAGACCCCAGCCGGCGGGGGGAAACCCTCACTTTAGAGGAATTTGCCGCTTTAGCCAGAATTATCTCTAATAAAGGGCGAGAAGATACTGCTACGGGGGCGAAGGTGTAATCCAAGGAGGCAAAAAAGGGTGAAAAAGGAATTCCAGAGTCCCAGCAAGGGGCCCCTCTCTTTTAACCAGGTTTTCCACGACCTTATAACCTATGTTGAGGAGGCGCCCCAGTTCAATTACCGGATCATCATCGGGACCGATTCCCAGAGTCATGACCGGGAGGTAGTCTTTGTCACGGCCATTGTGGTTCACCGGGAAGGAAAGGGTGCCCGCTATTATTACAGTAAAAAGGCCCAGGAGAAAATCTACAGCCTCCGGCAGCGGATCTTCTACGAGGCCTCCTTGAGCCTGGATGTGGCCAGCCGCCTCACGGCCCTCCTGGCGGAAAATGGTCACAACGACCTGAACATTGAGGTACACCTGGATGTGGGAAAAAAGGGAGAAACCAAGGACATGATCCGGGAGATTGTGGGCATGGTTGCAGGCAGTGGCTTTGAAGCCAAGATCAAACCCGATGCCTATGGGGCCTCTACAGTGGCGGACAAATATACAAAATAAGGGGAAAAAGTTTGGTAAAAAAATAACGCAAAAACCCTTGTATTTTTTCTGGACTTGTGGTAGGATAATACTCAATATAGGAGAATATTTCATTCGATGCAGGGGAGCAGTAGCCGGAACCTCCCTTTTCAGAGAGCCGGTGGCTGGTGCAAACCGGTAAGGGAAACGGTGAATCCGCCCCGAAGGAAGTCCCGTTGAAAGATGAGTAGGCGGGACCGGCACAGTCCGTTATACTGTCGAGGGGGTCACATAATAGGTATGTGACCAATAAGGGTGGCACCGCGGGAAACTCCCGTCCCTAAGACATAGTCTCTGGGGATGGGAGATTTTTATTTATAGGGACAAAATAGGAGTTTTGCCTGTCTAAACCTGATGAACAGGAGCAGTAGGTTTCCGAGCCCTGTCAGAGAGCCGGTGGTTGGTGGGAACCGGTAGGGTAGGGAGCTGAATCCGCCTGGGAGGGGAGGGGGCGAAGGGCCCTGGGCCTGGTAACCTTCTCCGGCTGGATGCCGTTATCAGCTGCAAAAGAGGGCCATCGCCGTGGTTTTTTCAGATGGCCAAGAAGGGTGGCACCGCGGGAAAGTCCCGTCCCTGCAGCGTTGGGGCGGGTTTTCAATTTTTCACCAATAGTTGACCTGGGAGGAGAGAGCAGCAGTGGTAAAAGACAAACAGTATCTGTACATTCCTGGACCGACACCGGTCCCACCGGCAGTAGTGACAGCTATGACAAAACCAGTTATCGGGCACAGGAGCAGCGACTTTTCCGACCTCTACCGGGGGGTAGTGGCAAAGCTCAAGGCCCTGTACCAGACGGAAAACGACCTTTTTGTCCTCACCAATTCGGGGACCGGGGCCATGGAAATGGCCTTGGCCAATACCATTAACCCCGGCGATAAGGTCTTATCCCTGATTACAGGCTTCTTTGCCGAACGCTTTGCCCGCATTGCCGCTGCCTGTGGGGCGGAGGTGGAAAGGCTGGAGTTTTCCTGGGAGGGCCCCATCGACCTGGAGCAGGTGGAAGCAAAGCTCCGGGAGGGGGACTACAAGGCCGTCCTGGTGACCCACAACGAGACCTCAACGGGGATTGTCAACGATATCGCCGGCCTGGGGAAGCTGGTTGCCAAAACCGATGCCCTCCTTTTGGTAGACGCCGTGAGCTCCCTGGGTGGGATCGAGATCAAGACCGACGAATACCAGCTGGACATGGTGGTAACTTCCTCCCAAAAGGCCTTGATGCTGCCTCCGGGCCTGGCGGCCATCTCCGTCAGCCCCAAGGCCTGGGAGCGGGTGGAGAAATGTGAAAACCCCCGGGTCTATTTCTCCCTGGCCGATTACCGGAAGACAGGGACCAAAGGCCATACACCCTGGACGCCGGCCGTTACCCTCCTGTACGGCCTCGATGCTGCCCTCGATTTAATCCACGAAGAGGGCCTGCCCCAGGTCTTTGCCCGGCATGAACGCCTGGGCCGGGCAGTCCGGGCGGGGATGCGGAGCCTGGGCCTCAAGCTGGTAGCCCCCGAGGAATGTGCCTCCCCCACCGTGACGTCTGTCTGGGCACCCGATGGGATAGACCCGGATCAGCTCCGCAAAATTATGCGGGAAGAAATGGGTGTCTCCATGGCCGGGGGTAAGGGAAGTTTAGCAGGGCGGATTTTCCGCTTTGGCCATATGGGTTATGTGGGCGAGTTCGATGTCATCACCGGCCTGGCAGCCGTGGAAATGGCTTTGGCCCGGCTGGGTTATCCGGTTCAGCTGGGGGCCGGCGTGGCTGCGGCCCAGAAGGTATTCTTGGCGGATAAAGAATAAGGGAGGATGCAGCAATGAAGATACTGGCCTTGGATGGCATAGCCCCTGAGGGCGTAGCCTGTTTGGAAAAGCAGGGTTTCACCGTCGATGAAAAGCCATCCCAGACGGAAGGGGAATTAATCAAAATAATCCCATCCTATAGCGGTCTGCTGGTCCGGAGCGGGACCAAAGTGACGGCCAAGGTACTGGCGGCAGCAGAGCAACTGCGGGTTGTCGGCCGTGCCGGGGTGGGGGTAGACAACATTGATCTGGAAGAGGCAACCCGCCGGGGCATCCAGGTAGTAAACTCCCCCAACGGCAACACCGTGGCGGCTGCTGAACATACCATGGCCCTGCTCCTGGCCCTGGCCCGGAATGTCCCTTGTGCCCATGCCCAGTTGAGGCAGGGCTGCTGGGACAGGAAGAGCTTTTACGGGGTGGAATTGGCCGGGAAGGTACTGGGGATTTTGGGCCTCGGCAAGGTGGGCACTGCAGTAGCCCGGCGGGCCCAGGCCTTCGAGATGAAGGTTGTCGGTTACGATCCCTATCTTCCCCGGGAAAGGGTCCGGAAGCTGGGGGTAGAGCTGGCCAACCTGGAAGAAATCCTCCGTCAGGCCGACTTCTTAACCCTCCACCTGCCCCTGACTCCGGAAACTAGGTCCATGCTTGGTCCGGAAGAGCTGGCCCTGATGAAGCCCACCGCCATGGTGATCAATGTGGCCCGGGGCGGCATCGTCGTCGAAGATGCCCTCTACCAGGCCCTGGTGGCAGGCCGGCTGGCGGGGGCAGCCCTGGATGTCTTTGCCGAGGAACCGGCCCGGGAAAACCCCCTCTTTAACTTGGACAATGTCATTGTGACACCCCACCTGGGGGCCTGTACCAAGGAGGCCCAGATCCGGGTGGCTGTGGAGGTGGCCGAAGATATTGCCGGTATCCTGCGGGGACAGCCGCCGGCAAACCCGGTCAACCGCCCGGTCCATAAAGCTTGGGATTTAAAGAAGGTAGCTAATTAAAGGCCAGCTGGCAGCAGTGGCTATCCCCCTTTGCCGGCAGGCCAACCTGCCGATGGCCGCCTGGCGCTGGAACAGGCGCCCAGCATGCACTAATGTTTGTTTTATAAGAGAGCAAGGTATCAGACAGCCCGCCTTAAAAATGGGGCGGGCTTCCTTGTGCCCTTGTTTTGAAAAATAATCCAGTGTGCTATAATAAAGATGATTTTATAATTGCCGAGGAGGAAAAATAGTCGTAAGGAGGGTTTTGGATTGGAACTTGCGCCTTTCCAGGTAATACTGCCACCCCGGATCAAGTTCGGCTGGGGCACCCTTGGGAGCATCGGCTCCGAGGCCAAAAAGCTGGGGAATAAGGCCCTGGTGGTAACGGGCCGGAGTTTTTTGGCCAGGACGGGGATTTTGGATCGGATCAAGGCCTCCCTGGAGGAAGCCGGTGTTGAAGCCGTGCTCTTCCAGGAGGTAGAGGCTGAACCCAGCCTGGAGACCGTGGAGCGGGGCCGGAAACTCCTGGCCCAGGAGGCCTGCGACCTGGTCATCGGGGCCGGGGGCGGAAGCAGCCTCGATGCCGCCAAAGCTATCGCCGGCCTGGCCCGGGAAGGGGGAACGGTCCACGACTATTTCGCCGGCCGCGCCATTGAGAAGCCGGGCCTACCCTGGATTGCCGTTCCCACCACGGCGGGAACCGGTGCCGAGGCGACCAAAAACTCCGTTCTGAGTGATTATAAAAACAAGGTCAAAAAGAGTATCCGCAGCGATTACTGGGTGTCGTCCCTGGTTATCTGGGATCCGGAGCTCACCGTCCACAAGTCTCCGAGTCTCACGGCGGCCACGGGCATGGATGCCCTCACCCAGGCCATTGAATCCTATACCTCCCGGGGCGCCAATCCCTTCACCGACAGCCTGGCCCGGCAGGCCGTCTACCTCATTGGGAACAGCATCCTGACGGCTTATCGGGAGGGCGACAACCGGGAGGCCAGGGAAAATATGGCCCTGGGCTGCCTCCTGGCCGGAATTGCCCTGGCCAACGCCCGCCTGGGTGTCGTCCACGGCATGGCCCACCCCGTCGGCATCCACTACGAGCTGGCCCACGGCCTGGTCTGCGGCGTCCTCCTGCCCTATGCCATGGAGTACAACCTGGAGGTGGTTGCCGACAAGTACGCCGATGTGGCAGCCCTCATGGGCCTGGACACCAGCGGCCTAGACACCAAGGCAGCCGCCCAGCTGGCCATTGACCGGGTGCGGGAAATCAACCGGGAGATGGGGATACCGGCCAAATTGGGAGAAGTAGGCCTGCGGGAAGAGGACTTTGCCTATATTATTGAAGAGACCATGCCTTCCGGGTCGACCAAGGCCAATCCCAGGGAGGTAACCCCTGAAGGAGTAGAAGATATCCTGCAGCGGAACCTGGTTTAAAGGAAGCACGGCGGAACCCATAAAAAAAGCAGCCCTGGTACAGACCGGGGCTGTTTTCTTTCTGGGCCTGCCGCTGCCACCCAACAGGGCGGCGGCCCCCCATTACTAGATACCATTATTTTCCCGGTAACGCTCCTGGGCCTTGCGGATTACCTGCCAGGCTTTGTCTGCCGGGAACCAGGAGCCGATTTCCGTGACCTTGCCCTCCAGCTCCTTGTAGATGGAAAAGAAATGGGAGATCTCCCGGAGCAGGTTGGTGGGGAGGTCGTCGTAACCCTTGATCCATCCCCAGACCGGGTCTCCCCAGGAGATGGCGAGAATTTTCTCATCCCGGCTCCTTTCATCCCACATCTCCAGCATGGCCACAGGGGTGGCTTTCAGATAACAGCCGGGGAAAGTAGGCTCCCCGGCCAGGACCAGGATATCCAGTTCATCTCCATCCTCGGCCAGGGTCTCCGGGATAAAACCATAGTCGGCTGGATACTGGACCGAGGAAAAGAGCATCCGGTCCAGAAAAATGCGGCCCGTTTCGTGGTTATACTCATATTTGTTGCGGGAACCCTTGGGGACTTCGATGAATGCTGTGATGTAATCCATTGTTGGTAAAACCCCCTATCTGTCTTGGCTATATTTCCCTCTTCATACTACTATTTCCCCTCGTTAATTTCAAGTTACGAGGTTGTTTTATCCAGCAAAGGTGAGAATTATCGGGGGTCCGCCTGCCCAAAGCAGCAGGGCAGCCTTTGGCCGCCCGCCAGAGAACAGGGCTTTTACAACTAGCGGCAGGAATATTCTTTAGTGATGACTAATTCTTCAAAAGAGGCTGGAAAAACCATTGTTCGGAAAGGAGGAAGACAAGGGATGGAGGAAAGGTATGCCCGGGTGGTGGCCGCCCTGGAGAAAAGGGGCATCAAGGCCATCTATGTCCCTGATAAGGAAGGAGCCCAGCAGGAACTCCTGGAACGCATCCCTGCCGGTGCCAGTGTCGGCATCGGCGGTTCCATGACCATTCAGGAGCTGGAGGTGGAGGAGGCCCTGGCTGCCAAGGGCTGTGAAGTTGTCTGGCACTGGCGGGCTCCCAGCCCCGACCAGATTGATCCCTTGCGGCGGCGGGCCTTAGGGTGCGATTTTTACCTGGCCAGCAGCAATGCCCTGACGGAAGATGGGCGCCTGGTCAATATCGACGGGACGGGGAACCGGGTCATGGGCATGGTTTATGGCCCCCGCCGGGTGATCCTGGTTGTCGGCGTCAACAAACTGGCTGCAGATCTGGGGGCGGCCCTTGATCGGATCCGCCGGGAGGCCTGTCCTGCCAACGCCCGGCGCTTAAAACGCAAGACCCCCTGTGCCGCCACCGGCCAGTGCAATGACTGCAATTCCCCGGACCGGATGTGCCAGGTGACCACCATTATTGAGGGTAAACCCAGCAGTACGGACCTGGAAGTGATCCTGGTGGGAGAAAAACTGGGCTACTGACCATTGCCCTTGATCAGTTATTGACATATAATAAAAATAAAGAAAATAAAATTTGTTGCTTTGCTAGGGGAGCTCGTAGTCCCGGGCTGAGAGGGCAGTGGAAACTGCCAACCCTTGAACCTGACCTGGATAATACCAGCGGAGGGAAGCGCATTAGATTTGTATCAGGCTAAAGCTAACCGCTCCCTTCTCCTGGGGAGCGGTTTTTTCTGTGACATGGGATGGGGGCTGGACCCTGCCCCCGCCAGGAGTGGCTAACAGCTTATGTTTCCCAGCTGGTACCGGGCAATACCCAGTCTGTTGCCGAGGGAGGTGAAGACATGAAAAACCTGGAGGTTTACGTCATCGGCGGCCGGGAACTGAGCCGGGGCCGGCCCCAGGGGGAGGTCATTGAGGCCGCCCTGGCGGGCGGGGCAACGGCGGTGCAGCTCCGGGAAAAGGACCTTGCGGGCCGGGAACTCCTGGCCCTGGCCCGGGAATACCGGGAGCTGACCAGAAAATACAGCGCCCTCTTTATAGTCAACGACCGGGTGGACATAGCCCTGGCGGTGGAGGCCGACGGCGTCCACCTGGGCCAGGAGGATCTGCCGGCTCCCGTAGCCCGCCGCCTCCTGGGCCCGGAGAAGATTATCGGGATTTCGGTGGACAATGTGGAAGAGGCCCTGCAGGCCCAGGCGGCTGGGGCCGATTATGTGGGCCTGGGGCCCTTTTTCCCCACCGCCAGCAAGACCGATACCGGAAAGCCCGTCACTTTGGACACCCTGCGGGCCGTCAAAGCCGCCATCAGCATTCCGGTGGTGGCCATCGGCGGGATAACGGCCGAAAGGGCCGGGGACATCATTGCGGCCGGTGCCGACGGGGTGGCCGTCATCTCTGCCGTGGTGGGGGCCCCCGATGTGAAACTGGCGGCCCAGCAGCTGGCGGCGGCCGTCCGGGCGGGGAAGGAAAGGAGAAAATAGTTGTTGGCAGGTTTGGATTTGGAACTAGGAAAGGAGTGGGAGAGATGCTACCAAAGGCCCTGACCATTGCCGGTTCCGATTCGGGTGGGGGAGCGGGCATCCAGGCTGACCTGAAAACCTTTGCCGCCCTTGGGGTTTACGGGGCCAGTGTGATTACCGCCGTCACCGCCCAGAATACCCTGGGGGTAACGGGGGTCCACAATCTGCCCCCGGAATTTGTGGCCCAGCAGCTGGAGGCAGTCCTCAGCGACATCGGCGCCGATGCGGCCAAGATCGGCATGCTGGCCAATGCCGACATCATTGGTGCCGTAGCCGACAAGGTGCAGGAACACGGGCTGAAAAAGCTGGTCCTGGACCCCGTCATGGTGGCCAAGAGCGGGGATCACCTCCTGGCCCCTGAAGCCAGGGAAGCCCTCAAGGAGAGGCTGCTGCCCCTGGCCCTGGTGGTGACCCCCAACATTCATGAGGCCGAGGTATTGACGGGGATGGGCATCTCGGACCTGGCCGATATGGAAAAGGCGGCCCGGGTCCTCCACAGCTACGGCACCCCCTATGTCATCGTCAAAGGGGGACACCTGGAGGGGGTGGCCACCGATGTTCTCTTCGATGGCAGTGAGTTTCATCACTTCACGGGGGAGCGGTTTGTGACCAAAAATACCCACGGTACCGGCTGCACCTATTCGGCGGCCATCGCCGCCGGCCTGGCCCGGGGACTGCCCGTGTTTGAAGCCGTGCAGCAGGCCAAGGAGTATATCAACACGGCCCTGGCCTTTGCCCTGGATATCGGCGGCGGTCACGGACCCACCCACCACCTGGCCTCCCTCTACCGGGACCGGGAGCGGTACCGGCTCCTGCAGGAAATGCAGGCAGGGGTGGCCCTCCTGGAGGGGAAGGCAGGCCTGGCTGCCCTAATCCCCGAGGTCCAGTCTAACCTACTGGCGGCCCTGCCCTATGCCCGGGGCCCCGAGGATATCGCCGCACTGCCGGGGCGGCTGGTCAAATGGGGCGAAAGGGTGCGGGCCGTTGGGCTGCCCACCTTTGGGGCATCCCGGCATATGGTGGCCGTCCTCATCCCGGCCCTGGAGGCCGACCCTGAGGTCCGGGCGGTGATGAATATAAGGTACAGCCCGGAAATCATCGCCGCCTGTGAGCAGGCGGGCCTGACGGTGGCTTCCTTCGACCGGCAGGAGAAACCGGAAGATTATGCCGCGAGACCCCAAAACCGCTACCGGGAATGGGGCACCGCTGCCGTCATCGAGGAGAAGGGTTTTGTGCCCGATGTCATCTATGACCGGGGGGGCTGGTGCCGGGAAGCCCAGGTCCGGGTTTTCGGGAAAGGTCCCCGGCAGGTGGCGGAAAAGGTCCTGGCCATTTTCCGGAAGCTGGAGGAGAGTTAAAGGGGAGCTCAACACTAAAAAAGGCGCGGGATGCGCCTTTTTTAGTGCTCAATTTTGGGTTTGAAGCTTTCCTCCTGGAGGGGTTTGGCCTTGGGCATCCTGATTTCCAGGACCCCGTTTTTGAAGGAGGCCTTTGTTTCCGTAGATTTTACCTCGGCAGGCAGGGGTACCACCCGCTGGAAGGCGCCATAGCGGCGTTCCGAGCGGAAATAACCCTCCTCCTTGACCTCTTCCGACTGCTTGAGGTTGCCCTTTACCGAAAGCATATTTTTGGTGACGGTCACATCCACATCTTCCGGGTTGACCCCCGGGATTTCCACCATGGCTACCACTTCGGTGTCGGTCTGGTAGATATCCAGGGAGGGCTGCCAGGTTGACACCATGCCCCTGCTCCAGGCCGGGCTCCAGTCGAATAGGCGGTTCATTTCCTGGCGCAGCCGGTCCAATTCCTGCATGGGGTGCCAGGGAACGAGCATCTTTCATGACCTCCTTTTTGTTTATTCATTAACTTTTAAAAGACGTTGGTATCTAGTTGCCAGAAGTACCCCTCCACAGCAGGAGACACGCAAATCTACTGAACGAGCTCGGCTCGTTCGGGCAGCGACACAACTCGCCCCTTCGGGGCTCAGACATGGTGTCGCTGCTTGTCCTCACTCGCCTGCGCTCTTTTATCCTGTGTCTCAATGCTGTTTTCGGGGTACTTCCGGCAGCTCTGGCACTAGGAAAATTCCATGGGCATATGACACCGCTGGTTTGGGCACCGGGCGTCAGTACTCGTCACTTCTGTATTAATATTTTGGCTGCCCTTTGGGATTTTATGAGTGGGCAAAATGGAATTTTTTCGAGGGAGCAAATCAGGCAAGTCCCTTTTCATCCGTTATCTCGGAGTATCTTCAAGTTTCCCAGGTGTATCTTCACCCCAACCCAGGGCAAACTATAGAATAATCCCCCCTGTATTGTGGACGAAGAGGAGGAGGAAAATGCCGCGTGTAAATCCCGAGCAGCAGGCCCAGGCCATTGGCGAAGCCCTCAAAGAGGCGGAACAGGGTTACTACCAGATCGATGAGCAGGTGCAGAGGTTCTGCCAGACCTGGGAGAGTCAGCTGCAGCAGTTAGCTTCTATTTTGCAGAAGGTGGAACAGGAGGAGCAAAATTTTGAAGGGGATGTGGATCAGAGTTTGAAACAGCTGGAGCAGGAGGTGGCCCAAAGCCAGGGGCTCTGGGCGGCCCTGGCCCCGGGCAACAAGCTGGCCCAAAAGGAACAGGTAAGCCAGAAGCGCCTGGCCCTCCTCAATACTGCCAAAAAACTGCGGCAGACCATGCAGGAAGCGAGCCAGGAGTTGAGTGCCATCTTGAAGGATTTTCAGGAGAATACCCGGCAGCTGCAGAAGGATTTCACCCCCTTAAAGCAGCATTTCCAGGCCCTGGCCAAAAGTTTGGACCAGCTCCAGAATGGGCTCCAGAGCCAGCAGGCCCGGGCGGTGGATCAGATAGGTATTCTTTTCCCCCAGGCCCCTGCCGCCAGCCAGATGCCGGGGCTGGATCAGCCGTCCCAGGGCGGCCTGCAGGGCAGCCTGGAACAGGGGCCCCAGGGCAGTGTCCAGGGGCAGTTCCAAGGAGAGGGGCAGGAAGGAAGCCAGCAGCAGACCCGGGCGGGGGTGTCCCTGGAAATGTCCCAGGAATTGGTCCCACCCGAGATCCAGGAGGGTGCTTGTCCCTGGCCGCCCCAGGGGGAAGTTGGGAGCGGCCCCCTGCTGAACCAGCGGGAGCAATTTATTATGGCCAGCCTGCAGCAGGCTATGGCCGGCCTAGCCCGGGCCCAGCAGCTCTTGGAGCAGAACCGGGTCCTGCATCAGGTCCTCCAGACCCTGGAACGGCAGCTGGCGGAGGCCTGGCAGCTCCAGTGTATGGGAGAATAAATTCGACCTGCCGGGGGAAAGTTAACAATGGTTTTTAACCCATGCTGCAAGGGGGGTGAAAAGGTGGTAGAAAAAAGGCTTGATGAGGAAGTGGCGGAAGAAATAACCAGAGGGATGCATCAGGGCACCGGTACGGCCGGGATGGCAGCGGCCAGCCAGCAGCAGGGAGGCCAGCAAATGGGTATGCCAGGTCAGGGCGGCCAGCTCCAGCAGCTGACGGGGCAAATGCAGCAGGCTTTGGGTCAACATGGCATCCAGCAGCCGGTACCCCAGCAGTTCCAGCAGCTCCTCAATCAGATTAAACAGCAGGCCCAGGCCCAGCAGGCCCAGACCGATCAGCAGGTCCAGCAGGCTGTCCAGACGGCCATGCAGGCCCTGACCCAGGCCCTGCAGAGCCTCCAGTCCAACCAGGTTTATGTCCAGATGTCCCATCTTCTGGACCAGTCCCAGCAGCAGCTGCAGCAGCTATCCCAGCAGACGGGCATGATGATGGGTGGCCAGCAAATGGGCCAGCAACAGCAGCAGACTGGCGGCCGGACTACCTATTAAAAGCAGGCTATATATAAAAAAAGGAGGGTTATCCCCTCCTTTTGTTTTTGGCCCTGCCTCCGGCAGGTTCATTTTATTTTCGCCTGATGCCCAGGCGGCGGATATGGGTGGTAACCTCAACCCTTATCGGCACCCGGGGAAATTCCTCCCTCCAATTAATCTCCTGCCAGTAATAGGGGTAGTGGGCCCGGACATATTCACCCAGGTTAAAGATATCGGAGCCGATTTCCTCCTGGACCTTCCGGATCACCTGCAGGCATTCCCCCTCCAGCTTGGCGGCCAGGCGCCCTTCCAGCCGCCGCAGGGTGGCCTCGTCATCCAGGATGGGCCCCAGGTAATTTTCCACAATATTGCCTTCGACCCAGAGCTGGTAGGTAAAGGAAGGCCGGCCCCCTTCGAGGGTGGAGTGAAGCTTGAGATTGGAATTCTGGATCTCATAGCAGAGTTCCATTTGGTTGTCCTCGGGCTTGAGGAGATAGACCAGGCCCCGGCTGTTGGGCCGGGTAAGGTATAAAAAGAGGCTGAGTTCTGCGGCATCCAGCTCCCCTACCATCCGGTCCTGGGCAAAGGCGGCCAGGCCCTTCAGCTCCACCTTGTCTCCGGCGGGGCCCAGTATGACGGCAATGGGCTCTTCGGCAGGACAATTGAGGCTGGTGATAAAGTTTTCAAACATGGTAAAGGGTGCTGCCTTTGTGTCCACGAAGTTTTCCAGGGCCGTCCGCAAGTAGAGGGCTGGGATGGGGTGGAGGAGAGTAGGTATGTCCAAAAGCTCCTTGGCCTGGCCCGGGCTGATGATCAGCCAGGATTTGCGGCGGAACTGGGCATTGCGGAGGAAATAGTCCAGGTGGTTGTAGACCCCTTCTTCGGCTACTTCCCTGCTGATGACCAGGAGCATGGTGTTCCCGAAGAAGAGGGGGCCGTTTACCATATTTTCCAGCTTGTTAAAGATGCTGCTTATACTGTTCCCCCTGACAGTGGTCACCAGGAAGGGTTTGCCTTCCCCTCCCTCGCCGCCTCCTGCGGCTAAATTGTGGTGGGTAGCAATCTGGACGGTGACCTCCAGGCCTGTCTCAGCCTCGGGGTTTTTGTCGATACCCACGGCCAGGATGGCAGTGCGCTGCTCAATATCCTGCTTGTCATAGCACCCACCCAGGGTCAGGAGGAGAAGCAGTAAGAGCAGGGAGGTTATTCGCCTAGCCATTTTCTTTACCTGCCCCCTTTAGCCGCCGCAGGAGGGCCACCAGGTAGAGGAGCCCTCCTGCGGCAGTGATCAGGATCAGCCCTGCCCGGGAAATGATGCCGGCATATAGCTCCACGGCAACGATATTCCGGGGGTAGCGGGCCAGAAAAAACATGGGCAGGATGAGGAGATAATGCCAGAGGCGGTTTCTTTTTTGCCAGCCCAAAAGGTGGGAAAG
>LFSN01000050.1 GCA_001513125.1 Clostridia bacterium DTU030
GGAGATCAGGGATACCCTGCTGATCTATGCTTGTCTCATGGCATTGCGGGCGTTGGCCGAGCGGGAGAAAGACAAGAGAAAGGAGGAGCAACAATGATGAAGTGTATCAGTATGGTGTGGCTGGCTAGAGCCGACCTGAGCAATCTCAACTCCGGCCAGGGCAGTGGGAATCTGACGGAACTGAAAACTTATGATCGGGGGCGAAAACCTTATGTCTCCGGCCAGGCAACCCGAACAGCTCTTTTTGATACCATAGCCCGGACATACGCGGACCGGTTCCGGTGTACCCCGGAACGTCCCTGTGCCGATGTGGCCGCCTGCTGGAGCTGCGACCTGCGGGGCTTTTTGGCCACTGAAGAAGGGGTGGGGGGCCAGCGGCGCTGGTCACCGGTGAAGATAACGCCGGGTCTTGGGCAAATACCAGGGGAAATTGTCACTGACCTTTTGACCCGGACCAGCGTGATGGAGAAGGATGAACAGCGCCAGAGCAAGGACCTGAGGATAGCCCATGTGCAAATGATGGAAAATATCTACCGGTTCGGCATGGTTATCGATGTGGAAAACATTGGCCTGGTCCGGGAACCGGTCAT
>LFSN01000142.1:0-7179 GCA_001513125.1 Clostridia bacterium DTU030
ACAGTCCACTAATTCAATTCTAAATCAGCCCCATTATAAACTTCCCGGCCTGCCTTGTCAAGACCGCAATGGCAGTCAGTTATCAGTAGTCAGTGGTCTGCCCTTTTTAGTTTTTGTATCCGACTGCTGCCCGCAGAGGCAGCAGCCCGGGCAGATATCTATGCGACCGGCAAAGACCTTCTTGATGGTCTCTACAACCTCCCGGTTGGAAATGGTGCAGGCCAAATGCAGGTGTACCTGGGCAGGAGCCAGGCTGATGAGGGCACTGATGAGGAGATCTTCGCTGGATATATTGCCACCGGCCAGATCGGCCAGCATCTCTTCCAACTCCTCGTCGTCGAGGGCATCCCCCTGTCCATCCATCAGCTGGTATTTGTTCCCCGGGAGGATGAGGACATGGATTTCCCCCTGCCTGGGCTCCTGCACCTCCACAAAGTAGCGGAGGAGGCGGATAAACTCCCTGTACTCCTGCTCCAGCATCAGATCATCTACAGCCCGGTCTACGGCCTCCCGCAGCTCCTCCATATATTCCTTGAGACGAAAGCGGATAAAACCCTCAATGACAATTTCCCTGTTGTCATTGAGGTAATCCAAGAGGCGAAAGAAGATCCGGTTTTGCCGGTGTACCCTGTAAAGGTAGTAATTGGACTCCTTTTTCGGCTCCCCCTTCAGGGTCTGGAGGGCCAATTCTATGATTCTTTCCCGCTCCTGGCGGTTAAAATAGTTGTAGTGCTGGCGGACTATTTCCCTGACCAGGGAGAGTTCCCAGTGGGAAATAATCACTGCCGCCAGGGCATGGGCTACCAGCTGGCGGAAGAGGTCCCAGGCCTCCTTTTTGTCCAGAATCTTTCTATTTTCTTCCTTTAAACGGCAGAAAAGAAAAAGCTGGTCACCCCGCGCTTCTTCTTCGATGTCAATTTGCAGGCCTTCACGGCGGAAAAGGTGAAACTCCCTCTGCAAACTTTCCCGGAGGGCAGGGAGATAATCCTTGGCCCCGATCCTGATTGCTTCAGCCACAGCCTTCACTCCTTTCCCCTGCAGTTACTATTATATGTGGGCCGATCGGGGCATATACAGGGCGAAAAAGCCAATATTTATATGTATAAACCCCCGGTGGTAGTCCACCGGGGGTTAAAAGGGAACCCTTTTTTATTCGGGTGCATCCTTGATGACAAGGGGTTCTGTCCAGGCTCCTTCGTCCACATAGTAATCGGGAGCCTTGCCCTGGGAACCAAAGAGGCGGATTTTCTCCCGAACCGCTTCCTTGACTGCTGCCCGGGCCGGGGTGGTGTACTTCCGCAGGTCCACCTGTCCCGGATCCTCGGCAAAGTACTTTTGCAATTCAGCCGTAAAGGCCTTGCCTAATTCAGTGGCCACATTGATCTTGGCAATACCGGCCTTGATGGCCAGGGGAATCTGGTCATCCTTGACCCCCGAGGCCCCGTGGAGGACCAGGGGAATCTGCACCGCTTCCCTGATGGCGGCAATGCGCTCAATATCCAGAATGGCTTCCCTTACCTTCATCTTGTGGGCACTGCCCACGGAAACGGCCAGGGAATCGACACCGGTCTTTTCGTAAAACTCCAGGGCCTCCTCGGGTTTGGTGAAATACTGGCGCAGTTCTTCGTAGGGAATTGCTTCCCCCTTGGTATAAGGAACCGTGCCAATCTCGCCTTCGACGGGAATGCCGACCTTGTGGGCAATCTCCACCACCTGGCGGGTGAGGGCAATGTTCTCCTCAAAGGACAATTTGGAACCATCGATCATCAGGGAGGTATATCCTTCCCGCAGGCAGAGGACGTTGGTGGTCAGATCCATACCGTGGTCCAGGTGGAGTACTACAGGGACAGTGGCCTTTTCTGCCGCTACCTTAACGATGGCGGCAAAGTAGTCGGCACCACCATATTTGATGGCCCCCTGGCTGATCTGGACAATAACCGGCGACCGCTCCTCTTCTGCTGTTTCCACAATAGCTTGTACCATTTCCAAATTGTTGGCGTTGAAGGCCCCAATGGCATAACCTTCCTGCAGCGCCTTTTCCAACAAGCCCTTGCTGGTTACTAGTGGCATTTAATTCCCCTCCTATGCCAGAACTAGGGTGTTCCCTAATTCGATTTTAGCCAAAAATTTTCTTGAAGTCCTCGTAGCTGATCCCGCCTTCGCCGATGAAGCGCGGGTTTTTCACACCCTTCTTGCCATCGTTATGATAGTCGGAACCGCCGCTGAAGAATTTCACCTTCCCTGCATACTTGGCCCTTACTTCCCTTTCGATCTCCTCGTTGGTCATGGTGCCCTTGTAGCTGGTCTTGTTGTAGGGGTAGGCGGCTTCCATACCATCCAGACCGGCCTCGATGAGCCTTTCGATATATTCATCCCTGGTCATCCGGCGGCCATCGGGATAGACGATTTCCTCGTCGATGAGGTAGGGGTGGGCCAGCACGGCGATGCCGCCGCAGGTTTTAATTAATTTTATCGCATCAATAGGGTCGATCTTCCGCCGCTTGACATTGAGTTCCGGGTCATCCCGGACCAGGAGCTTGGCCTCCTGCCAGGTGGGGGTATAGCCCTTTTGGGCCATGGCTTCGAAGATGTGCTTCCGCTGCACCTCATCGGGATCCCGCTCTTTGATATTTCCTTCACTGTCCTTATATTGCAAAATCTCCGTGTCCCAGTCGATGGGCATACCCTTTTGGGTCAGGATCTCGCAGAGTTCCTTGTAGGCATTGCTCTTGCTGTTCTTGGCCCGCTCTACTTCTTCCTTGACCAGGGGGTGATCCCAATCCAGGTTAAAGCCGATAATGTGTACGTCGTCGACATAGGTGTCACAGGAATATTCATTCCCGAGGACCAGCTCCACACCCTTTTCCCGGGCGTATTCGATAATGTCCACTTCCCGGCCCTCATCATCGATAATGGTCCGTGGGGGATCAATATCGTGGTCGGTGATGGCGATGGCCTTCATACCAACGGCCGCTGCATTGTCAATCAGTTCCTTCGGGGTATCGTTACCGTCGGAACGCACAGTGTGGCAGTGCAGGTCACATTCATAAATGGGAGTCGGTTGTTTTGCCATTATTATTCCTCCTTTCCGACTACCATCCTAACCCAACTACAACTGCATCCCTTTCCCAGGGGGTTTGGGCCATCTTCCTTTGGGATAAATGGGGCTGGGGGAAGACATATCTTCCCCTAGCCCAAGAATAACCCTTTATTTTGCCTTCATTTCAGCTACAAATTCTTCAAAGGCATTCATAGCCTTGCTGAATTCATTCCTGGTAAAGATGGTTCCCGGATGCTCCAGGTATTCTTCCTGCTTCAGGCCGTTTTCATCATAGCCCTGGCGGAAGTAGGGGAGGGAAAGGAGTTTCTCCATCACATCACTGGGTACGGGCTTATCGATCCGCGGTTTAAACTCTTCAATGTCAGCATAGACAAGGAGGACACTCTCGACAAAACTCGGGTTCATGGTGTAAACCAGGTCTGCACCGGCGGTTTCTGCCAGGTGACGGATCTGGTCTTTGCCCGGGCCTACCCGGCTGGAGGCCAGGAGAAGCTTGCTCGGGTATTCCCTTTCCCGCAGCAGGTGATAGCCCTTCTTCATGATGGCAGTACCGGACCAGCGCATCAGGTCTTCCGTCAGTTCGAAGCCCTGCTCCTTGGCCTGCTCCGCCATCACTTCCCGCTCTTCGAAGCGGGCCATCATGATGGTGATCACAGAGCGCCACTGGCTGTAATCGGTGCCGTAGTACTCGCCCACTTCCTTACCCCGCTTCACTGCTTCGGCAATAGCCAGGATCTGGGGTACGGTGAAGACCAGGGTAGCGTTGGTGGGTACACCCATGGCCGTCAGCAGGAAGATGGCATGGACACCGGCCTGGGTGCCCGGTACCTTAACCATGATGTTGGGGGACAAGGTCTTGAGACCCAAGCCCTGTTCCACCATTTTCCGGGTGTCATCGAGAACCCGGGGGTCTACCTGGGCCGACACATAGCCATACTTGTAGCCGGACTCTTCAAAGATGGGCATGTAGAGTTCAGCACCCAGCTTGGAAGCTTCCCGGTAGGTCCGCCAGGTAATCTCGGGGGCACTGAGATTGGGATGTTTCTTAATTTCCTCCTCAATCCAGGGATGCCAGACTTCGGGCAGGGTGTCGATACCGGCCTTGGTGATAACCGGGTTGGTGGTCACACCCTTGAAGAGGGATTTAGTCGGGTCGTCCTTCACAAAGAGGCGCCTGACCTGGGGCTCCAGCCATTCCCTCACTTCCGGTGTCTGTTTGGCCAGGAAAGTGTCCGCCCACTTTTCAAAGACCAGGGGCGAAGCATCCCACCAGACCTCCATTCCCGGACTGACGGCAAGCAGTTTTTCCAGTGCGCTTCTTCCTTTATCAGCCATAGATAAAACCTCCTTGGCAATTTGTTTATTTAAACGGCAGAGCCGTTATTGGAAATGCAATGTTAAATCCTCCAGGCGGTCGATGATTACATCTGCACCGCACTCCTCCAGAACTTCCCTGGAGCCATAGCCGTAGGTCACCCCACAGGTCATGATGCCGGCGTTTTTCCCTGTCTTAATGTCAAAGTGGCTGTCGCCCACGATGAGGGCCGTCTCCCTGGGGTTCCCTGTATGGGCCAGAATCCTTTCGATGGATTCGGGGTGGGGTTTCCTGTTTTCCACCGAATCCGGTCCCAAAACCATGGTAAAATAGGAGGCTATCTCAAAATGTTCCAGGATCTTCATGGTCATGGGCACCAGCTTGTTGGTGGCCATGGCAATGTCCTTATCCTTAAAATGGGCGAGGGCTTCCTTGACACCCGGATAAAGGGTGGTGTAATCGGTACAGTGTTCCAGATAACGCCCTTTATATATGGACAGGGCCTGGTCGAAAAACTCTTCACCCCTGTCACCCAGGGCCTTCTTGAGCAGAGGCCCTGTACCACCCCCAATGAAGCCCTTTATCTGTTCCTCGGGCAATTGGGGAAGGCCCAGCTGGGCCAGAGTGTAGTTGACTGCCTTGGCTATATCCAACTTGGAATCTATCAAAGTGCCGTCCAAGTCGAAGATGAGGGTCTCGATCCTTTTCTTGGCCAAAGCACTCCTCCTTTCCGTCAAAGGTAATCACGACACTATTTTTTCACTGGGCACTAATTATATGTATATGCAAAAGGCGTGCCAATTACAGGGGCCTGCCTACTACCCAGCGTGGCCGCCAAATCCTGCCTTTGGGGCCGGCTCCAAAAAAAGAGCGATGCTAATATGCATCGCACGTGCTGCATTCCGGCTATATCCCATACTGCTCAAGGCACTATCAACTATTGCCCTCTGATGCAAAAACGCATTAGAGGAATGCTCCACTGCATATTAGCCGGTGCCGTTTTTTAGGTATTTCTGCACCTTCCGCACCACAGTGGACTGGTTTATTCCCAGGGCCCGGGCCGCCTTGTAGGTGCTCTTGTATCTCTCCATGGCCCGGCGGATCAGCTGCTCTTCCACGGCCTCGGTGGCCATTTTCAAGGGGATAATCCCGTTGACCACTACCTTCTTGGTCTTCCGATCGCCGTGCTGCAGTTCGGCCGGCAGATCGTCCACGGTGATCTGGGAACTGTCGCTGGTCACCACAATCCGCTCGATTATGTTTTCCAGTTCCCGGACATTGCCCGGCCAGGAATAATTGAACAAGAGTTCCATGGCTTCGGGGGTAATCTGCCGGGAGCGGGAATATTTCTGGCTGAAGCGCTGGAGGAAATGGTGCACCAGGGCCGGGATATCCTCCCGCCGCTCCCGCAAGGGAGGGACAGGGATGGGAACCACATTCAGGCGGTAATAGAGATCCCGGCGGAAGGTCCCCTCCTCAACCATCTGCTCAATATCCCGGTTGGTAGCCGTTATGATCCGGATATCCACCTTTATGGGTTTTACACCCCCCACCCGCACGATCTCCTGCTCCTGGAGGACCCGCAGGAGCTTGACCTGCAGGTTGAGGGGTAGTTCGGCTATCTCATCGAGGAAGAGGGTACCCTTGTGGGCCAGTTCCATCAGGCCCGGCTTCCCTTCCCGGTTGGCACCGGTAAAGGCCCCCTTATCATAGCCAAAGAGTTCCGATTCCAGGAGGGTTTCGGGAATGGCACCACAGTTGATCTTGATGAAGGGGCCATCCCTCCTCTTGCTCTCCCCGTGGATGAGCTTGGCCACCAGTTCCTTGCCAACACCCGACTCCCCCAGAATCAGCACGGTGGAATCCACAGCGGCCACCTTGGTGGCAAGCTGGAGCAGGCCCTGCATAGCCTTGCTGTTGCCAATGATCTCGTAATCGTCCAGGTTAACCTTCCTCAGTTCCGACAATTCCTTTTCGTACTTTTCCATCATTTCCTTGGTGTTCTCCAGCTCCTGCTCCAATTGGTGCAGATCGGTAATATCCTTGGAGATGCTCACTACCCGGACAATTTCCCCCGCCCCATTGATGATGGGGTTGGCGGTAACCATTAACTTGCGATCCGACTTGGTAACCTGGGTGACAGTGACCCGCGCCTTCTTCTCTATAGCCAGGCGGGTTGCCGAGGGGAAATAGATCCCGTTTCTCTCCAGATCCCGGACGTTTTTCCCCACCAGCTCCTGGGCCGCCGTCCCATAGAGCTTTTCCGCCGAAGGAGAAATGCGGAGCTTGGCCCCCGAGCCATCGGAGATGCACATGAGATCCTCGGCCGAGTCCATGATGGCCTTCAGGTCAATTTCCGCATCCCGCAGGCTGCTGTTTTCGGCGGCCAGGGCCTGGATACATTCCTTCTCCCCTATTACTCCAACCAAACGCCCCTTATCATCGACGACAGCCGCCGGCAGCTTACCTTCTAGTAATCCAGGTTCGGGAAGCTCCCCGTCCTGCTGGAGAAGCAGGAGCTGGGAATCCACCAGCCCGTCTATGGACTCGGTACCAGAGCCCCCGGCAGCCAGGAACTCCATGACCGCCTGGGCCCACAGGATGCCCACCGGCACGAAGCTCTGGCTCACCACCACCAGAGCCCGCTGCTTCCCCACAGCAAAACGTTCCACAGCATCCTTTACAGCCTGCCCTTCCCAAATCAGGTACGACTTGTTGCTGGACCACAATTGTGTAACCACACTATAGCCTCCATTTCAAGGTATCATGGTTGCAGATACCTGTGTTTGCGCCCTATATGTAA
>LFSN01000142.1:7282-7740 GCA_001513125.1 Clostridia bacterium DTU030
TCATAGCGGACCTCGGTTACCATTACCCCCCACTGGTCATGCTGCTTCTCTTCCCCTGGCCTAAAACCGGCCCTTTCATAGAGCCGGCAGGCAGCCTCAAGATCCCTGGTCGTCCAGAGAAATACCCTTTGATAGCCCCAGTTACGGCAAAAGTCCAGGGCCTGCTGCAGGAGGAACTTGCCCAAACCCTTCCCCCGCCATTGGGGGTGGAGCAGGAACCAGCGCAGCTGGGCTACCGCCTCGGAACGTTTAGCAATGGCAATCATTCCCACCAATCTGCCGCCCTCTTCGGCCAACCATAGGGAACTGCCGGAAAAATCCTCCAGCAGGGCATACTCCCCCAGCGACTGGGCCACATAGCCTTCAAACCGCAGGCCATAATTATACTCCTGGCTGTAAAGGAGCCCGTGAAGATAAAGGATCTGTCCCAGATCCCCCGGCCTGAGCTCCTGCCTGAT
>LFSN01000020.1:0-128 GCA_001513125.1 Clostridia bacterium DTU030
AGGACAAAATCCCGGTCGCTGACGGCATCGATGCTGTTTCGGTAGCAGGAGGAAAAGCCCAGCTGGGACGCCGTATAAGCCCGGTCGATGGGAAAGGAGGTTCCCGCCAGGGCCCCGGCCCCCAGGGG
>LFSN01000020.1:351-35436 GCA_001513125.1 Clostridia bacterium DTU030
TGCATGTGGATATCTTCCCGGGCCGCCGTGAAGGTAAACTGGCTCCCTTCTATCTCCTTTTCTATTTCCTCCAAGCCGGCAATTATTTTTTCTCCCTCTTCCGGCGTAAGGATTCCCTGCCGGACCAGCATTCTGGCATGGGCAATACTGCCCTGGATGTCCTGGCGGTAGAGGCGCCGGTCAAAGGCAATGGAAGCGGTAAACTCCTCTACCAGGGCATCGGTAGCTTTGGCAAAACGTCCTCCCCACAGTTTCATCCCATAACCCCCTTTTGGAGTGATAGCCTTACCTATATTTATAAAGAAAGTAAATCCAGCCACCAATCATCGCCAGCACTAAGGGGACAGCCACCTTCCCAGTGGTAACTGTCCCCTCCCGAGCTCAAACTACCGGGTATTGGGCCGGCAATATTTACTTACCCTCTTGATTGAGCAAACCCTGGACCAGCAGGGGAAGGCCGAAGAGATTGATAAAGCCCTCGGCATCCTTCTGGTTGTAGACCTCATCGGCGCCGAAGGTGGCCAGGTCTTCCCGGTAGAGGGAGCGCTCGGCCTTCCGGCCGGCGATGATGCAGTTGCCCTTGTAAAGTTTTAAACGTACTGTGCCGGTGACATGCTCCTGGGTTTTGTCCACAAAGGCATCGAGGGCTTCCCGGATGGGAGCAAACCAGACGCCGTAGTAGACCAATTCTGCATACCTCTGGGCCACCAGTTCCTTAAAGCGCATGGTATCCCGATCTAAGGTCAGGGCTTCCAGCTCCCGGTGGGCCAGATACAGGAGGGTGCCGCCGGGGGTCTCATAAACACCCCGGGATTTCATGCCCACCAGGCGGTTCTCCACAATATCCACCCGCCCCACACCGTTGGCCCCGGCTATTTCGTTGAGCTTATCGATGAGGGCCACGGGATCGTAGTCCTTGCCGTCGATCTGGGTGGGAATGCCCTTTTCGAAGGTAATCTCCACATAGGTTGGTTTGTCCGGCGCCTTTTCGGGGGCAACGGTCAGGAGGAACATGTCTTCGTCGGGTTCATAGTAGGGATCCTCCAGGACACCCCCCTCGTAGCTGATGTGCCAGATGTTCCGGTCCATGCTGTAGGGTTTTTCCTTGGTCACCGGGATGGGGATGCCCCGCTTTAGGGCATACTCTATCTCGTCTTCCCGGGACTTCAAATCCCACTCTCGCCAGGGGGCAATTATGGCCAGGTCGGGTGCCAGGGCCTTGACGGCCAGTTCAAAGCGCACCTGGTCGTTGCCCTTCCCCGTACAACCGTGGGCTATGGCATCGGCCCCCTCTGCCCTGGCAACCTCTACCAGACACTTGCCTATGAGGGGCCGGGCCATGGATGTCCCCAGGAGGTATTTGCCTTCATAAATGGCCCCCGCCTTCAGGGTAGGATAAATATAATCGGTGACAAACTCCTCCACCACATCCTTGAGATAAAACTTGCTGGCACCCGTTTTCAGGGCCTTTTCTTCCAGGTTTTCCAGTTCTTCCTTCTGGCCCACATCGGCCGCCATGGCAATAACTTCACAACCATAGTTTTCCTTCAGCCAGGGAATGATGATGGAAGTATCCAGACCGCCGGAATAGGCCAGGACCACCTTATTATATTTCTTCACCCTTGGTTCCTCCCTCTGTTACCATAGTCTCAAATTTACAGCATAATTATACATTACCATCGATAGTTATGCAACACCCTTTTTCGAGGGCACAGGGAGCGGCAATAACGGCCCAGGGCCCAGATCCAGTGGCCTGGAACCAGCTGCCCTAGAATTCCCACTGGCCGCCGGGCTCCAATACCACCACTTCCACCCGCGGCGCCTTCTCCTGCACCAGGCGGGCAAATCTTTTCGCATCCTGGGCCAGGGCGGGGAAAGTCCGGTAGTGCATGGGTATCACGACCCGGGGGGAGAGGAGTTTTACTGCCGTGGCTGCCTGGAGGGGGTCCATGGTATAGACGCCCCCGATGGGCAGCAGGGCCACATCGATATTGTAGAGTTCGGCAAAGAGTTTCATATCGCCGAAGAGGCCCGTATCACCGGCATGGTAGATAACGGGACCCGCGGGCAGATGCAGGATAAAGCCAACGGGGCTGCCCTTGCTGGAAGAATGGAAGGCCTGGGTCATGGTCACAGCAATACCGGCCACCTCCACCGTACCGCCGGTATTCATGCCCAGGAGTTTTTCTCCAGGGACGCCCTCGACCTCCAGCACCCCCAGCAGTTCCGGCTGGCCCACGGCCCTGGCCTTCGCACCCTGGAGGAGCCTTACGGCGTCGCCCAGGTGATCGAAGTGATCATGGGTGACCAGGACCAGGTCGGCCTCCTCCAGTTCTTCTCCCTTGAGGGGGTAGGCTGGATTCCCCTCGAGCCAGGGGTCGATGTAGATCTGCTTCCCCTCATTGGTGGTAATCTGAAAGGCCGCATGCCCAAGCCATCTAATCCTTCCCACTGCCTCCACCTCCAGTTTGAAATATTTATACTTATCTATTATTCCCCCGGAGGATGGAATCCTTCCCCTGATGGTAGCTATTGTCATCTTCAAACACAGCATATAAATTGAATCTCACAAGCAGCATTTCTGGCTTCGCTCCCAGTTCTCCTCGCGGAAGAAACTTGCGCTCCGGTTCCTTGTCCAGCGGGGTCCCCGCCAATGGGACCTCCATGTCCCAGTGGCGGCTCCGGACCTCCTGTCCTCCGCCCCGCTGGCCTGCGGAACCGTCGCTAGTGCCCTTAACCGCTCGTCGAAATGTCGCTCCGCCAGAAATGCTGCCGATAATTGCCTGAAATGCTCCCATACCCTCCCACTTTCAATTTTCTATACGCCTGCGCTCTTTTATCCTGTGTCTCAATGCTGTTTTCGGGATACTTCCGGCACCCACCTTTGTTTCGAAGCTTTGCTGGAAACTATACAATCGTTCCAACGATGGGGACAGGGTTAGAATTCCAAAATGTATCGGACTAAGATATTTCCGATATAACCCACTGACAACGGTTTAATCCCAAATTACCCACCCTGTCCCCCAAAAGGCACCAATAAATTGTTATTTTTCCTACACTGCAAAATTGTCAATTGTCCATTGTCAATTGTCAAATGTCACCCCGCGACCCGGGGCTGCTTCCTATCGCCAAGGAGGTTCGCCATTTCCTCCACCAGTTCCCCGCCCCGGACGAGGAGGGCGAGGACGGCCTTCTGGACATGGAGGCGGTTTTCCGCCTGGTCAAAGACGGCCGAATTGGGTCCGTCCATCACCTCATCGGTAACCTCCTCCCCCCGGTTGGCCGGGAGGCAGTGGAGGAAGAGGGCATCGGGTTTGGCCGCCGCCATGAGGGAGCTGTTGACCTGGTAGGGGGCAAGGATGCGGCATCGCTCCTGGGCTTCATCCTCCTTGCCCATACTGGTCCAGACATCGGTGTAGACGGCATCGGCCCCCGCCACCGCCTCCACCGGATCCGTAGTCAGGAGCACTGAGCTGCCAGAGAGCTTTGCTTCCTGCCGGGCCAGGGCCAGGACCTCAGCCTCGGGTGCATAACCCGCTGGGGCGGCAACATGAATATCAACACCCAGTTTGGCTGCTCCCAAAAGGAGGGAATGGGTGACATTATTGTTGCCGTCACCGACAAAGGCCAGTTTTAAGCCCGCCAGCCGTCCCTTTTTCTTGTAGAGGGTATAGAAGTCGGCCAGGGCCTGGCAGGGGTGGAAGCGGTCGGTAAGGCCGTTGATCACCGGTACAGTGGCATTGGCAGCCAGCTCCTCCACTTCGGCATGGCTGTAGGTCCGGATCATGATGGCATCCAGGTAGCGGGACAGGACCCGGGCCGTATCGGCAATTGATTCCCCCCGGGCCAGCTGGAGCTCCTGCCCGCCCAGGTGAAGGCCATGGCCCCCAAGCTGGTAGATGGCCACTTCAAAGGACACCCGGGTGCGAGTCGAATTTTTATTAAAGATCATGCCCAGGGTCTTGCCCTGTAAGGGTTTAAAGGGCACACCCCTGGCCATGATAGCCTGCAGGGCGGCGGCCGTCTCAAGGATTTGCATCAGTTCTTTCTTATTATACTGCTGTAGACTCAGCAGGTGCCGTCCCTTCAAGTCTTCCATGCTGGTCCCTCCCATCCTTGTTTATGTGTATAATTATACAGCATAATGTTTAATATTACAACTATAAAAACAAAAAAATCCCCGGCCAGGCCGGGGTCAAAGGGTTTTCCTGTATTTATATTTTCCTGTCTCCTAACCTACACCCCTACTCCTTCTTTTCGAAGGTGTTCTGCCCCTGGCACTCGGGGCACTTCCGGGGCTTGCAGCGTCCTTCCCTTTCAAAACCACACTGACTGCATTTCCAAAGGGCCATCCTTCACTTCACCTCCCGGGCTTCTTCTTGGCAATCATGACACAGTCCCCAAAATTCGAGACGGTGCTTGGTAACTTTCCAACCATGTTTCTCTTCCACTTTTTCTTCCAAATACCGCTGTACATCAATATCCACATCCAGAACCTGGCCGCACTTTTCACAATTAAAGTGATAGTGCTCCTCGGGATTGCCATCAAAACGGCTGTAGGTACTTCCCCACTGGAGTTCCTGGATCTCCCCCATTTCCTTCAGGAGGCGAAGATTCCGGTAAACGGTACCCAGGCTGATGTCGGGTATCTCCTTCCGGACTTCATTATAAATCCAATCGGCCGTCGGATGGCTTTTGGTGTCACGCAGTATCTTGAGAATTAAGGCCCGTTGGCGTGTCTTCCGCCTTTTGATAGGTTCTGCTGCCGCGGACATAAATACAACTCCTTGTTGATAATTATTACTAATATTGTAGCATCAACAGCCTTCCCGGTCAAGTTCTTTCGGGAAAAAAATCTCCAGACCCTGTTTTGAGACTAAAATTGCAAAATTGGGGCCAAAATTCCCAGCAGGGAGGATTATTTAAGGGAAGGAGAGAATATTAAAAGTCGTAGTACCCTGAGGCCGATTTTAGCCAATAAATACTAGTAAACCATCAATATACAGCAAAGGAGGAATAACTGTGCTTTATATCGATAATAGTATTTCCACCGATCCCCACTTCAATCTGGCGGCTGAGGAGTATGTACTGAAAAATCTTGATCCCGAGGAGGAATACCTGCTCCTGTGGCAGAATGAGCCCTCCATCATCATCGGCCGCCACCAGAATACCCTGGCGGAGATCAACCTCGATTATGTACGGGAAAACAAGATCCACGTGGTACGCCGCCTCTCCGGAGGCGGGGCCGTGTACCACGACCTGGGGAATCTCAATTTTACCTTCATCAAGAAGGCAGTCCAGAGCGATCTCTTAGACTTTAAAAGCTTTACCGAGCCGGTCATCAGGGCCCTGGCCAAACTGGGCGTAAAGGCGGAGCTCAAAGGCCGCAATGACCTCACCATCGATGGGAGAAAGTTCTCTGGCAATGCCCAGTACCTCTACAAGAATAATATTCTCAGCCACGGCACCCTCCTCTTTGATTCCGATCTGACGCGGCTGCAAAAGGCCCTCAAGGTACAAAAGGACAAAATTGAATCCAAGGGGGTAAAATCCGTCCGGAGCCGGGTCACCAATATCAAGGAGCATCTCAAGGAAGATATCACCATTGAAGAATTCAAAAAGGCCATCCGGGACGCCGTGGCGGAAATCCAGGGAGAGAACTTTGTCCAATATGAGTTCACAGAAGAAGACCTGAAAAAAATACGGACCCTTATGGAGAAACGTTTCCTTACCTGGGATTGGAACTACGGCCAGTCGCCGGCCTGCAACATCAGGAACTCGAAACGCTTCGACGGCGGCAAGGTAGAGGTACTCTTGGAAGTGGATAAGGGCCATATAGTCAACGGTAAAATATACGGCGACTTTTTAGGTCTGGTCTCCCTCGCCGATTTCGAGGAGGGCCTCAAGGGACTGCGCTATGAGGAAGATGTAATCAGGGATTACCTAAAGAAGCATGACCTGCAGAAGCTCTTCGGCAATATCGGCCAGGAGGAACTCCTCTCCTGCCTCATGGGCCGCTGAGAAAATCAGGCCGTCTCCAGCCATTTATAGAAGAACTGGCCCAGATCCAAGTCGGTGTAACGGCCGCAGAGCCGGATAAAATCAGCGATGGTGGCATGGCGGTAGCTGTATTCTGCCGCATATTCTTTCAGGAGCTGGAAAAAGGCCTCATCCCCCAAGATTTGCCGCAGTTCGGCAAAGACCAGGCTGCCCTTGCCGTAAACCAGCAGGCTGTATTCCAACTCCGAGGAGAATTCCCCCAGGGGGCGTCGGATAATGCCGCGGGCAGCCTCCCCCTGGTAAAGCTCATAGAGGTCTAGCGGGGAACCGGGGACCCTTCCCTGCTCATCAGGACGGCAAAACTCATAAAATAGATTGGTACTGAAATCGGCCAGCCCTTCGTCGAGCCAGGGCTCCCGGATCTGATCATTGCCCACCAGTCCGTACCACCACTGGTGGGCTGTTTCATGGACAACTACATATTCCAGCATCTTCTCCGCCCCCGGCCGGTAGAGCTCACTGCTGATAAAAACCAGGTTGGGATATTCCATCCCGCCGGCAAAGAAGCCGCTGACGGCAACGCTGAACTGATCGTAGGGGTAGGGGCCAAAAACCTCCTGGAAAAAGACCAGGGCCTCACAGGCCGCCTCCAGGGCCAGGCGGCCGCCCTCCTCCTGGTTCCTAAGATAAAAGGACTGGACCGTTATCCCCCCCACTTCCCTCCGGGCCACCTGGTAGTTTTTGCTCACCGCCAGGGCAAAATCCCGCACGGGTCCGGTCTCGAAGTAAAGCTCCTTCTGCCACCAGGAGAGCTTTTTCACTTCCCGGAGGTTACCGGTGGCGGCCACCCCATAGGGGCGGGGCAGGCGGAGGGTTACCCGGTAAAGGGCCACATCGCTGTAGAAGGGGTCCCCTATCTCATAGTAGGGATCGAGGCACCAGGCCCCATTTTCATAAACGGCCAGGATGGGGTACCAGTTGCCCAGGCTCACGATGCCCTGCCTGACTCCAAAGCGCTCCCCCAGGGGAGGGACCTGTACTTTAAAGGCAAGCTCCAGGACTGTCCCCTCCCCGGGGGGAAGGGGCTCGGGCAGCTTTATCTGTAGGAGGGTCCCCTCCTGCTTCCAGGTAACGGCCCCTTTGTTGAGCAGCACTTCATCTACGGTCAGGAAGCCCTTTTTTTGAGAACCCTCGGAAAAGAGGGGCGCATTGGGATAGAGGTGAAAGTATAATTCCGCCAGGGCTTCCCCTTCATTATTGGTATACTCTAAAATACAGCTGCCTTCTACAAGCCCCGTCTCGGGTTTGAGGGTCAGGTCCAGCTGGTACAGGGGGTAGGTGTAGCCGGCCAAAGGGGGAATTTCCGGCCCGGGAAAGGTCACTTCCAAAGCCCCGCCCCCCTGCCACTGCCAGGTCAGCCAGCCAAAGGCGGCAAGGAGGGCTAACAGGGGGAGGAAAAGAATCCACCGCCGCCAGGGGAAAAAGCCCACCCTCTTCACCTCCCAAGATCTGTTTCCTTCGTTGGTCCTCCCGGGTCTTAACCAGCCGTTGGGTCCGTGCACTACATATATAATATAAGTTATGCCACCTGATGCAAATTATCTTGACCGGCAGGTGCCCCTTTGGACTCCCATTAACCTGCCGGGCAGGTCTCCAGTCAAAATAATAACGAAATATTTATTAAAACCCGCCCATTATAGTTTAATAATACCTACTTATACACCATCAGGCCAGGGTATTGCTTTAGTTTTTTGACCGTGATATGATATAATTGAATTTTTTCGTGATTTACAAAAGCCATTTGTTTTGTTAAAGAGAGCATGAATCGTGTTAACGCCAGCATAATCGTTAGTTTATTGATAAACTTCGCCCTTGGACAATAACAACCCACCCCCCGATTTCTCCTCTCCCGGGCAGATAACTCCATAAGAAGAAGCCATTTAACCCTGTACAGTAAAGGAGGTCTTTAATTTTTTACAAAACTCCCACAACATCCCCAACCCCTTTCCTCCCGTACTTATATGTATTTCCCTTCTTTTTAAAAGGGCTGGAGCCATGGCCCTTACCACCAGATTATCTGCCGAAACCAGGAATTAAGACGAAAAGGAGGAAGCTAAGTGACAGAGCTGCGGTTGGAACAGGATTTACTTGGTGCCAAGGAAGTACCCAAGGAGGCCTATTATGGTATTCAAACCCTGCGCGCCCTGGAAAATTTCCCCATCACCGGCTGCCGCCCCCACAGGGAACTGGTGCGGGCCCTGGCCATGGTTAAAAAGGCGGCCGCCCTTGCCAATATGCAGGTAGGAAAATTAGATAAAAAAATAGCTGCTGCCATTGTCCAGGCTGCCGAAGAAATAATCGCAGGGCAGCACCTGGATCAGTTTGTAGTAGACGTCATACAGGGCGGTGCCGGCACCTCCCTCAACATGAACGCCAACGAAGTCATCGCCAACAGGGCCATTGAGCTTCTCGGTGGCGAAAGGGGAGACTACAAACTGGTTTCACCCAACTCCCATGTAAATATGGCCCAGTCGACCAACGATGCCTTCCCCACTGCCGTACGCATTGCCCTGTTAAAACTGGTACATAAGCTGCTGGCCGAGTTAAAGGAGCTGCAGCAGGCCCTCCTGGCCAAGGCCGGGGAATTCGATGATGTTATCAAAATGGGCCGCACCCACCTCCAGGATGCTGTGCCCATCCGCCTGGGACAGGAATTTGGGGCCTATGCCTGTGCCATCGGCAGGGACATAGAGAGGATCAAGGAGGCTTCTGCCGCCCTCTATGAAGTAAATATGGGGGCAACCGCCGTAGGCACCGGCTTAAATGCCAGTGTGGAGTATATTAATGCGGTTATAGAAAAGCTGCGGAAAATTACCGGCCTGCCCCTTACGGGCACCGACAACATGGTCGATGCAACCCAAAATGCCGATACCCTCGCCGCCTTTTCTGCCACCTTAAAACTCCTGGCCCTGAATTTGTCCAAGGTAGCCAATGACCTGAGATTGATGGCATCGGGTCCCAGGGCCGGACTCAGCGAGATAAATCTTCCCCCGGTCCAGCCTGGCTCCTCCATCATGCCCGGCAAGGTAAATCCCGTTATACCCGAAGTCGTAAACCAGGTGGCCTTCCAGGTCATGGGGAACGACACCACCGTCAGCCTGGCTGCCCAGGCCGGTCAGTTCGAGCTCAATGTCATGGAGCCGGTAATGGTGTTTAATATAATACAATCGTTAGAGATCCTTACCAATGTCTGCAAGGTCTTCCGGGAAAGGTGCATTGTTGGCATAACGGCCAACCGGGAAAGGTGCCAGGACATGGTCCACAGAAGCCTGGGTATCATAACCGCCCTGGTGCCCCATCTGGGTTACGAGGGGGCAACCGAACTGGCCAGGGAAGCCCTGGAGGGGGGCAAGACCGTGCTGGAAATAGTTTCGGAAAAGGACCTTTTGAGTCCGGAAGAAATGGAAAGGCTCCTTTGCCCCAAATCCCTAACCAGACCCAAGGGCTTCGAAGAAAAGGAGATTTCCATAGCCTAGTTTCCCATGCAAATATGATAGTATGTTGGGGTGAAGACTGTGCGCGAAATTAAGGCCGAGCTAATAAAGGATACCGTCCGCGAACTGTTTTTGGAAGCCAATTATTTTATCGGCAGGGATGTGTACGAAAAGCTTAAGGAACTAAGGGAGGTTGAGGAATCCCCCGTTGGCAAAGGGGTCTTAGAGCAGATAATTAGGAACAACGAAATCGCCGCCGAGGAGAAAATAGCCATCTGCCAGGATACAGGCATGGCCGTCCTTTTCCTTGAGCTGGGCCAGGAAGTGCAAATTGTCGGCGGGGATTTGAATGAAGCCATAAACGCCGGCGTTAAAGAGGCCTATACAGAAGGATATTTGCGCAAGTCCATAGTTGCCGACCCCCTTTTCGACCGGATTAATACCGGGGACAACACGCCGGCGGTAATCTACACCCAAATAGTACCGGGTGACAGGGTAAGGATTATGGTAACTGCCAAGGGCTTTGGCAGCGAGAACATGAGCCGGATAAAGATGCTGAAACCGGCCGACGGTGTAGAGGGTGTCAAGGATTTTGTGGTCCAGACGGCCGTCGAGGCCGGGCCAAACCCCTGTCCCCCCATTGTCGTTGGCGTCGGCATCGGCGGCACCATGGAGAAGGCTGCCCTTTTGTCCAAATGGGCCCTTTTGCGGCCCGTGGGGGAACAGAATAAAGACCCCCGCTATGCCCGCCTGGAAGCCGAGCTCCTCGAAGAAATCAATAAATCGGGCATCGGCCCGGCGGGGCTTGGCGGGAGAACAACGGCCCTGGCGGTAAATATTGAATATTTCCCAACCCATATCGCCGGCCTGCCGGTGGCTGTCAATATCTGCTGCCATGCAGCGCGACACGCAGAAAGGGTTATCTAAAGGCGAAGGAGAGAAGACTGGTGGAGAAAATTATCAGGATAAAGACGCCTGTTACCACAGAAGAGATTCGGAAACTACGGGCTAAAGACAGTGTCCTGATCACAGGGGAAATCTACACTGCCAGGGATGCGGCCCACAAGCGCTTGATCAAGCTCCTGGAAGAGGGAAAGGAGCTCCCCATCGATTTAAAGGGGCATTTTATCTACTATGTGGGACCAGCACCGGCAAAGCCCGGCTATGCCGTAGGCCCGGCCGGCCCCACAACCAGTTACCGGATGGATCCCTATACACCCCAGCTGCTGCAGTTGGGCCTGAAAGGGATGATTGGCAAAGGCACAAGATCTAAAGAAGTGATCGAGGCTATGAAAGAGTGGGGCGCCGTTTACCTGGCTGCCGTAGGCGGGGCCGCCGCCTTGATTTCCCAAAGCATAAAAAGGGCTGAGGTGGTCTGCTATGGGGATCTGGGTGCAGAGGCCATCCACAGGTTTTATGTGGAGGATTTTCCAGCCATAGTTGTTGTAGATTCGGAAGGGAACAATCTATACGAAACCGAGCCGCCCAAGTACCAAGTAGAATAGGAGGTCTAAGGATGGACGTAAAAAAGGATGCCCTAAAGCTGCACAGGGACAACAGGGGTAAGATAGAGGTAACCAGCAAGGTGCAGCTTGAGGATGCCAGGGACTTGAGTCTTGCCTATACCCCCGGCGTCGCCGAGCCCTGTAAGGAAATAAGTCAAAATCCCGATTTGGCTTACGACTACACGGCCAAGGGCCGCCTGGTGGCAGTGGTTACCGACGGGTCGGCAGTCCTGGGTCTGGGTAATATCGGTCCCCAGGCAGCCATGCCTGTAATGGAAGGGAAGGCGGTGCTTTTTAAGAATTTTGCCGGCGTCGACGCCTTTCCCGTCTGCCTGGACACCCAGGATGTAGAGGAAATTGTAAAAACCATAAAATACCTGGCCCCCACCTTCGGCGGTATCAACCTGGAAGATATCGCGGCGCCCAGGTGCTTTGAAATCGAGGACAGGTTAAAGGAGGAGCTTGATATCCCCGTTTTCCACGATGACCAGCACGGTACGGCTGTAGTCGTTTTGGCGGCCGTCATCAATGCCCTGAAAATAGTAGAAAAAGACATAGAAGATGTTAAAGTAGTCATTAACGGGGCAGGGGCGGCCGGTGTTGCCATAGTAAAACTCCTCCAGTCCGCCGGCGTTACCGACATAGTGATCTGCGACAGCCAGGGAATTATCTCCAAGGACAGGCCCAATCTAAATGCCAGTAAGGAAGCCCTGGCGGCCATAACAAACAAGGAAAATTTGCAGGGGGATCTGGCCGAGGCCATGAAGGGACGGGACATCTTCATCGGCGTGTCGGCTCCTGGAACGGTAACGGCAGATATGGTAAGGACCATGGCCAAGGACCCAATTGTCTTTGCCCTGGCCAATCCGATACCGGAGATCTATCCTGAAGAAGCCAAGGCTGCAGGAGCCAGGGTGATAGGAACAGGCCGTTCCGATTTTCCCAACCAGATCAACAATGTGCTGGCCTTTCCGGGCATCTTCCGCGGCGCCCTGGAAACGAGGGCAAGGGACATAAATGAAGAGATGAAGCTTGCCGCTGCCCATGCCATAGCAGCCCTCATCAGTCCCGAGAAATTAACACCCGACTACTGCATTCCCGGGGCCTTTGATAAAAGGGTTGCCGCCCATGTAGCCTGTGAAGTTGCCAGGGCTGCCGTGGAGAGCGGCGTGGCGAGAAGGGAAATTGATGGGGAAAAACTAAAGGGGACAATGCTGGCAGGCCGATAAATTGCCGGCTCCAGCGCCCAGGGAAAAATAAACCGCCGGGTGGTTTACCATCCGGCGGTTTTCCTTTATTTTACCTTGCCTACATATTGGGAATATGCAGGGCCCGCTTGGCAGCCGCCATGGCCGCTTCGGCAATGGCCTCGCCCACCGTCGGGTGGGGGTGGATGGTCCCGTAGATCTCTTCCAGAGTAGCCTCCATATGGATGGCCAGGCCGCCTTCGAGGATGAGCTCGGTAGCATTGGGACCCATGATGTGGACGCCCAGGATCTCACCGTATTCGGCGCCGGCTATGATCTTGACCATTCCCCTGGTCTCCTGCTGGATGAGGGCCTTGCCATTGGCCTGGAAGGGGAAGCGGCCGATAACGATCTCTTCGCCCTGCTCCCGGGCTTCTTCTTCCGTCAGGCCGACGGCGGCAACTTCCGGCTGGGTGAAGATGCAGTTGGGTATAACCGTGTAATCCATAGCTTCCTTCTCGCCCAGGGCATTGGCCGCCGCCCGCTCTCCCTCGGCAAAGGCCACGTGGGCCAGGAGCACGCCGCCGATGGCATCCCCAATGGCAAAGACACCCGGTTCAGCCGTCTCCAGGTATTCGTCCACCAGGATCCGGCCCCGGTCTGTCTGCACCCGGGTGTTCTCCAGGCCAAGGCCTTCTGTGTAAGGCCGGCGGCCAACGGCGATGAGGACACGATCGGCTTCCACCTTAAATTCGCCCTCGGGACCGGCAACGGTGGCAACATAGGCCTCGCCCTGCTGTTCAATCCGCCCCACCTTGCTGTCGGTATAAATATCCATACCCCGCCGCTGGAATTCCTTGGTGAGGGCAGCGGCAATCTCCCCATCCACCGGAGGCAGGATGCGAGGCAGCATCTCGACGATGGTGACCTTGCTCCCCAAGCCGTGGAAGATATTGGCAAACTCTGTGCCTATAACCCCACCGCCGATGATGAGGAGCCGTTCCGGTATTTCCTTAACTTCCAGGGCCATGTCACTGTCCCAGATGCCCGGCAGATCGGCACCGGGAATAGGCAGCTGGACCGGTACAGAACCGGTGGCAATAATAACCCGATCTCCTTCCAGGTTTTCTTCTCCCCCGTCGACCAGCTGTACCTTGACCTTTTTGGGCCCGATAAAGCTGGCGGTACCCTTGACGACCTTTACCCCATTGGCCTTCAAGAGCATGCCTACCCCACCGGTGAGCTGGCGGACCACCCTTTCCTTCCTCTTCCGGAGCTGATCCAGGTTGACGGTAGCCTCTGCTACCTCAAGGCCGATTTCCTTGGCCTCGGCAATGGCTTCCTTAACCTCCACTGTATGAAGGAGCACCTTGGTGGGCATGCAGCCGACGTTGAGGCAGGTGCCGCCCAGTTCACCCTTTTCCACCAGGGTAACGGCTGCACCCATCTGGGCAGCCCTGATGGCAGCAACATACCCTCCCGGCCCTCCTCCGATGACAAGGACTTGTTTTGGCGTAGGCAATATCATCTACCTCCTCTCGAATATGACACAAACCATAAAAATATTCTCGGTTGGTGGGGGGAAATCCTTTATCTTTTTAAATATTCTTTCCCGCAGGACCGAATCTTACTGCCCCAGGGGTAACTTTCCGCCAGTTACCCCCCTTCTCTGCCAAGCAGCCAGAAAAAAAGAGGAAGGACCCGCCAGGGGCCCTCCTCTTTTTTATCGTCCTGACCTATTCTGCCTCCCCTAAGGACAGCCCATAATCCGCCTTCCCTTTATTGGCCCGGGACAGGAAAAATCTCTGGGCTACGGGGGGGATCAACAGGAGCTGGATGACAATGCCCGGCAGGCCGCTGGCAATTGCCCCCTGGACATAGGTGAGGGGCTGCAGGGGCACATTGTAGAGGGGAGCAATCACTGCCACGGCCAGGCCCAGGGCAACGCGCCCCAAAACCATTGCCCCCACAAGGGAGACCCATATGCTGCGGACCCGATGGGTGAGAAAGCCCATGACCGCCCCATAGACGGCCAGTTCTACCACCATCAGGGGCATGATGGGCATGGGGCTCACCGGAGGCATGCCGGTTAGGAGGTGGCTGAGGACCGGGCAAAGGAGCCCCACCAGGGCCCCCAGGCCGGGGCCGAGAATGATGCCGGCAAACAGTACGGGAATATGCATAGGTAAAAAGATGGTCCCTCCCACCCCGGTTACGTGGAAAATCACTGGTATAAGAACTCCCAGGGCCACAAGAATACCAGCACTGACCAGAGGCTTAGCCTTCATGTTCATAAGACATCCTCCTTCTCCCTCCAACAAAAAACCCCGAAGATTTTACCCACCGGTTTTCAAACCGGTACGCAAAACCTTCGAGGTCTTTGCATCCGGGGAAGATAATTGTAAAGAAGTTTATCCGCCTTACCGCCCCTCCAGCTCCTGCTGGACCCGTTTCACCAGGTCCCGCAAGAGGGCGGTCAGGGGAGCTTCGTTTACCCCTACCAGCACCACATGGGGCTGGTTGATGGGCAGGAGAAACTTGGTGGCCGGACTGGCCACAATAGCCGTCGCCATGGCTGGAGTAATTTCCCCGAGCATGCCGTTGGGAATGATAATCCCCAGGGGGCCGATAATAATATCTGCCCTGGGAACGCAGTAACAGATGGCGTTCTCACCTGTGGCTCCCTTGTCGGCTCCGGCCTTTACCATGTTGGTGGTGGCGGCAGAATTGGTTCCCAGGGCTAAAATTTCCAGCCGGGCAGCGGGGTCCAAAACATTCCGGAGCTGGGAAATTACCTGGCTGCCGATGCCACCGCCCATTCCGTCAATGACAACTACCCGCAGCATATCTGCCAATCCTCCATTTTACCCTGCTCGGCAGGGGCTTTGGAACCGTCGTGGTTCCAATTTCAATTATACAAGTAATATTCTTGCCAGACAAAAAAATTCCTGCCCAATTGAAGGTTGGAATTTGGAAATTGGTAATTAATACCTCCACCCTCTAACAGCTTCCCCTTTTCCCCTACAGATAACACATATTATGCCGCAGCCGAATATACTGGAGGAGAAGCACAGGGAAAAAGGAGGGAGACAAGTGGCAGAGATCACCAGAAGACATGATTTCTTTGACGACAGGAAGGCATTTCTGGTCTTCTTAATCCTGATCCTCCTGCTGTTGGGGGACTGGTTCTAAGGGGTTGTCGGTAGTCGGTCGTCTAATACTATTAATGCCGGAAATTCCCTTCCACAGCATGAGACAAGCCAATCTACTGTACGAGCTCGGCTCGTTCGGGCAGCGACACAACTCGCCCTTTCAGGGCGAGGCATTGTCGCTGCTTTTCCTCGCTCGCCTGAAAGTCTCAATGCTGTTTTCGGGGCACTTCCGGCAACACGGCAGAATTAGCGACAACAATTACAGCTGCAGCCCTGCCCCCTCGCACCAAAAACTGTCAATCGTCAATTGCCACAAGACCACCAACGGGCGACCACAGGTCGCCCCTACTATTTACCATTAATTGCTAATTATCCCTTGCCAATCGTCAATTGTTACCTAACAATTGCCAGAGGCCGTGCTATAATGAACATATATAATACAGCAAAGGAGGTCACAATTTTGCATATAGATGTTTTCCCCACCGCTGGCGGGGCCGATCAGGAAGCCTTGGCCGGCAAGACCGTCCTCATCATCGACGTCCTCCGGGCCACCAGCACCATCACCACCGCCCTGGCCAACGGGGCAGCCGCGGTGCTCTCGGTCCTGACCATTGACGCAGCCAGGGAGGCGGCAGCCTGCCTCCCCCCGGGGACCTTCCTTTTGGGTGGCGAACGGAAGGCCCTGAAAATACCCGGTTTCGACCTGGACAATTCCCCCCGGCAGTACACCAGAGAAGCAGTAGCCGGGAAAACCATTGTCATGACCACCACCAACGGAACGGTAGCCATTAAGAAGGCCCTCCCCGCCGCAAAGCTGCTCATTGCCTCCTTCCTCAATGCCCGGGCAGTGGCCCGGGAGGCCTGGCAGAGGGGGACCGATATTTATCTCCTCTGCGCCGGCACCCGCAACCGCTTCTCCCTCGACGATGCCGCCTGTGCCGGCATGCTTGTCAATTACCTGCAGGAGATGGAGCCCCAGGCCCGCCTGGGGGATCTGGCCTTTACCCTCCGGCAGCTCTACCTGTCCCACCAGGAGGACCTCCCCCACCTCATCTCCCATGCCTCCCACTACCAGCGCCTGGTGGACCTGGGCCTGGAGGCCGACATCGCCTACTGCCTTCAGCAGGATATCTACCATGTTGTCCCCTGGTTGGATAAAGAGCAAAATTTAATTGTTCTATAACTGCTCAGACATGGTGTCGCTGATTTTCCCCACTCGCCTGCCCTCTATTATCCTGTGTGTTAATGCTGTTTTCGGGGTACTTCCGGCACCAGACACCCGGCTACTGGCTACTCACTATCGTAAAAATGGGGACAGTCTCCCTATCCAAAGGAGACAGTCCCCATTTTCTGGCACGACCAATCCTCTATTCCTTTTCCACAACCTTTAAAATCTCCGGCTTTAACCCGGGAAACTGGGCCAGCCACTGGCGCCGTTCCTGGCGGAGTTTTTCCACCAGAGCCTCATATTCGGCCGGTTCGTAGTACTGGCGGGGAACATATTTGGACATGTCCACCCCCGGCACCTCTGTCGCCACCAGGTAGCCCCAGTCGGGGTCCTGCTCCCACTTGATGCCCCCTTTGGCCAGGCCCTTCATGATCGCGGTGGTCACAGGAATGGTTATCTTTTCCCCGGAGCTGCCGTCCTTTGCCCCTACACTACCGGTATTGACCAGGTAGCACTCCATGTCGGGGTTGGCCTGCAGGATCTCCAGGAAGCGGTTCCCCTCTTCGGCCTCGGGGCCGATGAGGAAGGGGTTGGTCCCTACCTCCCGCTTGGATTGCCCGGCTTTGGTCGGATCTCCGGCCGAGGTCTCAATGGACTCACCCAGCATGAAGTAGGCCGCCGCCTGGACCGGATCCAACTTGGCTACCGGGGGCACGATATCGTTCCGCCTGGTAATGAATATCACCCGGTGGGCCTTGGGCAAATCAATTATCTCGTCGGTCCCTTCCACCTCGGAGCGGGGCACAACCCCCCGGCCGTTGGAAGTCAGATCCACATTGTCGAAATCGACGGTACCATCTTCATAGACCATCACGTTTTCCAGGCAGGCCATGGGTCCCGTGGCCGCCTTGTAGAGGACCCGCTGGCCCTCATCTAAACCCTCGGTCTTGATGAAAAAGCCGTTTTCCGTACCGTGGCAGAAGCCCTTCCGGTCCATGAGGACAACATCGTCCTGCCGGATGATGATCCCCTCTTCTCCGGTCAGGTCATGATCGTGGATGGTCAGGGTTGTTTTTCCGGTGCCGCTCAGCCCGAACATAATGAAGCCCAGCTCTTCCAGTTCCCCCGCCTCGGTCCTAACCCGGAGGACCTTGCTCCCGGCGTGGAAACCTAAGCCCCCTGCTTCTACCTTAAAGCGGTACATGGCCTGGCGCAAAAAGGACTTCTTGGCTTCGCCAAAATAATCTGTACCCAGAATATAGGTAACGCCCTCCTGGGGGTAAACCAGGATGATCCGCTCCGGCCACTGGGGAACGTAGATGCTGACAAAGTCGGGCTCCTCCTCTACCGGGGCAGGGAAGAGGGTGTAGTACCACATATGGGCCAGGCGGGCATATTCCTTGGTGACATAGAGGCGGCAGTGGTAGGTGGCGGGAGGAGTGAGGCCCATCTGCCGGTCTACCTGGATCAGCTCCTGATCTTCCAGATAGCGGTGGACCTCATCAATAATCTTATCGGCCTCCCGGCTGGGAAGGGACTGCTGCCTGACGCCCAGGGGAAGGTCATCGGCGACAATGTAAGTATTCTTGGCACTCCGGTTCCGCACCTTTGTAACATAAGAGGGGCTCCCGTAAATGGTGGTTTTCTCATGGTGGCGGGCCAATTCCCTTAGTTCCTGCCCCTCCAGACCTTTCAGGATATTGCGAGCTCTGATCTGCCTGTTCCCTGGCAACATAGAATAACCTCCTTTTTCTGGTGTGAAGATTAGTTCAACCCCACGACCAAAATTGAATAAATGTTCGTTACCTTATTATAACCGCATACCACTTATTATAGCTATCTGTCTATATTCTGTAAACACCCCGGAGCAAAAGAAAATGGGTACACCACCTGCGGCCGGAAAAAGGTCGGACCAAGAAGGAAAAAACCCCTTACCGGGGATAAGGCTCTTCTTTCCCTGCCAAACTAGGGATGTAGGGGCCTATCTTTAAGCAGGGGGGAGCTTACAGTGCGAAAAACAGTGCTCTTCTTTCTAGCCGCCGCCCTCATCCTGGGAGGTATTTACCTCTACCAAGGATTTGACCGGGAACGGGGCGGCCAATGGTCCGCCCCCGGAGAAGGGCGGACAAAAATTAACCGGGAGGGCGATGTGGAAGCAATTGTAACCTTTCTTTCCGAAGACCAGGGCACTCCCCCGGAAGAACTGACCTTTAAGGTGGAACTGAAAAGCGAGGGTTATGACCTGTCCGATTACGATCCGGCAGAAACGGCCACCCTCACCAATGCCCGGGACGAAAAGCTGAGTACCGGTTTTTATTGGGAAGAAGAGGAGGCAGGAAAAAACTATCTGAAGGGCCTGCTCCGGGTCCCCAACAAACTCCCCGCTGGGACCCCCTTCTGGGAAAAAGAAATGAATTCCCTTACCCTGTTCCTGCGGGACCTGGGAAAAAGCAGGGTAAAGGAATTCCATTGGGTTTTCTAGCCCTTATCCCAACACTTCCCCCGGCGCCAGCTTGAGGATATCTACCAGTTCGGGAGCCGGGATCTTTTTGGTGCCGGGATACTGGACCCGCTCCACCTGCAGGGCGCCCTCCCCGGCCTGGACCACAAAGCCCCGGGGGTTGACAGCCACAATGGTCCCGGGTTTCTGGCCTGCAGAAGCTGCTTCTTCCACCGGGCGGGCCGCCCAGATCTTCAGCTTTTCCCCCCGCAGGTTGGTAACGGCTCCGGGGGCAGGATCGCCAGCCCGCACTACCCGGTAGAGCTCCTGGACCGGCCGGTTCCAATCCAGGCGCAGGTCCTCTTCGGTAATTAGGGGTTCATAGGTGGCCTGGGCATCGTCCTGGGGAATACGGGGGGCCTTCCCCTCCCGGATTAAAGCCACGGCCCGGGCAATGAGCTTTACCCCCAGGGGATAGAGTTTTTGGAAATAAAGGGTTTTGACACTTTCATCGGGGTCGATGGGGACCTTTTCCTGGAGAATGATATCACCGGTATCGATGCCGGCATCGATATAATGGATGGTAACCCCCGTTTCCTTGTCCCCCTGGAGGATGGCCCAGTTCATGGCGCTGCCGCCCCGGTGCCTGGGCAGGAGGGAAGGGTGATAGTTGATCCCACCCAGGGGGGCCAGGTCAATGAGGGACTGGGGAACGATCCAGGTGACATAGGCCAGGCACATTAAATCGGGTTTGCGCTGGACAACCCAGTCGGCAACCTCCTGAATCCTGAGGCTGCTGGTCGTAAACACCGGCAGGCCCAGTTCCTCGGCCTTGACAGCCACTGGATCAGGCACTTCCCCTCTGCCTTTGCTGGTGATCACCCCAACTACTTCTTCCCCCTGTTCTACCAGGGCAGCCAGGGCATCACTGCCGAAGGCCGCCTGACCGATAAAAAGGATCCGCATGGAAATTACCACTCCTTTCCCTCTCATCCTTCAGCCCTTTTGCTTTAGCCTGCCTCCCTCCCCGATTTATCCGACTTCTGCAGAGCCTGGGTGAAGGGAAACTGTCAAAGCTCTTTTTACAAGGAGGGTCCTGTTTTTTAATATTCTAGTATTGACTAAATATTCCTTCCACTCCAAAGAAACTTTAATTTGCAACCCTGGCTGCCCTGATCTAAACTAAAGGGACAGGAATATTCCCGCTTCTGGGGGGGGAGGAAGAAGATATGAAACTGACAGCGGACCAGGAAGAGAGGGCTCGGAGACTGCACCGGCAGGCCCTGGTTTGGGACAGCCACTGTGACACCCTTATAGACATCGCAGCCGGTAGCCGGACCCTGGGGGAGAAAGGCAGCAGGGGCCACCTGGATCTGCCCCGGCTCCAGCAGGGAGGGGTGAAGGTGCAGATCTTCGCCATTTATATCGATGCACCCCCCTATCTGCGCCGGACCCTGGAATTTATCAGCGCCTTTTACCGGGAATTGGAAGAGAACAGGGGGAAGCTGACCCTGGCTACCTCTATGGCGAAGATTGAGGAGGCCGCGGCCCAGGGAGAAGTGGCCGCCCTCCTCAGCATCGAAGGGGGAGAGGCCCTGGAGGGGGGACCGGCCATTTTGCCCTGCCTCTACCGGCTGGGGGTCCGGGCCCTGGGGCTGACCTGGAATAACCGGAACCAGCTGGCCGACGGCATCGCAGAAGCCCGGACCGGCGGGGGCCTCACCAGCCTGGGCCTGGAAACGGTAGCCGCAATGAACCGCCTGGGAATGGTAGTGGACGTCTCCCACCTCTCCCCCGCCGGCTTTTGGGATGTCCTGGAACACTCCCGCCACCCGGTCATCGCCTCCCATTCCAACGCCCGGGGCCTCCACGACCACCCCCGCAACCTGGACGACGAGCAGATAAAGGCCCTGGCGGCTCGGGGAGGAGTAATAGGCATCAACTTTGCCCCCCAATTCCTGGGCCCCGGGGCCAGGCTGGAGACGGTCCTGGATCATATCGATTACATAGCCCGGCTTGCCGGCTGTGACTGCATCGGTTTGGGTTCCGACTATGACGGGATTGCCGCCACCCCCGGGGGCCTGGAGGATGTTTCCCGGCTGCCCAACATCACCAGGGGGCTGGTAGCCAGGGGTTATTCCGACTCAGATATCCTGAAGATCCTGGGGGGAAATTTTGCCCGGGTCTTTTCCCAGGTTATCGGCTAAAAGGGGCAGCACCGGTCCTTTTACCAGTGCTGCCCCAGGTCATCCCAATCCCCTGGCTCTGTTTTCCCCTCCCCGCCCAGGGCCTGCAGCCTCTCCTTGAGGCGGGTGTAGCGCTGCTGGACGGTGTTGTTGCGGATGGCCCGGCGCAGGGCCCTCCTGCTCCCGATCAGGACCACCATCTTCTTTCCCCGGGTGACGGCCGTATAAAAGAGATTGCGCTGCAGCATGTACCAATGCTGGGTGCTCAGGGGAAAGAGGCAGAAGGCAAATTCCGAGCCCTGGGCCTTGTGGACCGTGACGGCATAGGCCAGGGTAAGTTCATCCAGCTCCGAACGGCGGTAGGCAACGGTCTCCCCGTCGAATTCTACCAGAAGGGTATCCTCGGCCAGGTCCTCCGTCTCCCGGGCGAGGAGAATGTCGGTGATCCGGCCCATATTGCCGTTGAATACACCCTTGTCGTAATTGTTCTTGATGGCCATCACCTTGTCTCCGACCCGGAAGGTGGTCTTGCCCACCTGGTACTCCTTCTTCCCGGGAGCGGGAGGATTCAGTTCCTCCTGCAGGACCCGGTTCAGGTTTTCCACCCCCAGGATATGGTTGTGCATGGGGGAAATGACCTGGACCTCCTCCAGGGGGAGGGATTCCAGGGCCCGCCTGACCAGGCGCCGGATGGCAGCCAGGGCCCTTTCCGGCTCTTCCTGGGACAGGAAGAGGAAGTCCCCCTGCTGGCCTCTGGTTTCTATCATCTGGCCCCGATTGATCCGGTGGGCGTTGAGGACAATTTGGGAAGCCCCGGCCTGGCGGAAGATGTGGGTCAGGCGCACGGTGGGAATGGTCCCGGCCGCAATGATATCCCGGAGGACATGGCCCGGCCCCACGCTGGGCAGCTGGTCCACATCACCCACCAGGACGACCCGCATCCCTGCCGGCACCGCCTGGAAAAGATGATAGGCCAGGGCCAGGTCAACCATGGAGAACTCGTCCACTACCAGGAGCTCCCCTTCCAGGGGTTTTTCTTCCCCCAGGGTAAACTCCCACCGGCCCTCCTCCCAGCGGAAGCCCAGGAGGCGGTGGATGGTTTTGGCCTCCAGGCCCGTCAATTCGCTGAGGCGTTTGGCCGCCCGCCCTGTGGGGGCGGCCAGGAGGACCCGGGCCCTGGGTTCCACGGCCTGCAGGACCTGGATAATGCCGCTGACGATGGTGGATTTGCCCGTTCCCGGCCCCCCTGTGACAATGAGGAGGCCCTTCTGCAGGGCCTGGAAAAGGACCTGAATCTGCTGGGGAGCCAGGGTCAGGTCCAGGTCCCTTTCCACACCTGCCACCGCCTCCCGCACTTTGCTTTCATCGATCTCGTAGCGGAGGCGGGCCAGTTTTGCCAGGCGGTCTGCCAGCCTGGTTTCCGCCTGAAAGAGGGAGGGCAGGTAGATCCCTTTCCCTTCCCGGATGAGTTCCCCCTTCCCCACCAGGGCATCAAGGGCAGCCGTCACTTCCTCCCCCTCTATAGGCTCCTCTATGTCGGGGGTATTCAAGAGCTTCAGGGCCCCTTCCAGCAGTTTTTCCTCGGGCAGGTAGGTGTGCCCCTGCTGGTAGCAGGCTTCGCTTAGAACATAGCTGAGACCGGCCTGGAGGCGGAAGGGATCATGGAGGAAGACCCCCAGCTGCCTGGCAATCCGGTCTGCGGTGGCAAAGCCCACGCCAAAGATGTCTTCCGTCAGACGGTAGGGGTTTTCCCGCACCACCTCCAGGGACTCGTCCCCGTACTGGCGATAGATCTTCAGGGCCAGGTTGGGGCTGATGCCATGGGCCTGGAGAAAGACCATGACCCGTTCCAGCTCCCGGTTGGCCTCTACGGCCGCCGTGATCTTGGCCGCCGTCTTTTCGCCAATGCCGGGGACCTCCAGGAGGCGCTGGGGATATTGGGCGATGATATCCAGGGTCTCCTCACCGAAATGGTCCACCAGGCGGGCGGCAGTTTTCTCTCCCACCCCGGGGATTAGACCGCTGGCCAGATAGGCCTTGATCCCCTCCCGGCTGGTGGGCAGGATTTCCTGGCAGCTTTGGGCCTTGAACTGCTGGCCGTACTTGGGGTGGAGGGTCCACTGACCGCAAAAAGTGTAGCGCTGTCCCGGCAGAAGCTGGGGAAAGTGGCCGATGACCGTGACCCGCCCCGTTTCCGTGTCTACCCCGGCCACGGTATACAGGTTTCCTTCATCGCGAAAGTAGATTTTCTGCACTTCCCCTACCACTTCTGCCTCAAAGATTGTCCTCTGCTCCGCCATCGTTGCAAACCCTCCCCGTCAACTACATTCCCCTGATGATTTCCCCACCCCCCGCCCCCTTTCCTTCCACTTGATGCATATTCCCACTCTACTTCAAAAATAGCCCTTTGCCGTCTGCCATTGGAGGTTGGAAGTTGGACCCTGTCTCCCATCATTGAAGTAGATGTAATCCGGTATTGGGTGCCGGAAGTACCCCTCCACAGCAGGAGACACACCAATCCACTGAACGAGCTCGGCTCCTTCGGGCAGCGACACAACTCGCCCCCTTCGGGGGCTCGGACATGGTGTCGCTGCTTTTCCTCACTCGCCTGCGCTCTCTTATCCTGTGTCTCAATGCTGTTTTCGGGGTACTTCCGGCACTGGCCATCGAATACTGATTACTTACTACCACAACGGATACGTCCCTCATTGCAACCTTACTTCGCCGAAAACGCTGATTTAGGTTGGGCTGGCCACTTTGCAAAGCCGGCGACTGCCCTTGGAGGTTGGAAGTTGGAAATTAGAAGTTCGCGGAGCCGGCAGCAAAGTGGCCAGCCCACTAAAATCGACTCTGCCAAAAGCCTTATCAGGAACCAGCATGGACACCTGCCATTAATAGTAAAACTCAGGCTTTCCTTCCTGGGCCAAGCTGCGGATATGGGCTGCTACCTGCCGGGCGGAGCGGTTGTAGGCTTCCTCCGTCACGCCGGCAATGTGGGGCGTTGCCACAACATTTTCTAAGGTAAAAAGTTCATCCTTGGGATCCGGGGGTTCCATCCAAAAAACATCCAGCCCGGCCCCGGCAATAAGCCCGGAGCGCAGGGCGGCCACCAGGTCATCCCGGACAATCAGCCCTCCCCGGGCCACATTGACGAGGAAGGCCGTCGGCTTCATCCTGGCCAGGGCGGCGGCATCGATGAGACCCTCCGTCTCGGGGGTCAGGGGAGCGTGGAGGCTGACAAAGTCGGCTTCGGCCAGTACCCTATCTAAATCATCCAGGGTACCGACAAAGTCGGCCAGGGCCCTATCCTCCTCCCGGGGGGTGCGCCGGACAGCCAGGACCCGCATCCCCAGGCCCCGGGCCATGCGGGCCAATTCCCGGCCGCTGTTGCCAAAACCGACGATCCCCAGGGTCTTGCCATGCAATTCCCCGCCGACGGGGAAACCAATCCGCTCTTCCACAAGGGCTGCCTGGGCGACGGGCAGGCGGCGGGCCAGGGCCAGCATTAAAAAGAGGGCATGCTCGGCCACGGCCACGGCATTGACCCCGGGGGCATTGCTTACATATATGCCCCGCTGGCGGGCAGCTTCCAGATCGACCCCGTCCAGGCCCACACCAAACTGGACAATCAATTTGAGCCTGGGGGCGGCATCCATAACCTCGGCTGTGATGGCAGCCATGCCGGGGATGATGACATCTACATCCCCTACCTGTTCCAGGATGTTCCCTTTCGGATCAACGACGGATATTGCGAAATGAGGCTCGGTAAGTTCTGCCCGGAGTTTTTCCCTGGCCCTGGGAAAGCCGTCATAGGCAAAGAAGATCTTCATAGCTTTCTCCTCCCTGCGGCAAGAATCGTTTTAACAGTCTTTACTACACCTATTATTATTTGCTAAGGGAGGGGAAAGTCCTCCAAACTGTTGTCGGTAGACCGGAAGGGGTTGCCGCCATGTTTCCCGGCGGTGTAAACGCCGCCCTGGTCGCTGGACCGGAGGTAATAAGGGCCCAAAAGTCCGGGGCCTGCTGCCAGTTTTCCCTGGCGGCAGGCCCCTTTCTTGCCGTTTTTTCTGGCTGCCTTCCCTTTTCCCGTCTCCCCGGGAAAGTTTCAGGGAGCCTGGATATTCTCGGCTCCCGTGTCCTTGGCCGGCATTCGGGCATCCATGGGACTTTTCTCTTTTTCCAGTTTCTGAGCCCGCTCCCGGGCCTGCCGGTACCTTTGCGACCTTTCCTCAGCCACAGGTCCACCTCCTTTGCCCCTCTTTATCCCTACCATGCCCGGGAGCCCTTTGCTCTATGCGCCTTCTCCCATACAGGCGGCAATAACCGGCTACCCAACCACCCCAGCATGTATATCCCCTTTTCCTTCCGGATAGGATAAAGGGAGAGGAAAGGTTCCTGATGGCTGAGCCAAGATTACAGCAGGTTTACAGACCTGCCGGAATCGGCCAAAGGTCGGGGACGGGCCTTTGGGGCTCCCACGGCCGGCGGGCAGATCCCTTCCTGTTCCTGGCGGGTTCCCCGGGATCCGCCAGGGATGGGCCGGGGTCGAGCTAAGACTGCCAGGGGTGCCGCAGGCCGCCAGCAAGGCGGCTGGGGGTCAGAGCCTGTCAGACCGGCAGTCCTGGCTCCTCAGGTATTCCTGGTGGTCGAGCTAAGGTCGGGTCGGGTCTTGAACCGGTCCTGCCCTTCGGAAGAGGGCCAGGGCCGTTAAGGGATCCGGTTCGGCCGGCGCGTAGGTCATCTCGAACCTTTCCTGTTTTTCTGCCAGAGGTACCAGTAACTGGCGCTGGCCAGGATAAGGAGGTGCAAGAGGCTTCGGCCCACAATTTTTCTGGTAGTATTGAAGAAAAAGGCCTGGGGAAACATCTTGATCAGGTTGTGCCGGGCGGGATCCAGGATCCAGAGATCATTGTCAAAGGAGAGTAAGTGAAAGACTTCGAACCAGTAGTCAAAGCTAAGGGAAAAGACCAGGGCCATCACTGCCACAGCTATCAGGGCCGCCAGGCTGGCCCGGTTCACTATATATAACCGCTTATCCAGGGTGCTTCCTCCTTTATCCATCGTAAGGGCCAGGACAGCTAAGACGACCAGGAGGACCAGTGCCCCCTTTCGCACCTGAAAACCCAGGAAAAAGAGGTTCCTGACATCGACCATGTGCTCCAGCTCCCGCTGGGTGAAGAGGGGCAAGCTCTGACCATTTATTTCAGCCACCAGGTCCAGATCCGGGCGCTGGCCCCTGAGGTAGGCCAATATTTCCCCGGTAACCCGCAGCAGCTCTCCTTCCGTCATGCCCGTGGCCGCCGGCCGTTCCAGAAGGCGAAACTGGGTCTGGTAGTGGGAGAGGTCAAAGGCCACTGCCTCCAGGTTGCTGAGGAGGAGTAGGGTTAAGATGAGCAGTGAGGTTCCAATTATTAAAAACACCCTTAGTGGAAAACTTCTGTGTGGTTTAGTCAAGCTACAATTCCCCCTTTGACGCATAATGTTAAATGATATAAGTGTCATTCCCTATGTTCTAGTAAGGACAACACTTCTGGCAGAGCGACTTTGCGACGAGCAGCAATAGCGGGCGTAGAGGGGTACTTCCGGCACACGATACCCGACTACCAACCATCTATTACCAACAACCGTTAATGCAATGCTCTGCGGTGAGAACCGGGAACGAGGCCAGAAGTGCTGGAAATATTTGTTCACACCGAAGGCCAGCATGGAAATCAACTTTGACAAAAGGGTAGTCCCTGATATATAAATTAGATAAAGCCACTTTCAAGGAGGAAAAGCAATGACACGTGTGGAAAAACACATCCTCCGGAGCCTCGCAGGAAAAAGACAGTCCATCTGGCAGGTTTTGCGGGAAAACCCCGGGTACCTGGCCCAGATTACCCAGACCCTTTCCCGGCTCCTGGACCAGGAAATCATCGCCTCCCAGGAAGATATCCTGTGCCTGACCGATAAGGGACAAGCCCTGGCCAAGGAAATGGGCCTCATACCCCGCCAGGATATCCAGTGCCCTACCTGCCAGGGCAGGGGCGTCGTCGCCCGGGAGCTCTTTGCCCGCGTCCGGGACGAGTTCGAAAGCCTGGCCAAGGCTCGGCCCCGGCCCAGTGCAGAATTTGACCAGGGCTTCGTAACCCCCGAGGTTACCGTTGCCCGGGTAATGCTCATGTACCTTAGGGGAGACCTGGAAAAGCAGGACCTCTTATTTATCGGGGACGATGACCTGACCAGTATCGCCGCCGCCCTGACGGGGCTGCCCCGGCGCATTGTGGTCCTGGAGATCGACACCAGGCTGGTGGATTTTATCAATGAGACGGCCCGGGAAAGGAACTGGCCCCACCTCCAGGCCCAAACCTTTGACGTCTGCCAGCCCCTGCCCCGGGAACTGGCCGGCGCCTTCACCGCCGCCTTTACCGACCCGGTAGAAACCCTGCCCGGCATTACCCTTTTCCTCTCCCGCTGTGCTGAGGCCCTCCAGGGGCCGGATACGGCCCTCTATTTCGGCCTCACTACCCTGGAGGCGTCGCCCCAGAAGAGATACCAGATTCAGAAGATCCTGCTGGAAATGGGCTTTGTCATCACCGATATTATAGCCGACTTCCATACCTACCTGCTGAGTTGGGAAGAATCCATCACAAAGAACTTCCCCTTCCTCCAGGAGGGGCCCCTTGATCTCAAGCCCCCCACTGTCCCCTGGTACACCTCGGGCCTGGTCAGGGGAGAGGTCGTCGACGGTCCCCATCCCAAAGAAAAGGGGGCGGCAACCCTGGATCAGTCCTTCTATTTTGATGAGGAAGCCTAATTATCTAACACCTGGAAAGGAGAAATGCCCAAGTGGAACTATTGGAACACTATATAGTTAATTTCATTCTCTTTTCATCCTATATTCTGGAACTTTTCGGTGCCTTTATTATCATTCTTTTTGCCATCTACGCCTTTGTCGGTTACTATCGCAAACCCCTTACGGACCAAAAAATTGAACCTATCCGCCTGGCCCTGGCCAAACGCCTGGCCCTGGGCCTGGAATTCAAGATGGGGGCGGAGATCCTGAAAACAGTGGTGGTCCGCACCATGGACGAAGTTCTCATCCTGGCCGCCATTATTGCCCTCCGGGTCATCTTGAACCTGATTATCCATTGGGAACTAAAAAATTCCGAAAAGGAGCTTGACTAGGTAATATCTACTACCCTGCCCCCCGTCACCCTGACCAGCTCTTCCGGCTGGATGGATAAAAGGACCCGGGGATGGCCGGTACCACCATACACCAGTTCCTGGTCCAGGACTGCCCTATCAACCAGGGTGGAAAGCTTTTCCTTGTGGGCAAAGGGGGGCATGACCCCACCCTCATAGCCGGTCAGCTCCCGGGTTAATTCCCGGGGGGCCAGCTTGACCTGCCTGCGCCCGACCCCCAGGAGGGCGGCCAGCTTCTTATAACTGACCCGCCTGTTTCCATTGGCTATAGCCAGGAAGGGCTTCCCCTCTACCAGGAAGACCAGGGATTTTATAATCTGCTCTTCCCTAACCCCCAGGGCTGCCGCCGCTGCGGAAACCGTGGGGGTTTCTTCCTTTGTGGGGTGAAAGCCCACCCCAGCCTTTCCCGCTATAAATTCCTTCACATGTTCCAGGCCGTACACTGGTCTACCCCCTCCCGTTGATAATCCTCACCCTGGTCCCACATTTGGCGCACCTGTCGCCGGCCAGCTCCCTCACCTGGACCCGAAAACCGTCCCTGTCCACCAGGACAGCGCCGCACTGGGGACAGCAGGTGCTGCTTCCCTTACCTCCCGTTATGTTGCCCAGGTAGACATAGGACAGCTTCTCCCGGGCAATCTCCCAGGCCCTCTCCAGGCTTTCGGGGGGCGTGGGCGGCAGATCCAGCTTATAGCGGGGGAAGTAGCGGCTGAAGTGAAGGGGAATCTCCGGATCCAGCCGGGCAACCCAGTCTACCAGTTGGGTGATTTCCTCCGGGGAATCATTTAAGCCCGTGACCAAAAGGGTGGTCAGCTCCACATGGCAGCCGGCCTCTACACAGGCCTTAACCGTCTCCAAAACCGGCTCCAGATCTCCACCGCAGAGGCGCCGGTAGAACTGGGGTTGAAAGGCCTTGACGTCGATGTTTAAGGCATCGATGTAGGGAAGCAGAGCGGCCAGGGGCTCGGGGTTTATATAGCCGTTGGTGACAACAACATTTTTTAATCCCTGCTCCCGGGCCAGGCGGGCCGTGTCGAGGACATATTCGTACCACATCAGGGGCTCCGAATAGGTGTAGGCAAGGCCGATGCAGTCCCTCCCCGCCTCCAGGGCCAGCTGGACCGCCTGCTCCGGTGCCAATTTCACCGTCGGGGCGTCGGCCTGGGCGATCTCCCAGTTCTGGCAGAAGTCACAGCGGAAGCTGCACCCCAAGGCGCCTAAGGAAAAGATGGTGGAGCCGGGGTAAAAGTGGTAAAGGGGCTTTTTTTCTATGGGATCCAGGGCCGAGGCGGCGCAGCGGGCGTAATTGAGGGCAAAGAGGGTGCCCCCACTGTTTTTCCGCACCCGGCAGAGGCCGTATTTACCCTCGGTGACCAAACAGCGGTGGGGACAGATACCACAGCGCACCTTCCCTTCGCTAAGCTTCTCGTAATAATAGACCTCCTTCACCGCCCATCCCACCTTTCTAATACTAGAAATCACTAGACGGGTATCGAGTGCCGGCAAAGGGCTGAGGGGGGACAGGGTCTTTAATAGTACCTCTCCACCTCAAAGCGATACAGCTCCACAGGTTCTCCGGGCCTGATGCCTGCCTTCTGGGAGGCAATTTCTATTTGCTCCTCCGCCGTCGTGACTCCCTCCAGGTTGGGGAGAAGCAGGCCGGTGCGGCGCCCCGATTTTACAATAACACCGTACCTGTAGGGATCCAGTTCCTCGATCCCAGTCACGGGCTCCGCAGGTGTCAGGACATCGACGGAATAGGTGAGCTGGGAGAGTTCATGGGCCTGGACGGGATGAAAGCGGGGATCGTGGACCCCGGCGCTTATAGCATTGGCAATGATCTCTGCCGCCAGGTTCTCCTGGGCCGGCTCCACGGTGCCAATGCAGCCCCGCAGCCGGCCGTGCTTTTTTATGGACACAAAGGCCCCCGCCCGGCGCTCCATTCCCGGGGGGAGGGGCTGGGGCACAGCCAGCCGCTTTCCCTCCCGCACATAGCTTTCCAGGCTCGCCCGGGCCAGTTTGACATACTCGCTCTCTCCCCGGGCATATTCCCCTTGCTTCGCCGCCCGGCCTTTGCCGTCCAGGTACTCCCCCGGGGTCAGGGCCGCCACCATATACCCCACCCCAAAGGGGCCCTCATAGGATAGCACCTGGCTTTCCACTGCAAAACCATCCAGGGAGCCGCTCATCATTATAATGGGCCGCCAGCCGCATTCGCCGGCCCGTTCCGCCAGCTCAGGGTCAATGGCCATAATCTTCTCCACATCCCACTTCCCCACGGCCTCGGTAATCTTGGCATCGAAGACCCTGCCCATTTCATCGTAACCGGCCGGGGCATCGGGGGTCAGGCGGTGGGAAAGGTCACTGCTGGCCACCACCACTACCCGCTTCCCCTGCCTGGAACTGGCCAGGGCCAGGGCGCGGCCAAAATTGTAGAGGACCCTGGGGGGAAGCAGGGCCACCCCCACCACAACCAGGGGAGCCACAATCCCCTCCTCCTGGAAGTAGTACAGGGGTACCAGGACACCGTGATCCAGGCCTTCCCGGAGGCCGAAACGCATCTTTATACTTTCCGTCAATTCCACCGCCGGTACCTCCAGCTCCCGGCAGGCAGCCATTATCTCCCTCACCAGGTCCAAATCATTGTCAGCGGTATAACTTACCTCCGGAACACCAAAGGAGGCAAAACTACCCTGCAGCCTTGGCTGTACCGCCAGGGTCACCACATCCTGAAAAAAAGCGGTGTGGGGGCTGATGATAACAATGGCCTCGGGTCCGGCTTCCTTAACCCTTCGGGCCAGTTCCTGCATGGCTTCCCTGGTTGCCGCAACCTTCGCCAGCTCCCGTCCCCCCACCTCCGGTATTATAATGGGGGGGTGGGGGACAATGGCACCCAGAACAACACTCACAAGGGTCACCTCCCCTTAAAGAATCCTTTTCCCCAGGGCTGATGAAATCAGCTCCACAGCCAGCTCCGCCGTCTGGTTCTGGCAGTCGAGGATGGGGTTAACTTCGACCATATCCAGGGCCAGCAGCCGGCCCGATTGGGCGATGAGCTCCATGGCCAGGTGGGCCTCCCGATAAGTAATGCCGCCCCGAACAGGGGTCCCCACTCCCGGTGCCTCCAGGGGATCTATTACATCCATATCAAAGCTCACATACAGCCCCTCCACACCGGCACCGGCAATGGCCAGGGCTTCCCTGACTACTTCCCGCATCCCCCGCTCATCCACATCCTGCATGGTGAAAACGGTGACCCGGGAGCTCTGCAGGAGTTCCCGCTCCTGGGGGTCCAAATCCCGCACTCCAATGATAATCACCTTCTCTTCTGCTACCTTGGGTCCGGGACCGCCACAATTGACCAGTTCCTCCGACCCCCGCCCTACGGCAACGGCCAGGGGCATACCGTGGATATTCCCCGATGTGGTGGTTTCGGGGGTGTTAAAATCGCCGTGGGCATCGAACCAGAGGAGGCCAAAGGAAGGTACCCGGCTGGCAAGGCCGGCGATACCGCCAATGGCCAGGCTGTGATCTCCACCCAAAATGAGGGGAAAGCCCCCGGCATCCAGGGCTTCCCCCACCTTTGCTGCCAAAAGTTCGTTAACTTCCAGGATTTCCGGCAGAAAGGCCAGGGAAGCCCCTCGCCTGGTCAGGCTGTCCCGTTCCGGTACGGCTATATTGCCCAGGTCTTCCACCTCGTGGCCGATCTCCACCAGCCTCTCCCGCAGCAGGGCATAGCGGATGGCACTGGGGCCCATGTCTACGCCCCGCCGGTTGGCCCCGAGATCCACAGGAGCACCGATAATTTTAACCTGCACCCCTACACGCCTCCTTCAGCATCTACCTGCCCTTTTCAGTTGACTTCTCTTTTCTCCAGAATATTCCTTCTTAGGATACCCAAATGGGCCGAAATCAAAAAGGAAAAGGACCCAAAACCTGTCCTGCCAGGTAAAGGGTCCCCCCATATGATATGCCTGTTCATGGTCATCAGCTTTTTTAATATGCATGCACACCTCAGTTGGGAAGCTTTACCCCCAATTCTTCCAATTGTTCCCGGACAAATTCCCGGGAGGCCCTGCTGTCTTCAACGAGGAAATCAATATCTTCCCGACTAACCCCTTGTACGCCAGTATTCTTGATGGCATTGCGTAGATAAGAGCGACGTATCGGGTCTAAATCAATGTCGACCACACCCAGCTGCCCCGGATGGGCAGGTATTACTATACTTTTTCCCGGAACATTTTCCCGTGGATCCCCCCGCCGCACTTCAATACCATTGTCCCGGGCAAAGGTTAGCTGGGCAGTCGGGTGTTTCCCCGCCCCTGTATACTCTGTTTCTTGCACGACTAAAATCTCATTTTCATCCATTTCCTGGGCAATGGCAAAGGCAGCAGCCAGGGAGGTATTGCCCGCCGGGCCCCTTTCCAAACCCTCCAATTGGGCCAGCATCTCCGTTACATAAAAAACCTCGCCCTGGGTAACTGTTACATAGCGATCAAGGTACCGGAGGGGTCGGGCCGCGTTCCGGGGCACATCGGCCCGGTCGGGCCAGGTGGTAAAGGGAACGCCAAAACCAGTATGGCCGGTAGTAAAGGACTTGCGGTTAAAATTGCCATCACTGGCCATATGTAACCCGCTGAGGTCAACACTGACACCGATGACCTTGGTAGCAGTACACCCGGCCTTCCGCAAACCCCGGGCTGTCCCCGTCAAATTCCCGCCACCGGCATGGGTAACAACAACGGCATCGGGCTTACGGCCCGTCTGTTCCTGTACCTGTTCTGCCAGTTCGTAACCCAGGGTCTCTACCCCGGCAATTCCAAAGGGAGTGTAAAGGGAAGCATTGAGAAATCCTGTTTCCTCCAACAGGAGGAGAAAAACGTAAAATAATTCGGGTCCAACGCTTAGCTGGACTACTTCAGCCCCATAGGCCTCACACTTCCGACCCTTTTCCACTATTTCCGGCTGCCCCACACCGCGGCTGTCAAAAACCTCCTGAACAACAATACATTTAAGGCCACGCATGGCCGCCTGGGAGGCAACTGCTGCCCCATAGTTGCCGCTGGTGGCGGCAATTACCCCCGGGTAACCCATCCTTTTTGCATGGTAGACCGAAACACTGGCCCGCCGGTCCTTAAAGCTACCGGAGGGGTTGGCCGCTTCGTCTTTAATAAAGATCCGGGCTCCCTTGCCCGGTGGTGCCATTTTTCGTGCCAGGGCGGTCACATTTTTAAGTTCCAATAAGGGTGTATTTCCCACCCCGGTTTCCCTCTGAATTTTCCGGACCTCGTCCAGGGTGTAGCCTGCCTTTGCCATCATGCCCTCATAATCGAAGGCCAGTGGACTGAGAGCAAATTCAGTATAATCAATGCCAAGGGCCCTTTTCATTATTTCGTTCCGCCGTTCCATTACTGCTTGGTAGCTGCGATCTAAAGTCATTCTGCTGCTTCCTCCCCCCAGAGAATTTGCCTCAATTCAGGGCCAATGGACAGGAGCTCTGGCACCGGGCGACCGTAATCGTGGTCGTAGGTGGGATTTACAGCCACCAATTCCCCCGTCACCCGGCGGCCGATTACAGTGGTAATGGTAGCCTCGTCACCGACTCTGGCATCATGTTGTAAAAAGCCCTTTACTAACATGAACAGGGGAACCGCCTGGGTATCAGCCGGCACCTGGGGGGCCCGCTGACCCGGGGGCAGCACGATACTGCGAATCTGAACCCAATCACCAGTTTTTCCTTCCAGCATAAACAACTCCTCCTTCCCGGTAACTGCAGAGATTTCTTCTATTCCTGTGATAATTTAAAGGATAATGCTGTAAATAGCAATGTTTTATAATATTCGCTTTTACTTGCCTGTTTCCTCCCCTAAATCAGTCCGGGAAAAATGCCGCACTACCCCCACAAAAATACACCAGGCCAGCCGTTTTTGGTAAGCCCCCTGGCTTAAAAGGGCTTCTTCCCTGGGATTGGAGAGAAAACCTACTTCAATTAAGACGGCTGGTATCGGCAGCTTCCGGAGGATATAGTACTCGGCAAACTGGGCTTCCCGGTAATTATAACCCAGGACATCGATGCCTTCCACCAGGGCCCCCTGGATCTCCTTGGCCAGGGCCTCGCTGGCGGAATGATTGTGACAATAAAAGGTCTGGGCTCCATATTCGTAAGGGGAAGGGAAACTGTTGGCATGAATGCTGAGGAAAAGATCGGCTGCCACCTCTTCGGCCAACCGGATCCGGGCATCCAGGTCCTCCACCTTATCTTCTGCCAGTTCTTCATCCTCATCCCTGGTCAAGAATACCCGGGCCCCCGCCCCTTCCAGGTAGCGGGCCAGGTATCTGGCTACCTCCAGGACAATTTCCTCCTCCTCGACCCCGCTCAGGCCCCTGGCACCCCCGTCAAAACCGCCGTGGCCAGGGTCAAGGACGATTATCCTCTGGCCGACCCGGCTGGCAAGGACGGCAATTTCCTTCCGCAAGGGAAGGGTACTGAGGTTGTAAAAAAGACCCAATAAGAGGGCAAGTAAAAGAAAAACCGAAAGCCCCCGCACTGTCCGCGGCCACCTGTTCCTAAACGAAGCCAAGTTCTCCCCTCCCTCCCCCAGGGTTCACCCTTTGGAATTCCTTCTGCAACCACTCCCGCCAGAGATCGCCCTTTTTTTATACATATTACTGCGGAAATCTTTTTAGAAACGAAAAACCCCGGGTCAAAGCCCAGGGCTTGCCTTCCCCATTATGCTGGCAAATATTCATTTTTTCTGCCTTTCCAAT
>LFSN01000103.1 GCA_001513125.1 Clostridia bacterium DTU030
CTGGTAGTGGGTCAGGGCCTGCTTTTTCCTGCCCTTGGCCAGGAGGGCCTCCAGGAAGGGAATGTGGAGCTCCTCTTCAAAGGGTTCGATGCGGATGGCCTCTTCGCAGAGGTTAATTATCTCGTCATACCGGCGGGCATCCTTGAGGAGGCCGGCCAGGGTAACTACCCCCTCCAGATACAGGCGGCGGTAGTAGTGGCGCTGGGGCAGCACCCATTCGCTGAAGGCTGTTTCCGGCAGGTACTCCCCCTTGTAGAGGGACATGGCCCTCTGGAGCAGGGTGATAGCTTCCTCCGGTTTTTCCCGGACCAGGCCCTGGGCCCGCTGGCACAGTTCTTCAAATTCCTGGGCGTCCAGGTAATAGTGGGCTCCTGTGTTCCACCGGTAGCAGCCCTGTTCAAAGGAAATATAATGGTTTTTTCTTTCCCCGCAGCCGCCATCGAGCATCTGGCGGAGCCGGTAGACGAGGGTCCGGACCGCACTCTTGGGATCGGCATATTCCTGCTCCGGCCACAGGGTCTCAACCAAAACCTCCGGCAGGACCCCCTGCTCCCTGTTGGTGAGGAGGTATTTAAAGAGCTCCCACAAGCGGTAGGCCCTGTTGGCGTCGTGGGTGAGGATCTTTCCCCCGCATCTGACCTGAAAATCGCCCAGGGTAATAATTTCAAGGCCCCTTTGGTTCTGCACTTCCGTCTCCCCTCTCCCCCTGGGATCACCCGGTTAACTGGCAACCATATTTATAGAAATATTATCACAATTTTTCGAATTAGTGCCTCCGTATGTCCAATTATAACATATGGCAGGCCGGGGAAAAAGTCTCTTCCGAGGAAAATGGTTTTTTCTTTACCAGATAACCTTTTATCTATCATAACACAAAGACCCCGTCAAATCATGACGGAGTTTGGCAAAAAAGTAAAAAGAAAAAACCCCTCGGAGTTACTCCAAGGGACAAGTTTATTCACAGGCTATTTTTAGTTCCCCGCCGGTGGGGGGATAGACCGTCAACTGCACCGTC
>LFSN01000088.1:0-528 GCA_001513125.1 Clostridia bacterium DTU030
GATAAAGGGCACCGTCAGGGCGCCGGTAGTTGCCCCGGAGGCATCAAAGGCGATGGCGAGGTACTCTGGTGAAGTATAGAGGGCGAGGACAAAAATAATGGCGTAAAGCAGGGTAAAGGTTTTACCCAGATTTATATTGTTGACTATGCGCAATAAACCCTGGGCAAGCAATGCACCAATACCCAGCGATACAATTATGACGAGATAAAATTTCCCAATTAGACCGGAAGTTACACTATCGACCTGGCCCGCCAGGATATGTAAATCGGGCTCGGCAATGGATATAAAGAAACCCAATAGCAACCCAGACAACCCAACTAACCATATTCTATTGGTTTTTGCAATTGTGGATCCCATTAAATTCCCAATGGGGGTTACACCAATATCTACCCCAAATAAAAAGATAGCCAATCCCCCAATTATCAGCAGTGCCCCCAGCAAAAATCTTAATATGAGGATGGGCTCCAGGGGGACTATAGTAAAACTTAAGATCAACACAATTACCGTAATTGGCAGCACGGCAAATAA
>LFSN01000088.1:579-9810 GCA_001513125.1 Clostridia bacterium DTU030
TTGGAAAAGGGTTTGCTGCCGAAGAACCCCCGGTGGGCCGAATAGGGGCTGGGATGGGGGGATTTTATGATATAATGATGCGGGTTAGTAATTATTGTCAGTTTGGACTGGGCATGGCTGCCCCAGAGGATAAAGACCATGGGGTCTTCCCTCTCATTTAAGAGGCTGATTACTTTATCTGTGAAATTTTCCCAGCCCATGTTCTTGTGGGAATTTGGCTGGCCAGCCCTTACTGTCAAGACCGTGTTGAGGAGCATTACCCCCTGGTCGGCCCACTTTTTCAGGTAGCCGTTGTTGGGGATATAGCAGCCCAAATCAGCCTGGAGCTCTTTGAAAATATTTTGCAGTGAGGGAGGAGGCTGTACCCCCGGCTTTACAGAAAAGCATAGACCATGGGCCTGATTTGGTCCGTGGTAGGGGTCTTGCCCGAGGATTACCACCTTGGTATCCTTATAACTGGTATAGTGGAGGGCATTGAAGATATCGTACATATCGGGGTAGATGGTCCTGGTTCTGTACTCCTGGATCAGAAATTGCCGCAGCTTGCGGTAGTATTCCTTTTCAAATTCGGCCGCTAAATAATCGTGCCAGTCGTTGTGGAGGATTCTCTTCATACTATCACCTAGATGATATTATAGCATAGCATTATTTAGTATTGTAGGGAACTTTTCGGAAAGGGGAGGATTCAGAAATGGATAAAGGCTTATATCAGTTCTCTCTTTCGACCAAAAGGCAGCAGGAGTTTGTGGATATTACCGGTTTTCTCAGGCAGGCCATCGAGGATGCAGGGGTCACCTCCGGCCTTGCCGTAGTTTACTGTCCCCACACCACCGCCGGCATCACCATCAATGAAAATGCCGACCCCGATGTGGTGCGGGACATAATTGCCACCCTGGACAAAGTATTCCCTGTGCAGGGCGATTACAGGCATTATGAAGGGAACTCCCACGCCCATTTGAAATCTTCCTATGTGGGAGCAGAAAAAACCATAATTATAAAGGACGGGAAACCCCTCCTCGGCACCTGGCAGAGCGTATTCTTCTGTGAGTTTGACGGACCCAGGAATAGGAGGGTTTTCATTAAGGTTCTGGCCGGGTAATATGCCCCGCGCTAAAATTGTAAACCAAATATCCCCGGGAAGAGGGGGTTGCCGTGTTCAAAGTAAAAGGAAAAGGGGGGCAGGTGGTGGCTATACTCCTAACTGCCCTTATCCTGCTCCTTGCTTACACCTATTGGGGGACCAATGCCATTGCCGTGAAAAAATATAGGGTGGCCATTGCCGGCCTGCCTCCCGCCTTCGACGGCTTCACCATCCTCCACCTGAGCGACCTGCACAATAAGGAGTATGGGCACCGGCAGGGGCGGCTGCTGGAGGTCATCGGCCGGCAGGAATTTGATCTAATAGCCATTACTGGTGACATCATAGACAAACGGAAGCCCCGGCTGGCCCCGGTGGAGGAGTTAATTGGCGGCCTGGGCGAGGAAGAGATCTTCTTTGTCCCGGGCAACCATGAACACTGGGCTGGCTATGGACCTATCAAGGCAGCCCTTGAAGGGCTGGGGGTAAAGACCCTGGAAAACGAGGGGATAAGGTATGAAAGGGCTGGCGACCACATCTGGCTGCTGGGCGTCGACGACCCCTATACTGGTAAGGACCGATTGGATGAGGCCCTGGGTGTTGTCAACGATGCCCGGCCCCGGGTATTGCTGGCCCATGCCCCGGACATTTTTCCTGCCGCCGCTGAGGCGGGTTTGGAGCTGGTCCTGGTGGGACATACCCACGGGGGACAGATCCGGCTTCCCTTTGTGGGAGCAGTCCTTGCCCCGGGGCAGGGGCTCTTACCCCACTATGACTATGGCCCTTTTACCGAGGGCGGTACCACCATGATTGTCAACGGGGGCCTGGGGGAAAGCCTGCTTCCGGTCCGCTTTAACCTGCGGCCGGAGATTGTTTTGGTTACCCTGGTGGCAATCTAATTCTCTCCCCCGCCAGCCGGTGCATATAATGTACAAAAATCCCGACTGGGGGTGGGAGAGATATGCTGTGGAAGGAGATTGCCGGGGTATCGGTGACGGCCGTCATCATTGGCCTCGTGGAACTGGCCAAGCGGGCCGGTTTAAACCCCCGCTATGGTGGCCACCTGGCCTGGTTTCTGGGGCTGGTAATTGTCATGGGTTATGGAATTCTGGCCGAAACGGGCCATAACCTGGTGGAGCTCTTCCTGATCGGTTCTGCCCTGGGCCTCTCGGCGGCGGGACTCTACTCGGTGGGGAGGGTCCATTACCAAAACTATCAAAGGAAAAAAAGAGGATAAAAGCCTGGGAGGAAGGAATTTTTAGCTGAAGGGAAAAATAGCGTCCAAAGCCTTTTCTTTTCAATTTTTTGGTGCTATTATAGAAAGTAGTACTACTGCCAGAGGGAGGAGGTGGGGCCATGTATCCGGGACAAGAGATGAGCTTTATCCTGGCCCTGGGTGCAGGGCTGGCTTCCTTTTTTTCTCCCTGTGTCCTGCCCCTGCTGCCGGGCTACCTTTCCACCCTGGCGGGGACTATTTCTGCCGGTCCCGGGGAGGAAGGAGGCTCCCGCCGGAGGCTATTTTCCCAGGCCCTGGCCTTTGTGATGGGTTTTTCCCTACTCTTTATTCTCCTGGGCCTTTCGGCCAGCGGTATCGGCCGTTTTTTGCTGGCCAAACAGCTTTACCTGAAGCGCCTGGGGGCGGTAGTCATCGCCGTCCTGGGCCTCCATTCTATGGGCCTCTTTTCCCTTCCCCTCCTCCTCAGGGAGCGGCGGCTAAACCTGCCCCTGCCCCGGAGGGGCCTTTGGGGGGCCTTGTTTCTGGGCGCAGCCTTTGCCGCCGGCTGGACCCCCTGTGTAGGCCCTATCCTGGCCTCCATATTAATTCTGGCCGGCTCCACCGGCAGCATCCTCACCGGTGGAGTTCTCCTGACATTCTATGCCGCCGGCCTGGCCATCCCCTTCCTGGTGGTGGCCTTCTTCTGTGACAGCATCCTGGAAAAACTCCACCATCTCCACCCCTATCTCACCCAACTCCGCCTGGGGGCGGGAGTGGTCCTGGTGCTGATGGGAGTTTACCTCTTTTTCTTCGCCTGAGGGAGGAAGCTGTCGCTGCCGGCCGGCTCCAGTTCGTTCCTGAGAGGGAGGGAAACAGTAAATGGACAAAGGAAGGTTACCGGGCTTAGTTTTTATCCTCTTACTTACCCTGAGCCTGATCTTAACCGGCTGCAGTTCCCGGGGGGAGGGGGAAGAGCTGGTCCCTGAAGACTTGGCAGCGGCAGAAGACGAGGCAGGGCTGGCCGCCGAACCACTGCCAGCGGAAGATGGCGGGGAAGAGCCGGCTCCTGAAGAGCTGGTACCGGAAAAGGCCGGGGGCCAGGGGGCTTCCGGAAAAGAGCCGCCGGAACAGGATAAGGGAGATGCTCCCGTTGCCGGGGGGGAAGAAAATGCCCCAGCCGAGACCCTTCCCACCGGTCCCCAGGAGGGCCTCGTTGCCCCGGACTTCACCCTTTCCGATCCTGCAGGTGAGACCTACTCCCTGGCCGATTTCCGCGGCCAGGCGGTGGTCATGACCTTTTGGAACAGCGGCTGCCGCTACTGCCTCTGGGAATTGTCCTTCCTGGACACCCTGCAGCGGGAAGAAGGGGTGGTGGTGCTGGCCGTCAACATCGGCGATTCTGCCGATACCGTATCGGCAATCTGGAAGCAGGAGGGCTATGAAATCACAGCCCTGCTAGACGACGGCACCATTGCCTCCGAGTACCTGGTCTGGCCCATCCCCGATAACCTGATTATCGACCCCCGGGGCGTCATAGCCTTCCGGTCCCCGGGCCTCATGTCCCTGGAAGACCTCCGCCAGGCCGTGGCGGCGGTCCAGGAGTAGGAACCTTTTCTCCATCCCCCGGCCTGGAGCCGGGGGTTATATTTTTGGGGGAGGCGCCCTGGGAAAGGGAGCCCCGACAATTCCCCCGGGGCCCTCGGACCCTCCGTATAGAGAAGGCGCCAAAGGGTTTAGACTACTGTAGGGAGGCGGGAGAAATATTCCCTTTCCTTGACGCCCCGGGGGCGGGGAGTGTAAAATGAGGAAGATGGAAAATACCAGAAAATAAGGCGGGATCAGCCATGGAAAGGGAAGTATATCTGGATAACAGCGCCACCACCCGGGTGCGGGAGGAGGTTGCGGCCGTGGTGCTGGAGGCCATGACCCGGCAGTACGGCAACCCCTCCTCCCTGCACCGGAAGGGGATAGAGGCAGAACGCCTGGTGCAGGGGGCCCGGGAAATTATAGCCCGGTCCCTGGGCGTCAAGGGTGAAGAGATCTACTTTACATCTGGGGGCACCGAGGCCAACAACCTGGCCCTGAAGGGGGCGGCCCGGGCCCGATCCCGCCGGGGTAAGCATATAATTACTACGGCCATAGAGCATCCTTCGGTCTTAAATACCTGTGCCCAGCTGGCCGAGGAAGGTTTCCAGGTAACCTATCTGCCGGTAGATGGAGAAGGGGTGATAGACCCGGAGGACCTGCGGGCCAGTATCATCCCCGAGACCATCCTGGTCAGTACCATGTTTGTCAACAATGAGATCGGCTCTATCCAGCCCCTGGACCAGATTGCTGAAGTCCTGGCCGGGGCGGGACAGGATATTATCTGGCATGTGGACGCCATCCAGGGCTACGGGAAGCTGCCCCTTAAACCCCGGGAACTGGGGATCCACCTGGTCTCCATCAGCGGCCACAAGCTCCACGCCCCCAAGGGCATTGGGGTCCTCTATGTGGCGGAGAAGGTTCCCCTACAACCCCTCTTTGGCGGGGGGGAACAGGAAAAGGGCCTCCGTTCCGGGACAGAGAATGTCCCCGGCATTGCCGGTCTGGGGCGGGCGGCCGAGCTGGCCCTGGCAGAGCAGCCTGAGGCCTCGGCCCGGATGCAGGAACTGAAGGAGCGGCTGGTGGCAGGGATCCTGGAACGGGTGCCCGCTGCCCGCCTCAACGGGCCCCGGGAGGGGGCGCCCCATATTGCCAACATTTCCTTCCCCGGGGTCCAGGGGGAGACCCTGGTCCACGCCCTGGAAGGAGTGGGGATCTACGTTTCCTCCGGTTCTGCCTGCTCATCCCGGCAGCCGAAACCGAGCCATGTCCTCACAGCCCTGGGTCTGAGCCGGGAGGAAATAACCAGTGCCCTGCGCTTCAGCCTTGCCCCTGAAAACGGGGAAGAAGATATCGACTATGTGCTGGAACGGCTGCCCCAGGTGGTGGCCGACCTGCGCCTTTTCCAACGGAGGTAAGAAGAATGCAAGATCTGCTCTTGGTCCGCTATGGGGAGATCGGACTCAAAGGGAAAAACCAGTCTTTTTTTCTCAATACCCTCATGAATAGAATCAAGGAAGCCCTGGCTCCCCTGGGGGGCGGCCGCTGCCGCCGGACCCAAGGGCGTATCTTTGTGGAAATAAAGGGGGACAGGGAGGCGGCCCTGGACCGCCTCCGGAAGGTCTTTGGCATCGTATCCCTGAGCCCCACCCGAGAAGTGCCCCTGGACCTGGAAGTGATCAAGGAGGAGGCCCTGGCTCAACTTTTGCTCGCCCGGGAGCGGGATGGGGGCAGTACCTTTAAGGTGGAGGCCCGGCGGGCCAATAAGGCCTTTCCCCATAATTCTATGGAGCTGAACCAGCTCCTGGGGGCCCACCTCCTCCGGAATACCACGGGCTTTTCCGTCGATGTCCACGAGCCCGACATCAGGGTGAAGGTAGAGATCCGGGAAAAGGCTTACATATACTCCCGGGTGGTGCCGGGCCCCGGGGGCCTGCCGGTGGGGACCAGCGGCCGGGCCGTTTTGCTCCTTTCTGGCGGCATCGACAGCCCCGTGGCCGGCTGGATGACCATGAAGCGGGGCGTGACCCTCACCCCCGTCTATTTCCACAGCTTTCCCTTTACCGGGGACCGGGCCAAGGAGAAGGTCATCGACCTCTGCCGGGTGCTGGCCCAGTACTGCGGGAGCCTGAACCTGCACGTGGTCCACTTTACCGAGATTCAGAAGGCCCTGAACCAGCACTGCCCCGAAGATCTGGGCACCCTGCTGATGCGGAGGATGATGATGCGGCTGGCCCGGGAGATTGCCCGCCAGGTGGAAGGTAAAGCCCTGGTAACGGGAGAGAGCATCGGCCAGGTGGCCAGCCAGACTCTGGAGGCCCTCCATGTCACCAGTGCCGTGGTGGATCTACCCGTTATCCGGCCCCTGGTGGGCCTGGATAAGGAGGAAATCATCAAGAGGGCCCAGGAAATAGGCACCTACAATATCTCTATCCGCCCCTACGAGGACTGCTGTACCATCTTTGTGCCCCGGCACCCGGTGACCAGGCCCCGCCTACCGCAGGTGGAGAAGGCCGAAGAGGTCCTCCCCGTGGCGGAACTTATCGCAGAAGCCCTGGAAAGAACGGAAGTGATAAAAATAACCGAAAGGGGGAGGGAAGGGAATGGATTTATTCACGGCCATTAAGGGCCGGCGCAGCTGCCGTAAATATAAGCCCGACGTGGTGCCCCGGGAAAAGATCGAGAGGATCCTCCAGGCGGCCAACTGGGCCCCCTCGGGACGGAACTGGCAGCAGTGGGAATTTTTGGTGGTTAGCGGGGAGAAACGGGATAAAATTGGGCAGCTCTACGGGGAACTGGCAGCCCAGAGGTGGCCCGATCCCCAGGCCCGGACCCCGGAACAGAAGGTCTTTTTGCAGTGGGCCGAGACCCTGGGTGGTGCCCCGGTGGTGATCGTGGCCCTGACCAAGACCGATGCCGACCCCAATACCAGGAAGATGAACCTGGAGAGTGTAGCCGCCGCCTTTCAGAATCTCCTTCTGGCCGCCTATGCAGAAGGCCTGGGAACCTGCTGGATGACGGGCCCCCTGCGGCGGGAGGAGGAACTGAAGGAACTCCTTGGGGTGGCAGAGGACCAGGAGATCGTGGCTGTAACCCCCCTGGGTTACCCGGCGGAATGGCCAGCACCCCCGCTCCGGCTGGATCCAGATCTCAGCCAGAAGGTGCGCTGGATTGAGTAAAACCTAGGAAAAGGAGGAGAATATACTGAGTGAAGATGTTCTTTCCCTGATACCCCTGGGGGGGATCAGGGAGATTGGGAAAAATATAACGGTTTTAGAGTATGGGAATGATATCCTGGTCATCGATTGCGGCGTTGCCTTCCCCGACGAAGAGCAGTTTGGCATCGACCTGGTCATTCCCGATATCACCTACCTGGAGGAAAACAAGGACCGGGTGCGGGCCTTTATCTTGACCCACGGCCACGAGGACCACATTGGAGCCTTGCCCTATGTGCTGCCCCGGGTCAATGCCCCCGTTTACGGCACCAAGCTTACCATCGGCCTCCTCAAACGCAAGCTGGAGGAACACCGGCTCTTGAAGAAGGTCTCTCTCCATGTGGTGGAGCCGGGGCCCAAAAAGGTTAAACTGGGTCCCTTCCAGGTGGAATGGGTGCGGACCAACCACAGCATTCCCGACGGCTGCGGCATTGCCATCCACACCCCCCTGGGCATTATCTACCATTCGGGGGATTTCAAAATTGACCCCACCCCCATCGATGGGCGGGTTGCCGACCTGTGCCGGTTGGGCCGCCTGGGCACTGAAGGGGTCCTGGCCATGATCGTCGATGCCACCAATGCCGAGCGGGCCGGCTATACCCCTTCGGAAAAGGTGGTCGGTGAGGCCCTGGAACGGGTCTTTGCCACTACCAGGGGAAGACTGATAATTGCCACCTTTGCTTCCAATATCCATCGGCTGCAGCAGATAATCACCGCCGCCCACCGTTACGGCCGGAAAGTTGCGGTGGCCGGCAGGAGTATGCGGAACAACATTGTGGTTGCCGAGGAGCTGGGCTACCTGGATGTTCCCAAGGGCATTATTGTGGAACTGGACGAAATGAACAGCCTGCCCGATGACCGGGTGGTACTCATCACCACCGGGAGCCAGGGTGAGCCCATGGCTGCCCTCACCCTCATCGCCAACGGCGAACACCGGCAGGTCCAGATTAAGCCCGGCGATACGGTGGTAATTTCGGCCACCCCCATACCGGGGAACGAGAGGGTGGTCGGCCGGACCATCGACAACCTCTTCCGCCGGGGGGCCCAGGTGATCTACGGCCAGCAGGTCCACGTTTCCGGCCATGCCAGCCAGGAAGAGCTGAAGCTCATGCTCAACCTGGTCCGGCCCCATTATGCCATTCCCTTCCACGGCGAATACCGCCACCTGAACGCCTTTAAGCAGGTGGCCATGGAGGTGGGCATTCCCGAAGAGCGGGTAATTGTGCCCGAACTGGGGGAACGGCTGGAATTGGCCAGGGAGGGAATTGTCCGGCGGAAGAAGGTCCAGGCAGGGCCTGTCCTCATCGACGGTTTGGGCATTGGCGATGTGGGGAATATAGTCCTCCGGGACAGGCAGACCCTGGCGGAAAACGGGGTCCTGGTAGTAGTGGTGGTCATGGAAAAGCAGACGGGGAAATTTATCTCCGGACCCGATATCGTCACCCGGGGCTTCGTCTATGTACGGGAGTCGGAACATATCCTGGAAGAAGCCAAAAAGCGGGCGACGGTGGAACTGGAGGCCATCGAAAAGCGGAATATAACCGAATGGTCCCTCATCAAATCCCGCCTGAAGAACGTCCTGACCGACTACTTCTACGAGGCAACGGGCCGGCGGCCCATTATTCTGCCGATAATAATCGAGATCTAATGATAATTGGGGAGCTAGGGGGATTGTCCCCCTATCCTCAGTTGACAATTGATAATGGACAGTTATAGGCGGCCTGTGGCCGCCCTTTTTTGTGGGCGACCCCAGGTCGCCCCTACGGATTACTACAATTTGTAGGGGCGGTCCTCGACCGCCCGTTTCTTAATATTGAAAGAGACAGGGTGGGAATAAAAAGCACGCTCCTCTAACCCTGTCCCCCAAAATGCTGAAATGGCTATTGTATCAGCCGGAGCCCTGGTGGGAAAACTAAACCAGCTGCATATTCTTGGGGAGGTGAGAGCCTTGTTCCAGCAGCGCCTTGCCCTGCGGCGGGGAAAGGGCCCCTTCCGGCTGCACGGCAGCATCAGCCACTTGACGGCCCAATCGGGCCTGCAGGCCTTCACTCGCCCGCAGCCCCGGGTGGGAACCATCGCCGAAGAACCATCCCAGCCCCGGTTTTTTATGAGCACCACCGGGGGAGAAATCCATGACA
>LFSN01000088.1:9816-12142 GCA_001513125.1 Clostridia bacterium DTU030
TCGGGCGGTCACTGACCGCCCGATTAACGTTTCTTAGGTAATGATGATCAGCCTTGTTTAAAAACTACGCCAATCCTTCCCCTCTTCCAAATAATCCGCCAACAAATCCCACCGCCGCTGGGGGTGATAGCCCAGGAACTCCCGGCCGCAATAGGAGCGGGAGGGGGGCTTACCCTGATAGATGCACAGCGCCTCCAGACAATCGCCGATGATGGTGTCGGCCACCAGCTGGGCGTGCTGGTCATCCTTGATGGCCGACTTTAATTTGGCGTGGGGAATGGTTGCCGCCACTTTAATGGGCAGCCCATATAAGTGGGCTGTAACCAGGGCCACTGGGGGAATGGCCAGGGTCTGGAGGGGGACCCGGAGCAAGAATTCCCGGGACACCGCCAGGGGCCCGTGGGAGGGAGAGGCCACCCCAATTTTATCTGCCAGGCCACAGCTCCTGTTCAGCCTGTACCGGAAGGCGAGGACAAGCCGGGAGAGGTGGGAAAGGCTGGCGAAGGAGGGATAACAATTGGTCAGGGCCAGGGCTGCCCCGCTGCCGACGGCTTCGACCAGATCCTGCAGGGCGGGGGCCAGATCTCCAACCATATCCCCATCGACAAAGAGGACACATTCTGCCCCCAGGTCCCGGGCTGTCTTGGCCCCAACGGCCCGGGGAACATCAATACCCAGGCTCTCGCGAAAGTAAACCACCTTGATTTCAGGCCAGCCCAGGGCTTGGATTTCATCCAGGGTGCCGTCGGTGCAGCCGTTCACCACCGGCAGGATAATATCCGGGCCCAGGCTCCGCAAGGACCGGAGTACCTGGGCAATCCTCTTTTCTTCATTTTTTGCCGGAACTACTGCCGCTAACATAGTTTCAACTCCTTAAGCTGTACTACCCAACCTGGTTTTTTATTTTACGCCCCTTGCCCCGTGGTGGTTACCAATCCTCACCCCCGCCCCCGCCATTACATAAAATGTTATCCACCACGGCGTTCTGCGTTCAGGAGGGGAGGACTATGGGCAAAATATCCATTGGCGATATAGTTGGGAGGAAATCTTACCAGATGGATATCTTTTTCAAGGTGGTGGATATTGTGGGGGAGGGGCCCCAGGCCAGGGCCTTACTTAAAGGCCTCGATGTCAGGCTCTGCGCCGACGCTCCCCTTGCAGACCTGGAACCCGTCCCCCTGGAAAGGCTGCGGGCCTTCCGCCAGGAGCTTGTCCGGCGCAACCAGAGATGTCTGGGAGATGTCTGCAGCCGCAGGAACAAGGAAAGGGCGGTCCTGCTCAAATATCGCAATGATGAGGGAGCTGATGAGGCCCCTTTTTTTGAAATACCCGGTAGTGTTCTTCACCTGGACGGCGATGAAGAGTACCTGGAGATCTGCCTCAATACCTACAAACAATTGGATATTAAGGCCACCGGATTTTGCATTGCCGAAGAAGAAATACACCTCAGGGTAAGGGAGCTGCTGGAAGAGCACCAGCCGGATATTCTGGTTTTGACCGGCCACGACGGCCTCTTAAAGGGGAAAAGGGATTTTCAGAGCCTGGCCAGTTACCGCAATTCTTCCGCCTTTGTGAAGGCGGTCCAGACAGCCCGCCAGTATGAACCGGATCTAGACAACCTGGTTATCATTGCCGGGGCCTGCCAGTCCCATTATGAGGCCCTCATCGCGGCGGGGGCAAACTTTGCCAGCTCCCCCCAGCGGGTTCTCATCCACTGCCTCGATCCCGTTCTCCTGTCGGAGCGGGTGGCCTACACCCCCATCAACCAGACGGTGATCATTGCCGATGTCCTCAAATCAACCATTACCGGGGTCTCCGGCCTGGGCGGTATCGAGACCCGGGGCAAATATCGCCTCGGTTTTCCCAAATCACCCTATTAGGAGGAGATATTCTGCCCAGGAGAGAAAAAATAGTAGTGTTTCCTGGCAAATATTCCTTGACACCTCCGCTGGTTTGAGTATATAATATATTAATTTATTGACATGCCCCTCAGAGTATGTTATAATAATATCGGCAATTGTAACAGATCTTGGGAGGAAGGTAGGTGATCTTGTGTCAAGGAATGCACTGGCAGAGATCAAGGGTAATTTGGAAAACTATCTCGGATACCGAATTCTGCTGAAGGCCAACCGGGGGCGGCAGAAGACGGTGGTGCGGGAAGGAATACTGGAGAAAACCTACCCCCATATTTTTATAGTTAGGCTGGATGAGACCAAGTACCCGGTCAAACGGGTATCCTATTCCTACGCCGATGTCCTGACCAAGACGGTGCAGTTGACGGTCTATCCCCCCACCGGCGGGGAACTAAAAATAGCCTGTGAATAAA
>LFSN01000108.1 GCA_001513125.1 Clostridia bacterium DTU030
CCCTCTCCCTGCAAGGCCTTCTTAATCTCCTTAAAAGTTGGTTCCTTAAGATAAAAATAAGTGCGGTATCCAGCCCTGAACTGGGAGAGGGTATGAGCATCGGAAAAGGAAACCAGGGGATACTTTCCCACAGCAGGGTAGCGCAGGAGAAGATCCGGCAATTTTTCCGGCCAGGCCACTTCCAGGGCAGCCACCGGCAGGCTTGGTGGTATTAAGCCCAGGTTTGCCATGATGCTGAAAGCTCCCCTGTCCACGTGGGCCGGTATCACCAGGCCATCTTGGGCCAGGGCTTCCTGCACCACTTCCTCCAGGGAAGCGGTCACCGAATTCACCAGCAGAATTTCCTCAAAGTAAAGGATCTCTTCCCTGGCATTTACCACCACCTGATCGCCGAACACCTCGGGCCGATTGCGCACCGGGGGCAGCCGCTCCCGGATGTAAGCAGCATAGGCCTGGAGCTGTTCCATGTCCGGGAAGAAACAGAGGATATGAACTTCTTCCCTGGTCTGGACCTCCATGCCGGGAAGGACCACCGGGCCCTCCTGACCAGCCCTCTCCATTACTGCCGCCACATTGCCGGCAGCATTGTGGTCTGTAATCCCAATAATATCTATCTTCAACTCCCTGGCCGTCTCCACGATATTGATGGGCCCCATATCCAATTCGGCACAGGGGGATAGAACAGTGTGGATGTGAAGGTCAGCACTAAACCAGCTAAGCATGGTCAATCCCACGCACTCCCAGCTGGTAAAGGCGGCCGGCAAGCTCAAAAACAGGAAGGGAGCTGGCCAGGAGGTTAATGCCCTCCTCCTCTGCCTTTTTCCTGGTTTCCTGGTCAGGCTCAATACCACCGGCCACGATTACACCGGCCAGTTCCAGCAGAACCGCCACGGCAACGATATTCTGGTGTCCCTGGAGGGTGATCCAGAGTTGCCCTGCCTTGGCCCTGGCCATAACAAGGCTGAGTAAATCAGAGGCATAGCCCCCTGTTACTTCCCGCTCCAGGTCAGGCCCTGCCAGTACCTCCAACTCCAGTTCCCTGACCAGATCGGCCAGTTTCATTTCTCTCCCTCCTTTTCTGCATCCCTGTTGCTCAGGGTAAAGGGCTTGACACCGGCCAGGTTATAGACCTTAATGCCCAGGGACCTAATCTGCTCCCGCAGGATAATGATGCAGTTGGTTTCTTCCGCCTTACCCTGGACAATGTCTTCGGCCAGGGCCTTGCAATTGGGGGCACCACAGGCACCGCAATCCAGGCCGGGGAGTTTTTCCAAGATTCTCTCGGCCGCCGTCATCTTGGCCATAGCTCCATTGATATCAACATCCAGATAGTCCATAGGCCTGGGCTCCACGTGGATCCGGGGTACCTGGTAATTCAGCTGGGCCAGTTCCGGGAACCTTTCCGCCAGGGAGAGGGGAGCCCGACTTAGCTCTCTGACAATCATTTCCAGGCGAACCCGGGCCACATGGCCGTTGATAACATTCAGAATCCCGCCGACACAGCCGCCGCTGCAGGCCCATGTTTCAAAATAGTCAATTCCATCCAGATGGTCCATTTCCAGTTCCTCCAGAACATCGATAACATTGGTGATACCGTCGACCACCAGATGGTTTTCCAGGCCCACAGCCGCCTGTTCGCCGCCGGGAATGCCAAACCTAACCCCTACACCCGAGGCCCTTGGGTACCGGCGGGGCTCCAGTTCTCCCTCGACCTGTTTTAACAGTTGGCTTAACTGGGGATAGACATGTTGAATACTGAAGGCACCATCGATAAAGGAAGGGATCCCCCCTACCGGCGCCTTGATGGAGGTCACCTTGGCTGAACAGGGAGTAAGGTAGAAAACACCGATTTTCTCCTCCGGTATGCCCAATTCCCGGGCCTTGAGCTGCCTCGCCAGGTGGGCGGCAACCTCCGATGGAGGCGCCAGGGGCAGAATCCTGCTGGTTAATCCGGGAAAGCGGACCTGAATCAGCCGCACCACTGCCGGACAGGCCGATGATATAACCGGACCCCGGAGTTTCCCTTCTTGAAAGAGCCTTTTTGTCTCTGCCGCCACAACCTCGGCCCCCACCGCCACCTCAAAGACATCGTCAAAACCAAAATCCACGAGGGCCTTTAGCACCTGGTCCGGTGTTGTGGGAGCCCGGAATTGGCCGTACAGGGAGGGCGGCGGCAGGGCGATTTTATATTCATATGAGTGCAGTAGGTCTAGGGAATCGGTCTCGACATATTTGGCCTTATTGGGGCAGGCGCGGATACACTCGCCGCAGTCAATGCATTTTTCCTCGATTATCTCTGCTTTACCATGGCGAACCCGAATGGCTTCGGTAGGGCATCTTTTTATACAGTTGACACAGCCTTTGCAATTCTCCCTGTCCAGGCGAACAGAATGAAAGTAGCCCGTCATTTTCTTCACCCTCAGTCTGCGTGAATGGTGGCCTCCAGAAGAGTCCCCTCGCCAACACGGGACTGGAGCTTGAATTCGTCGGCAAAGCGTCTGATATTAGGCAGGCCCATCCCGGCGCCAAAGCCCAATTCCCGGATCATATCAGATGCCGTGCTGTAACCCTCCTGCATGGCCTGTTCAATATCGGTGATCCCCGGGCCTTCGTCCAGAGTCCTGATCAGGATCCGCCGCGGGGTAATCTCTATTCGCAAACTCCCCTTCCGGGCATGAATTATGACATTCATTTCCGCTTCATAGGCTACAATGGCCACGCGCCGGACCACATCGGGCCGAAAACCTAATTTCTTGAGCCGCTGTTTGATCTCCGTCGAGGCCTCCCCAGCCCGGATAAAATCCTGACCCTGCAGGGAAAATTCAAGGATAATTGCCTGTTCAGCCATGTCCCCCACGTTAAATCCCCCTGTGCGGTTCCTGGTCTCGGTTTATCCCAGATAGACCAGCACTAAAGAGCAGTCCTGCCGCCTCATACATGGTCAATTTACATAATAGGAGGGGAATGCCGGCTTCCTCGGCCAGTTCAATAACCTCCGGTCCCGGACGCTTGCCCCGGACAAAGATAATGGCCGCCAGGTCACTGACTACCGCCGTTCTTATGACTTGTATATGGGTCATTCCGGTAAGGAGCAGGGTCTGCTCCCGACACATTGCTAGAATATCACTCATTAAATCTGCCCCGAAGGCCATTTCTACTTCCTTTTCCAACTTCCCTGCATCCACCAGGACTTCAGCCCGGAGGATGCGCTGTATCTCAGACAACTTCACCCTTATCCCTCCCCCCGACCGCAGACATCCTTTGCCCCCACGCCCAACGCTCCCACAAGGGGAAAATCATCGGAACCTCCCGCCCTCGGAAAAGGTACAAGTACGTTCCTGGTGGGGAACTACAGATACTTCCCTCTATCCCAGCTCAGCTTTTGCAAAGTCCTGGTAATACTGGCAAAGGCTGCGACGATATGTCGTTATTTTTTCAACAATACTTTATTCGCTGCTGGCAGCATAATTCCTCCTTTTTTCCCTAACAAAGATCATCATCCTGATCCAGTATACTTTTTTGCTGGTTGGTGACCGCCCCCCGGCCGTCCCGGGGAAGCGGTCCTGATAAAAGGCCCGGCCTTAATTCTAGAGGAGGCTCACCCCTGCAAAGGGGGCATAGATAAAGCCGCTTTAATCAAGCTGAGGCCAGAGTTTTACGAGACGGGCCAGGGAATGGGAAAAGGGTGTCCACTTGCCGCCGCCCTCCACCTGTTTCTGCAACTCCCGCAGGGTGGCCGCCAGATCCCCCGGCAGGGCAGAGAGCTCCTGCTGGACATGGGAAAGACCGGCAGGTGGCTCCAGCTGAACTGCGGCAGTCAATGCCTTTATTTCCCCTTCGATTCCTTCCAGCTCAGTCCTCACCTGCCCGGAATTTTTCTCGCCGGAAAGATAGGACAACCACAGGGCTTCCATCTTCCTGTTAATATCTTCCGTCTTCTCCACCGCCTGGGCCAGCTTGCGAAAATATTCCTCTTCCTGGGGCCCGTGACTTATATTCTTTTCAGCCAGGGTTTCTGCCACGACCAGGGGGTCCCCCTCCAGGAGATCCCCCAGGGACTTCAGATTGGCAGCCAGGTTTTGCGCCATTTTTTTATCGGTAAAGAGCCCTATGCTCACCCGGTAGACACCACCACCGGGGGAAATCATCCCTGAAAACCCCAATTCCTCCAGCTGTGCTAAAAAACCCTCGGCATTCTCCCCCTGGCTGAAGGCACCGACCTGAACCCGGTACAGGGAAAGGGAAGGAACTGTAGTGGTCACAGTGCTGGCGGCCGCCGGCTCTTCCGGCTCATCCTCCCCGACAAGTTCGCCGGGACTGGTAAAACCACCCTCCTCTTCTCCTTCCTCAGCAGCTTCCCAGGGTGCGGCCGCCCCCGTTTCCTCGGCAGGAGGAGAATCTAGGATCCGGGCAAGGTATAGCTTACCCAGCAATACACCAATGGCAATGGCCAATATGGCCCCAAGCAGGATCTGGATTATTATCAGCGGTATTCCCTGCACCTTGGGAACTCTACGGGCTCTTCTACTGCGACGGGACATCAGATCACTCCCTCTTTGCCATGACAAAATTGCTTCCTAAGATTTCTACCCCACTGGGGTTAATTCCTCTAATTATGCGGCTTACTTTGCTACAACATTTACTGGCAGCAGGATGGCCCAGGTCAGTGCCCCTGTAAGTTTTGTAATGAAAGGGAGAGCCAGAAGCCTTTCTGGTTTGTGGGGCAGAATTGGCATATGCTGGAGAAGGGTGCCCAGCCGACAAAAAAAGAGAGCTGTAGCGCTCTCTTTTCCACCCCTTGCTTTTGCCGTAATTTACACCATCCAATTCCAGACGCGGCTCTCCTCTTCAGCATGCCAGGTGGAGGTATCGACGAGGAAACGGTATACATTGTCTAAAGCAGTTAAATGCTCCCTTTCCTCCCGGGCCAGGGCCTCAAAAAATGCCTTTTCCTTTTCTCCCAAGGCCTTTTCGGCTAATTCCCGGTACATCTTGATGCCCCTCTTTTCCAGCTCCATGGCCAGCTTGTACCCCTCCAGCTGCTCTAAGGGTATCCTTTTCTTCGATTCATCTAATTCGTGGAAGATTTGCTTCATTGTTTCTTCCATATTTTCTGCAGTACCCGGGGCTTGTCCGCTGACTTGAAAGTCGGAAGCATATATTTCCTGGATCCTTTCCATGTGTTCCTTTTCCTGCTCGGCAAGGGAAGCAAAGAGTTTTTTCGCCAGGGGGTTTGCTACCTCGCCGGCGAGCTTTTCGTAAAACTCGTGGCCTTCCCTTTCAAAGTCCAGGGCCTTTTCGATAATTTCCTTCATTATAACCCCTCCCATTGAGAATAAAGGGCCCACTGGGGGCCCAATCTAGTTATTCCTGCTCAAACATATCCTTTCCAACACCACACACCGGACACACCCAATCATCGGGCAGCTCCTCAAAGGGGGTACCCGGCTCAACGCCGTTATCCGGATCGCCGGCGGCAGGATCATAAACGTAGTCACATACGGTGCAAACCCATTTTTCCATAAAGCTCCCTCCAGTCCTTATTTTATTATGCGGGCTCCAAGGTGCAGACTGCTGCCGGCACCATGATCCTGGGGACCACCATCTCCATAACCCTGAAGTAATGGTGCATCATTGCAGTCTCCACAAAGATCACCGTCAGGTCCAGGGCTACTGCCAGATCCATGTACTCAGCACCGGTCGCCAGCAGGACGCCCCTATTGCCTTTAATGGCCGGGGTCTTGTACACGCCATCGGTAACCACTTTCTTAATCAGGTCTAGCTCAAGATAATTGGTGTTTTTGTAAGCCCTGATGAGTTTCCCATAGAGCTGAGGGCTCACGACAAGGGCATAGGGATCATGGAAACCCTTGGCGGCCAGAACCTCTATGGCCTTTACCACGTCTTCGTAGGCCGAACCTTCCTCACTCCAGTCGGAGGTTAGGCCCACCGTCGATCTACCCGGCA
>LFSN01000017.1 GCA_001513125.1 Clostridia bacterium DTU030
AATAAACTCCTTTCATTTTTCAAATGTTTGAGAAGGAGCAAATAAAGTTGTTGCATAAAGCCGTAGGGAAAAGGTAAAGGTGCGCCTTGGAACTATGGTTTTTTATTAGGAATTTTTGTAGGGATAAGGGACAAGGGGTAAGGCTTAAACCCAGAAAAATCAACAGATTGAGAGAGTTAATGGAAAGGGAAATGGAGAGGAAAAATGGATAATATTCTCCTTAATCCTTCCCCCTAAACCCTCAATCCTAAAACAACTTTATTTTCATTTTTGACCCTAAAAACACTAAAATGTAAGTACTTTAGTAGGTCAGGTTCAAGGGTAAAGGAATAAAGTGGGAAATTGGTAGAGAATAACAAGTGAGTATTTGCAAGGATTTGAGTGGTGTTGATGAAAGGACTTTATTTGAAAAAAGGAAGGGGTTTGTTTTGGGTGCACAAATTTTTGTCACAATCAAATAAACTTCACTCAATAAAAATAAAGTTTTGCCGCATAAAATAAAGTTTTGTCATAGGTTTTAAGGGATAAGGGGTAAGAATCAAGGAGAGAAAGTAGGAATAGATGAAGGAATAGATAAAAATTACTAGCCCCCTAAATCCTAAAACCCTTGATACTATTAGCTTTCAAGAGATAAGGATCAAGGAATAAGGGAGCATTGCACTCATATATTCCTTGGTCCTTTTTCCTTTCTCCTAGCCCCTTTTAACAAAACTTTATTTTACTTTTGGTATCAAAATCTATATGTATATGGAAAAAGTAGCGAAGAAATTTAGGAGAAATGGAAGAATAGATAATTATTGGGATAAAATATCAATAGTTGATTTGCTGCGGTTTATACGGATTTTTGTGTTCGAGCTTTATTTTATTATTGGGGGGAGTTAGTTTTCTTTTGACAAGGTTGTCTACATAAAAATATGGTTTTCATTTTGCAAATGCTTTTTAGAATGTAAATAAAGTAGTAAAAGAAATATGGTTGAATAGGGGCAAGGAAAGTCCTTTAGGCCATGTTTTTTTCTTTAAGAAAGCATATGACACCGCGACTTTGAGTTAGTGTCAATATAAGTTCGCAAAATTCATCTAAATTAACTCCGAATGGTAAATGTAGAGCATGTAGCTTAGTATTAATAAAAGTATTTGCAGAAATCAAGGGCGAGCGAAAGCGAGTTCATTTTGGCCCTTGATTTCCAATGATCACACATCCTTTTGTTTCCCGACCTGTTACAACTGCATATTCCGGCACATTCGGACGGCGAATCCGGAATTATCCGGACACTGTTCCGGCGTTATCCGGACAGTGATTCCGATGTTTAAAGATATCTTGTCGGAGCTTTAGTATTGGATGGTAGATATATCGTTGCTGCTTTACCTGTCCCCCTAGAATTTGCACTGATAACCATCAAGCAGCTTGTTAACTAGGCTCGCTTTCTTTTTCCTATTCGGTTCAAAACGGTGGGGTTGAGGTTCTCAGCCTTAAATAGCATCTTAGGATAGTTGGGTGTATAGTGCAGGATAACATGTATAAGCACTTTAGTAGTAATCTTCCGTGAGATATAGGCATTGCAGGCAGAGATAATTTCAGCAGAAAGTATCTAAACGACGGTGGGATACAGTGAAAACTCCATGGTGAAGCCTCTTGTTCATGTATCATACTTGTACTTTATGGAGTTTTTCGCACCACAATTATACAGGCATTTCTTCCCAACTGCAATATCTAAAGTGAGTCTTTTCCCATTTCGGTATCCTGTATGATTTTCTCCGCTGCCACTGCTCGCATAGACTTCTTGGAATCAAGAGCGAGGATATATGAATTATGAATGAACCTATCCATGATGGCATCTGCGAGGGTTGGATCCGGAAATAAGTCATACCACTGGGTGTGGGAGACTTGTCCGGAAAGTATGGTGGAACCTCGATTGTACCTGCTTTCGGCAATTTCGAGGATATCTCGGCTCTCTTCAAGACTGTAGGATTTGAGGCCGATATCGTCCAGGATGAGTAGCTTGATCTTGTTAAGCCCTGCCATGAATTTGCCATAGCTGTTTTCAGACTTGGCATACTGGAGCTCTAGTAAGAGTTCTGGGATCCGGTAGTACTTGACGGTATACCCATGTCGGCAAGCGTTATTCCCGAATGCACAGGCCAAGTATGTCTTCCCACTACCCGTTTTCCCCGAGATTACGATATTGAGCTTCTGGTCTATGAAATTACAGGTGGAGAGGGTCTTGATGACCTGCTTATCGATTGTCCTTTGAGGGGAGTAGTCAATATCTTCGATACAGGCATTAAGACCCAAGGAAGCACTCTTGAGAAGCCGTTTAATCCTTGCGTTCTTCTTTGCTAGCCATTCCTTCTCCACCATAATGGCCAGACGGTCTTCAAAGGATAGCCCTTCAAGGGTATGATCGGGCTCTCTCATCATCTGGGCCATGGCTTTGAGTTTTAAGTCCATTAGTTTTTCTATGGTAGGGTTATTAAGCATGGATCCCACCCCCTATATAAGAACTGCTGCCTCTGACATTATCGTGCTTAATGATTTTTTCAGCATGCTCCTCCTTGACCTTCGCTGCTGTCTGTTTGAGGATGATATTAAAGTACTTGTAAGAATAAATCTGTCTATCAAGAGCCTCCCGGCTGGCCTTCTCCATGATCTCCTTTGGGATATCCTTGGCAAGACGCATAATCCCCATACAAGAACGGTAGGTCTGCACAGAGTATTCACGGCTGTCTAACACACGCTGGATGAGCTCCCGGGTGTTGGGACCTATTTTCTCAGCCCATGACAGGAACCGGTCATTACTCCATCCTGTTACGGCTTTATGCTCCTCAGGCATATGCTCGGGCAGGGTGGTGTAGCGTTTGAAAGTATTGTAGTTCCTTGGGTGAGCAGCGATTCTTTCATGCCCAAGATAGATTTCTATGGCTTTGGCAGTGGCGCGAACCGAGCATGCCTGTCCTACATGGGAATAATGGACGCTGTAGAAGAAACCGTCGTATTCGACATGGTAATTAAACTGGACCTTGGTTTCCTTCCACTCGGAATACTCATACCTTGCTGCCGGTAGTGGCTGAAGAAAGGGCTTGTCGATTTTCTCAAAGGCGGTCAGACGGTTACCTTCCATCTTCTGAAAAGGACGGTTAATGAATTTTACAAGTTCCTCTTTGATAGCCTGATTGATATCATGGATACTGAAGAACTGTCTGTTTCTAAGGGGTGCAAGGATCCTTCTGGATACATTGCCCACCATATTTTCATCAGCGGCTTTATCCTTGGGTCTACCGGCCCGTGCAGGAATCAGAGTGGTTCTATAATGTCTTGCCATTTCGTTATAGGTCTTGTTTAGTACAGGATCAATAAGATCCGGCGTATTAACGGCCGTCTTAGTATTATCCGGGATGGTGATCTTAGGGACACCGCCAAAGTATTCATAAGCCTTTACATGGGCGTCTATCCAGTTAGGGAGTTTCGTATCGTCGTAAGCATAGACAAAAGGGTATGCACTGGCTGGCAGTACAGCCACGAAGATGTATGCAAGCTTTTTCTTGTTAGAATTGGGATCTACATAGGACATTGTTTGGCCTGCCCAGTCGACCTGCATAGCTTCCCCGGCCTTATGCTCTATATGCAAAGTAATGGCATTGCTCTTTTTGAATTTCCGATAGCGCTCACAAAACTGGGTATACATGACACCATCCGGATGTTTTTCTTTATACTCCTCCCAGAGCAACATCAGGGTAACGCCTTTCTTTTTCATTTCGTAGAAGACGTATTCCATGTCTGGCTCAGGGGGCAAACCCTCTTTCTTGACCGGGGGATAGAGCAGAGACATCAGTTGTTTATCATTTAGTTCTATCGGCCAGGTTATACCGGCATTCTCAGCTCTTTTTAGAATTTCTGATACGGTTGTTTTACCACAGCTTAAGGATTGTCCAATTTCTCGTAGAGATAGTCCTACTTGGTGTTTTAGTCTTAGAATTTCTCGTGCTTTCAGCATGTCAAGCCTCCTCATAATATCGGCCCCCTTTTACTCAATCTGAGTTTAAGGGTACCAGTTTTTTATTGGCTCGACAAGATGTCCGTATGTCACCGAAATGCTGTCCGGATTATTCCGTTATACTGTCCGGATGTTCCCGGAATGGGTGGCCGGATGTTACCGAAATACGCAACAACAGGCCGGGCGCATTCCGGCAAGGAGAGGGTTTAGGGCAGAGTCCCAAACTTAAGCTGCTTTTAATATATCTTCTTTCGTAAGTTGAATAATTTCCGGTTTAACATAAGAGCGTCCTGTCGACCATTCTTCAGAATACTCAAT
>LFSN01000047.1:0-1204 GCA_001513125.1 Clostridia bacterium DTU030
TTCAGCCCGGCGGCTCCGGGGCGACCTTCGGTCCTGCCCTGACCAGGGGCTCCCACCCTCCCCCCCCTCTCTGTAGGCGGGCCAGGTCCTACTCCTCCCCATCCTTGCCTGTTCACTATCACTTTTGCAATTTTACTCTATAATATCCCCTTGCCGTGGTACTGTCAAGTCTTGCGGGAAAGTTTACACAAGCCGGCCAGGGTTTCCGGCACGGGAATTTCAGCATGGACAGGAGAAGGGTACTAGGGTTTCTTGGGGAAGGCAGGATCCAGCCGGGCCCGGATATTGGCAGCCAGCAGTAGGAACAGGGGTAGGAAGAATTCAAATAGCAAACCGTAGAGGGGAAAGCTGTGGAGGAGAAAGTCATTGAGTTCTAGGAGGCTTTCCCCACTCAAAAGGGCCAGGATAACCAGCAGCACTCCCAAAGGCGGTATCAGGGGGCGGTATTCCTGCAAATTAAAGGCCTGACCCAGACTTACGACACAGCACCACAGGAAAAGCGCAATTTTCACAAAGATCCCCCCTACCCAAATGCCCATAATAACTGCCTCCAGCCGTTCAAAAAAAGCTATTCTAACCATGCGGGCCAGGGATACGAAGGGGAAAGCCATGCGGGCAGTCCCGTCAGGTCCGAAAAGCATGATGGAAGCCATGGTGGAAATGGTGAAAAAGGCTGCAGAAACCAGCAGAACAGCCAGGACAATAGTAGTTCCCCGTTCCGGTTTCTGAAGATGGGGAATGATGTAGAGAAGCACCACTACCTCCCCGTACCAGGCTATAGGCACCGCAGCCGACCTCAACAGGGGCAGAAAACCTGCGGCCAGGACCGGCTGCAAGGAACTGATATCCAGCTCCTTGGCAATCAGACTCAATAAAATTAATACTGCCGCCACAACAATGGCAGCTATTAACTCATTGACCCGGGCCAAACATCCCAACCCGTTGCGCACTGCGGACACGACCAGAATACCCATCACCAGTAAAATAACTACCAGGGGGGTTTCACGCAAAAAACCGTCTCCATCAAACCCCCAAAGCGCCTGAGGACCAGGGCCGCCAGGTGTAAAAAGAACCAGGCATAGGCCAGGCTCACCAGCCGCCCTGGCAGATTGCCCAAAACCAACCTGCTGTACTGGGCTACCGTTTGCCCGGGAAAGTTGGCCGCCAGCCGGATCTGGGCCAGTACCACCAGCAGGGCACCCAC
>LFSN01000047.1:1242-22213 GCA_001513125.1 Clostridia bacterium DTU030
TATTACCAGGAGATTGAAGGCCTGACTACCTGAGATCCGGTCCTCCTTCAGCATCAAATATCCCTCCCTCCTCTGGTTGACCCGGGCAGGGCAAGAAACCGATGGCAAAAAATTAGGGCAGTAGCTTAAATCTAAAGACTTTCCCGATCCCTGGTAGGATTGGGAAGGGGAATGTCCAGGGCCAGACCAAAACCGTACGCTGCCCCCAGCAGCAAGAGGACCACGAAGAGTATTAACTCACCCCACAGCCTTTGCTTCACCAGGGCAGGCCCTTCCCAGAGGGCGATAGTGATAAAAAGAAGGAGCAGCCCAAGGAAGACCATTTACGCCCCACCCCTCCCTTCCCTTATTTCTGCGCAACGGGCACCCGGCTGGTCACCAGACCGGAGTTAGTAATCTTGCTCTCTACCACAACCTCTATAGGCAGAAGGGGGAATTGAGAATCCCACTTCCCCTCCCACTTCCGCCACACATTGGGGTAGCGCCGCCTCAATTCCTTTCCGAAACCAAAAATGTCTACCCGGTACTCCCTTTGAACCCGCTCCAGACTATCCTCCATCTCTTGTCTAATCACTGCCGAGCAGGCCGCCTCCAGGGTAGAGAAGAGTCCAGGGGATAGCGCCAGCGTCCCTTCATACTGGCCAATTGCCGCCTGGGTCTTGACCCGCACCGTAAAGGTTAACTGCTCCCCCTTTACCTGAGGTATAATGACACTGTCTGCCCTGGCTATCTCCAGGGTAACCTTATTCTGCGGCTCACCGGGAACAGTAACATCAACCAGGGCTCCCTTTACCTCGCCGATAATCCAACGAAAACCCCTGGTTTCCCTCTCATCCAACCACCCCACCAACCGATCTCCCTTAAATACCGCCAGGCCGGCCAGGCGGAGGGCCCGGGGTGGCACCGGCTCCATCCCCCCGCCTGCCCCCTGCCCACCGCCGATCCCGGCACCCGCCAGACTGCCCCCATGGGGCTCCTCCTTCTGGATGACTTCCAAACGGCCTGTCACCGGATGCTGGACCTGGCTGCTCAGGCAGTGCAAAAAATCCTTCAACATGGTGCCGTAACCCTGGGACTGTTTTTCCATATGTTCAATCAGCATTATTATCTCCTCTGCCAGGGTGGACTCCAATTCCGGCTGGGCCTGAAAGACATTGCGGACGGGACCATTGGTCACCAGCAGGGGAATACTATGCCGGGCCTGATGATCCCGTTCAAACCAGTCCAATAGGGGAGCAATTCCCTGCCGGGCCAGATCTTCTCCAATGATCAAGACCTGCTTGTGGGCCCAGTAGACATCCCGGGAGGAGCGCCAGTGGAGATTCCGCTGGGCCTGATGAATGGTGGATCCCACGCTCTCCAGGATTTCAATGGGCTTTCCCGAGCTGCCCTGGCCGCCGCCACCGTTCCCGGCCATCTGTTCCGGCTTGGCAATCTCCACCAGAAGCTGAACTCCTCCCTCCCGATGACTGTCCACCCCGGCAGCAAGGACAATGGCCAGGTCATTAATTTCCTGGTAGTCCCAACAGCCACTGGTGGCCAGGCCCAGGATCAGTAGCAGGCAGAAGACCAGTTTTTTATCCATCTCCAACCTCTCCCCTCCTTTCCCCCTGCCTTTTTTGCCTTTGGGCAGCCTGGACCCCCGGCGGTCCCGGCATATTGCCAGGTCTCTGGCGAAGCCGGTTCTCCGTCATGGAAAAAGGCCGGTACCGCAAGGCCCACCAGGGCAGCCTTATCACTGCATCTTCCTGTTCCGCCAGGATAAAGGGTGCAAAGGGAGAAGTAAAGGCCACACCGAAGGACTTTAAGGAACAAGCATGAATCAGGATGGCCAGGAGGCCTGCCATAATCCCATACATGCCCAGCAAGCCGGCCAAGACAACCATGGGCAGGCGGATCATCCGCATGGTGATGGCCAGGTCATAGGCCGGGGTGGTAAAGGAGGCAATGGCCGTCATGGCCACCACAATTACCATTACGGGAGAGACAATCCCGGCCCGAACAGCCGCATCCCCAATCACCAGTGCGCCCACAATACTGATGGCCTGCCCCACCTGGCGGGGAAGCCGTATGCCTGCCTCCCGCAAGATTTCAAAGGTGATTTCCATCAGCAGGGCTTCCACCACCGCCGGAAAGGGAACCCCCTCCCGCTGGCTGGCGATGCTCAACAGCAGGGGTGTCGGGAGCATCTCCTGATGATAGGTAGTCACTGCCACATAGAGGGCAGGCAGGAGCATGGAGATAAAGAGGGCGATATAGCGAAAGATCCGCACCCCCACCGTGAGGAGGTAGCGCTCATAGTAGTCCTCGCTGGCCTGGAGACCTTCCATAAAGAGGCGGGGCACCAGGAGGACAAAGGGTGTATTGTCCGTCAGGATGGCCACCCGTCCCGACAAAAGGCCTGCCGCCACCTTGTCGGGCCGTTCCGTCCTGGTGATCAGGGAAAAGATGCTGCCCGGATGGTCTTCGATGAGTTCCTCGATATAACCGCTCTCCAGGATCCCATCGATGTCAATTCTCTTGAGGCGCCGGCGGACCTCTTCTACAATTTCCGGGCGGGCAATCCCCTTCAGGTAGGCAATGACCACATCGGTCCGGCTGACCCGGCCAATGGTAAAATGCTCCAGTCTCAGGCGGGAAGACCGGAGGCGGCGCCGCAGCATGGATATATTGGTCTGGAGGGTTTCGGTAAAGCCTTCCCGGGGCCCCCGCACTGCAGCTTCCCTTTTATCCAGCCCAGCATGAACTTTCCTCCCTTACCAGCTTGCACCATGGCTGTTGCTACTCAGTTAGTGTGTCTTTCAGGGCCTTCCCTTATGCATTGGCAGGGGTGCCGCCCCTATAAAAATAGGGACTATTCCCAAGAAAGGGAAATAGTCCCTGCTGTCCTATAAAGACTAACTGGAGGATTTTTCAAGCCATTCTCCCAGCAGCCGCAGCACTTCCTCCCGGCCTTCGCCAGTTTTGGCAGAATGGCTCACCAGGTGTACCCCTGGTGGCAAGGCCAGGACCTCTGCTATCTGCTTCTCCTGCTGCAGGCGGCGCCCCCGGGACAGCTTGTCGGCCTTGGTCCCCACCACAAGGGCCGGAATGCCGTAGCTCTGGAGCCAGGCAAACATCTGTCGGTCGTCGGCAGTGGGCGGATGGCGCAGGTCAACAAGCTGTACCACTCCGATGAGCTCCTGGCGGTCCCGGAGATAGTTTTCCAGCAATCTGGACCAGTGCTCCTTGACAGCTCTGGGTACCCGGGCAAAGCCATAGCCGGGTAAATCGACAAAAAAGCAGCGATTGTCGATCCGGTAAAAATTAATTAAACGGGTCTTCCCCGGCGTCTGGCTGACCTTGGCCAGGTTCTTGCGCCGGATCAGATTGTTGAGGAGGCTGGACTTGCCCACATTGGACCGGCCCACAAAGGCAATCTCTGGCAGCCCTTCCCGGGGAAATTGCCGGGGTGAGGCGGCACTGATGACAAACTCAGCCCTGTTTATTTTCATCTTCCAACCCCACCAGTGCTTCCTGCAAAACCTGATCCATATGCTCCACAAAGATAAACTTCAGATCCCGCTTCACATTGGCGGGGATTTCTTCCAAATCCCTCTTGTTCTCCACCGGGAGCAAAATCTTCTTGACCCCGGCCCGGTGGGCAGCCAGGATCTTCTCCTTGACCCCACCCACGGGTAGAACCTTGCCCCGGAGGGTTATTTCCCCGGTCATGGCCACATCGGACCGGACCGACTTTTTAGTCAGGGCAGAGGCCAGGGCCGTGGCCATGGTTATGCCGGCCGAAGGGCCGTCCTTGGGGATGGCACCTTCCGGGATGTGGATGTGGATGTCCATCTCCTCCGGAAAGGTATCGGAAAGCTGGAGAAATTCAGCCCGGCTGCGGATATAGCTGAAACCTGCCTGGGCCGATTCCCGCATCACATCCCCCAGCTGCCCGGTCAGGGTTAGCTTCCCCTTGCCGGGGACAACACTGACCTCAATGGCCAGGACATCCCCGCCTACTTCGGTCCAGGCCAGGCCTGTCGCAACCCCGACTTCGTTCTCCTGACCGGCAACCCCGTAGCGGAAGCGGGGTATCCCAAGGAAGCGCTTCAAGTTGCGATGGGTAACCCGCACCCTCTGGGCCCCTTCCTGGACGATTTCCCGGGCCGCCTTGCGGCAAATTGCCGCCAGGGAACGTTCCAGGTTCCGGACCCCAGCTTCCCTGGTGTACTCCCGGATCACCTTTTTGACGGCATTCTCACTTATGGATAATTGCTCCTTCTTCAGACCATGTTCCTGCCTTTGTTTCGGGAGCAAATAGCGCATGCCAATGTTGATCTTTTCCTCCTCGGTGTAACCGGGGAGGTGGATGACCTCCATCCGGTCTAAAAGGGCACTGGGTATGGTGTGGGTCGTATTGGCCGTCGTAATGAAGAAAACATGGGAGAGATCAAAGGGAAGCTCAATATAGTGATCACTGAAGGCGTGATTCTGCTCCGGGTCCAATACCTCGAGGAGGGCTGCCGACGGGTCGCCCCGGAAATCCATGCTCATCTTGTCGATCTCATCCAGCAAAAATACCGGGTTCTTGGAACCGGCCTGCCGCATACCCTGAATGATCCGGCCAGGCAGGGCACCCACATAGGTGCGGCGGTGCCCCCGGATCTCGGCCTCATCCCTGACCCCACCCAGGGAGATGCGGACAAATTTCCGCTCCAGGGCCCGGGCAATGGATTTGGCCAGGGAGGTTTTCCCCACCCCCGGCGGGCCCACCAGGCACAGGATGGGACCCTTCAATTTTTCGGCCAGCTGGCGTACGGCCAGGTATTCCAGGATTCTTTCCTTCACCTTTTTCAGCCCGTAGTGATCCTCGTCGAGGATTTTCTGGGCCTGGTTGAGATCTAAGCGGTCCTCGGTCATTTTTTTCCAGGGCAGTTCCAGAAGCCAGTCCAGGTAAGTGCGGACAACGGCGGCCTCGGCGGCCATGGAGGGCATTTTCTCCAGCCGCTCCACCTCTTTGAGGGCCTTCTCTTCCACATATTCCGGCAGGTCGGCCTCCTCGATCCGCTCCCGGTATTCGAGGCCATCGCTGCCCTCCTCCCGCTCGCCCAACTCCTTTTGGATGGCCCGCAGTTGTTCCCGCAGGTAGTACTCCTTCTGGGTCTTTTCCATTTGCTTCCTGACCCGGGCATTAATCTTCCGTTCCAGCTCGAGAATCTCAATTTCCTTGGCCAAAATCTTGTTGATGGTCTCCAACCGTTCCCGGATTTCAACAGCCTCCAGAATCCGCTGCTTGTCCGCAAGTTTAATAGTGAGATGGGAGGCTATTAAATCCGAGAGGCGGCCGGCGTCTTCAATGGTAATGATGGAGACAACGGTTTCCGCCGGGATCTTTTTGCTCAGTTTTACGTACTGTTCAAATTGGAAGACCAGACTCCTGGTCAAGGCTTCCACCTCGGGAGTCTTCTCCTCCGTTTCCAGATATTCAACGGCTTCTACCTGGTAAAATGGTTCTACAGCGGTATATTCCTCAACCCGGGCCCGGGAAATGCCCTCAACCAAAACCCGCACAGTCCCCCCGGGAAGTTTTAACAGCTGCTTAATCTCGGCTATGGTTCCAACAGAATAGATCTCGTCCGGCTCTGGATCATCGGTTTGGGCATCCTGCTGACTGGCCAGCAGGATCTGTTTATCCGTTACCATGGCCTGATCCAGGGCGGCTATGGATTTCTCCCGCCCCACATCTAAATGAATAACCATAAAGGGGAATACCAATACCCCCCGCAGTGGCAATAAGGGTAGAGATCTTCTTCTGGTCTCTACAGCACCCACGGCTTCACCTCCACTAAATAGTACCCAATACTAATGATAATAACCTATTCTACCCCGATATTTCAATTCCTTTTTCTCGCCGGCCAATTGGGTTACACTCCATCTATAAGTAAAAGAACTCAAAAAATGTTTACAGGGGGGAAGCTGTGAGGGACTCTACCCCCCTGGCAACGGGGTAATCCCCCCGGTTCCCCTTAAATAAAGCATGGCGGAAAACCTCATCCAGGCTATCCACAGGGATCACAGCCAGCTCCTCCAGTTGGGCAAAGGACTCCTGCCAGTTTTCCCTGGGTATCAGCACCTTTTTAACCCCCGCCTGCCGGGCCGCCTCGGTCTTGGCCACCACTCCCCCCACCGGCTTAACAAAGCCGCGGATGGAGACCTCACCCGTCATGGCCACCTTGTTATCTACCGGTATGTTGGTCAGGGCTGAATAGACGGCGGTCGCGACGGCAACCCCAGCCGATGGTCCGTCGACGGGTATCCCCCCGGGGAAATTCAGGTGAATGTCGTAATCCCGGGGATTAAAATCCAGGTAACGGCGCAGTACCGTCAGGACATTCTCCACCGACCCCCGGGCCATGCTTTTGCGCCGCACCGTATGCCCGGGGTTCCCCAGCTCCTCCTCCTCGATCATCCCCGTCACCGTTATCCGGCCTTCACCCCGGCAAACCGGCAAGACAGCCGCCTCAATCTCCAGGAGGGTCCCCATATTGGGGCCATAGACGGCCAGGCCGTTGACATAGCCCACCTGGGGCTGAGGGGGAATTTTCTTCTCCGGCCGGGGGGAATACTGGCCGCTGTTCACTACCCACTCTATGTCAGCCACGGTGATTTGCTCCCGCCCCTCGGTCAGGGCCAGGCCGCCGGCGATCTGAATAATATTTACCGCTTCCCTGCCGTTGGTAGCATATTTTTCTACCACTTCTACAGCGGCAGCCTCGATCTGAAAATCCATCTTGCGGGCCGCGTTGCGGGCAATGATACCAATTTCCTCGGGCCGCAGGCAGCGGAAAAAGACCTCCACACAGCGGGAACGAATGGCAGGAGGGATCTCGTGGGGCAGGCGGGTGGTGGCTCCCACCAGGCGGAAGTCTGCCGGCAGACCATTTTGGAAAATATCGTGGATGTGACTGGGCACATTGGGATCCTCAGAATTGTAGTAGGCGCTTTCCAAAAATACCTTCCGGTCTTCCAGGACCTTGAGGAGTTTATTCATCTGAATAGGGTGCAGTTCACCGATCTCGTCGATAAAAAGAATCCCCCCGTGGGCCTTGGTAACAGCCCCCGGTTTCGGTTGGGGAATGCCAGCCATGCCCAGGGGACCCGCCCCCTGGTAGATGGGATCATGGACAGAACCCAGCAGGGGATCGGCGATCCCCCTCTCATCAAACCGGGCGGTGGTAGCATCAACTTCAACGAATTTGGCCGTTTCCTTGAAGGGTGAGTTAGGATTGGCCTTGGCCTCTTCCAGAACCAGGCGGGCGGCCGCGGTTTTCCCTACCCCCGGGGAACCGTAGATAATAACATGCTGGGGATTGGGGCTGCAGAGGGCTGCCCGCAAGGCCTTTAAGCCTTCCTCCTGGCCGACAATCTCCTCGAAGGAGGAAGGCCGGGTTTTTTCCGATAGGGGAACAGTAAGGGATATCTCCCGCAACTGCCTCAACTTTTCTATTTCCTTCCGGGACTCCCGATCTACTGCCGTCTTATTGCCCTGCTGGGTCCGCAGGAGATTCCAAAAATAGAGGCCGATGACGATGGCAAAAAAAATCTGGACAACTCCCAACAGACCGCCCCATCCTGGACCCAACAACAGCCTCGCCCCCCTTTCAAATACGTTATTATTATCTCCGGAGGGCGGGCCCTTTATCCGGCAGCCTTGGAGTGCAAAAGGGAACCGGCAACTGCCGGTTCCCAATCCTGAGGTCGTATATTAAGCTGAAGCTTCCCGTTTTTTGCCCTTTCGGTCACTGCTGGTCGTAAGAATGACCGGCTGTTGCTTCTTCAAAATAACATCCTTGGTAATGGTAACCTTGGTGATGTCCTCCCGAGAAGGAATATCATACATCACTTCCAGCATTACCTCTTCAATAATCGCCCGGAGGCCCCGGGCACCAGTTTTCCTCTTCAAGGCCTCACCGGCAATGGCCTCCAAAGCTTCAGGCTGAAACTCCAGCTGCACGCCGTCCAGGTCAAAGAATTTCTGGTACTGTTTGACGAGGGCATTCCTGGGCTCTGTCAGGATGCGGACAAGGGCTTCTTCGTCCAAAGCATCCAGGGTGACTATAATCGGTACCCTCCCGACAAATTCAGGGATGAGACCGTATTTGAGCAGGTCCTCTGGGAGAATCTGGGCCAGGATCTCGCCGATCCTTTGATCTGTCTTGCCCCGAATCTCGGCTCCAAAGCCCAGGGCCTTCTTCCCAATCCTGTTCTGGATGATCTTATCGATCCCATCGAAGGCACCGCCGCAAATAAAGAGGATGTTGGTGGTATCGATCTGGATAAACTCCTGGTGGGGATGCTTGCGCCCTCCCTGGGGCGGCACACTGGCCACGGTACCCTCCAAAATTTTCAGCAGGGCCTGCTGTACCCCTTCCCCGGAGACATCCCTGGTAATGGAGGGATTCTCTGATTTGCGGGCGATCTTATCGATCTCATCGATATAGACGATACCCTTTTCCGCCTTTTCGATGTCGTAGTCGGCTGCCTGGATCAACTTCAGGAGGATATTCTCCACGTCTTCCCCCACATAACCTGCTTCGGTGAGGGAAGTGGCATCGGCGATAGCAAAGGGGACATTAAGGATTTTGGCCAAGGTCTGGGCAAGAAGGGTTTTGCCGCAGCCGGTGGGTCCCAACATGACGATATTGCTCTTTTGCAGTTCTACATCGTCTGCCCTCAAATTGGCGTTAATCCGCTTGTAGTGGTTGTAAACAGCTACCGAAAGGGTTTTTTTCGCCTTTTCTTGACCGATGACATACTGGTCCAGGATTGCCTTTATCTCCTTCGGCTTGGGAATATCTTTCAGTTCGAATTCAAGTTCGTCCTGAAGTTCTTCCTCGATTATTTCATTGCAGAGTTCAATACATTCATCACAGATATAAACACCGGGACCGGCAACCAATTTGCGGACCTGGTCCTGTACCTTGCCACAAAAGGAACATTTCAGCTGTCCCTTTTCGTCGTTGAATTTAAACATCCTTTCACCCCTTTACTGCTTGGCATCACGGGTATACATCACCTCATCCACTATCCCATACTCTTTGGCATCGACGGCTGACATGAAGAAATCACGGTCTGTATCCTTTTGAATCCGCTCCAAAGGCTGCTTCGTATGCTTGGCAAGGATTTCGTTGAGGATTTCCCTGGTTTTTAGTATTTCCTGGGCGTGGATGGCAATATCGGCTGCCTGGCCCTGCACCCCACCCAGGGGCTGGTGGATCATGATCCGGGCATGGGGTAGGGCAAAGCGCTTACCCTCTGTCCCGGCCGCCAGCAAAACTGCTCCCATGCTGGCCGCCAGGCCCATGCAAACGGTATTGATTTCCGGCCGGATATACTGCATAGTATCATATATCGCCAGGCCCGATGCTACTAGTCCACCGGGAGAATTGATATACAGCCAAATGTCCTTGTCGGGATCTTCGGCTTCCAGGAAAAGCATCTGGGCAATAACGGTATTGGCCACACTGTCATCTATAGCTGTACCGAGAAAAATAATCCTGTCTTTGAGTAGGCGGGAATAGATATCATAGGCCCTTTCGCCACGATTGGTCTGCTCCACAACCATCGGTACCAGGTAACTCATAGGCACACCTCCTCGCATGATTGGGATACATTACTACAGCATGCCCAAAAGCAGGGCTCTTAATAACTTATGCTCACGAAGCCTGAACTCCTGCAGCCAGCAGGTCGATGGTTTTTCTCCTGATCAGGTTGTCGGCAATCAGGTCGACATGACCGCTTTCCCGCAGCCTTTCTTTAAGCTCCCTGAGTTTGTCCTCTTCCTCGGCAAAACCGGCGACCATGGTGTCCAGTTCTGCCTCGATCTCTTCCTCCTTGGTTTCTATCCCTTCCGCTTTGGCTATGGCTTCCAAAACCAAATCGATCTTGACACTTTCCCGGGCAGCTTCCTCGAATTCCTCCCTGAGATTTTCGAGGGTCTTATCAATGATATTCAGGTAGACATCCAGGGAAAGTCCCTGCTGCTGGAGGCGGTGTTCCAGATCGTTGATCATGTTTTCTACCCGTCTTTTAACCATGACCTCCGGTATCTCCACTTCGGCATTGGCCGCAGCCGTCTTTACCAATTCCTCCCGGAATTCGCTCTCCGCTTTATTCTCTGCGGCTTCCAGGAGTTTCTTGCGAATATCTTCCTTTAACTCCTCCAGGGTCGCAAATTCACTTACGTCCTTGGCGAATTCGTCATCGAGGGCGGCCAGTTCCTTGCGCTTTATTTCCTTTACCTGTACGTTAAACTCTGCTTCTACCCCAGCCAATTCCTGGTTGTGGTAATCCTCCGGGAAGGTGACCTGAATTTTCCGTTCCTCCCCTGATTTTGCCCCCACGAGCTGTTCTTCAAAACCGGGTATGAAGCTGCCGGAGCCGAGGACCAGGGAGTGGTTCTCACCCTTCCCCCCCTGTAAAGGCTCACCATCAACATAACCGGTAAAATCGATTATAACGAGGTCGCCGTCCTCGGCTTCCCCTTCCTCAACAACCCGCCAGGTGGCCGTACGCTCCCGCAGGTTCTCCAGGAAGTTGTCGACCTCTTCTTCGGAAACCTCTGCCTTTTTCCTTTCCACAGGCAGGCCCTTATACTGCCCCAGCTTTACCTCTGGTTTCACCTCAACGGTAGCAGAAAAGCGAAAGGGGCTTCCTTCTTCGATCTGGATGTCCTCGATCTGAGGCTGATCGATGGGTTCCAGACTAGCTTCCTCTACTGCCTTGGCATAGGCCTCCGGGAGAAGGATTTCCACAGCCTCCTCATATAAAACCCCTTTGCCCAAGCGCATTTCCAAGATTTTCCTGGGAACGCGGCCCTTCCGAAAACCGGGGATATTTACCTTCTTGACCACACGGCGATAAGCCTGATCTAATGCCTTATCTACCTGGTCAGCACCAAGCTCGACTTCTAGACTGACCCTGTTCTTCTCTAGTTTCTCTACTTTTACTTCCATTAACCCGACAGCCCTCCTTGGCTTTTCATTATAATATATACCCTCCGTCACCGTAAATTGTACCATATTCTTGCTCAATACTTAAATAGTATATTCTTTCTTTCTACAGAAAAACTATATCTCCTGCACAAGTAGGAACCCCGGCGTTGGGGTTCCGCCGAGGTTCCTTCATCCTACCATTTCCAATCCTTGTTGTGGGGATCGATGGCAAAGGTTAATAACTGTTCCTTGCCCTCGCCGGCTAGGGATATCACCACGCCGTTGGGGCCTACGATCAGGCTGTTACCGAGGTTAATCAACCCATTCATAGAGCCGACAGCATTGGCTTTACAGACATACATCTTGTTCTCCGTCGCCCGGGCAATGGGAAGGGCCCTGTTCTTGTCCAATTTCCAGCGGGCTTCCATGGGGTTGTAGTAGTGGGCACAGGAGATAAAGAGAATTTCGGCTCCCTGCTCTTTAATCTCCCTAGCCAGAAGGGGGAAGTTCTGGTCGCGACAGACAATGGCACCGATGGTAAACCCCTTATATTCGAAAACCAACTGCTTCCGTCCAGGTTCGAAGTAGACCTCTTCATAGTCAACCAAATTCTGCTTGTGGTACAGTAACTTACGTCCGTCGGTAAGCAAAACCACTATGCTGTTGTAGAGCTTGCCTTCTTCGAAATAGGGAGTGCCGACAATGGCCGATACCCCCTTTTCCTGGACAAACTGGTGCAGCTCCGCCACCTTTTCGTCAATCTTTTCCTGGTTGTGACTGCGGAAGAGCTCCGGATAATAGCCGGTCAGGGCAGTCTCGGGAAAGGCCATAATATCCACCCCAAAGACAGCCGCCTGCTCAATGAACTCCTTGATCCGCCTGGTATTGGTCTCAATGTCGGGCACCAGTTCCATCTGGGCAGCAGCTATTTTCACTACACCAACCTCCTCACATGGATATGTTTTGGGACTCTGCAAAGCCCACAACTGTGGTGTGGACCTCTCCAGCAAGCTTATCCCGGCCGCCAAAAAAGGATGTTTGCCTTCTTCCCATCTCCAGATAAGTCAGAATATCCTATGCATAAGTGGGCCCCGGCATCGGATTATTGGTGCCGAGGCTCTGTTAGTTGGAGCGGAAGACGGGATTTGAACCCGCGACCCTCGCCTTGGCAAGGCGATGCTCTACCGCTGAGCTACTTCCGCACATCCTGTATGGATTTTAAACAAGCTACTTTTTATAAGTGGTGCGGGAGAAGGGACTTGAACCCCCACGCCTTGCGGCACAGGATCCTAAGTCCTGCGCGTCTGCCAGTTCCGCCACTCCCGCAAATTGGTGTTGGTGGGCCATCAGGGACTCGAACCCCGGACACCCTGATTAAGAGTCAGGTGCTCTGCCAGCTGAGCTAATGGCCCACATTGCATTGATGGCTGGGGCGGTAGGATTCGAACCTACGATCCAGGATCCAGAGTCCTGTGCCTTACCCCTTGGCCACGCCCCAATAATTCTTGGTAGGGTTGGAGACCCGCGGGCCAGCTTTGCCTGGCCCGACCAGGTTCTCCAGTTGGGGTGAATGACGGGACTCGAACCCGCGACCCCCAGAGCCACAATCTGGTGCTCTACCAGCTGAGCTACATTCACCCTGTTTAGATTGATTAAACCAGCTGGTTTAATCCATTGATGGCGTCCTGGGAGGGAGTCGAACCCCCAACCGACGGCTTAGAAGGCCGTTGCTCTATCCTGTTGAGCTACCAGGACCAGTTAATTGTGGAGCGGGAAACGGGACTCGAACCCGCGACACCCAGCTTGGAAGGCTGGTGCTCTACCACTGAGCTACTCCCGCGTAATAGGCGATGGTCGGGGCGATAGGATTCGAACCTACGACCCCATGGTCCCAAACCATGTGCGCTACCAAACTGCGCCACGCCCCGTCAATTGGACATACAACAGTATACCGCAGGTAAAACGATTAGTCAATATCCCTTGCTCGCTGTCAAGGACCCTGGCACAAAGCTTCTCCTTCCAGCCGCTGTAATTCCGGCCCTTTGTGCCCTTTTCCCCCATTTCCGGGAGCGAATAATATTATAGCACAGCGGAGGGAAAAAGTAAACTCCTAAGAACCAGCCTCCCTGCTTGCTATAATACTAGTCCTGATCCCACTGCCAATTTCGATGATGCCGCCGGTCACCAAGCCTTCCCGGTTAGGCACCCCGGCAGTACCCGGGTTCAAAAATTTGATGCCCCCCCTGGTAAACTCTTCTGCCCGGTGGGTATGGCCAAAGACCACCAGATCGGCCCCCATCTCCTGGGCTCGATAAAATAGGGGGAGAAGACCGATCTTTACCCGGTAACGGTGCCCATGGCATAAGAGAATCCGCCAGCCTGCCAGTTCGATATATTCTTCCACCGGCCCCTTGGCAGCCAGATCGCAATTGCCAACAACAGCCCGGACGGGCAGGTTAAATTCCCGGGCCAGGGCTGCAGCATCCCGATAGTAATCCCCGGCATGGAGAAGGAGATCAAGTTCACCCATTTCCCTGATCAATTTTATTGCTGTAGAAAGGGAGCCATGGGTATCGCTCACTACTCCGATTCGCACTCGTCCCACCCCAACGTAACAAATAATCCTACCAGCTTTTCCCGCAACTGTTCCAGGGCCCGACCCCGGTGACTAATTTTATTTTTGGTTTCCAGCGCCATTTCCGCCAGGGTACAGTTATAGTCGGGAACAACAAAGAGGGGATCATAGCCGAACCCCCCTTTACCCCGGGGTTCCAGGCCAATATAACCCTCCAGGACACCCTCGGTTGTCACCAACAATTCCTCGGGTGTGGCAACGGCCAGGGCACAGCGAAAGCGGGCCTGCCGTTCCCGGCAGGGTACTCCCGCCAGCAGCTCAAGGAGCTTCCTGTTGTTGGCCTCATCATCTCCATCTCTGCCGGCAAAGCGGGCCGACAGGACACCGGGGGCACCACCCAAATAATCGACCTCCAGCCCCGAATCGTCGGCCAGGGCCGGCAAGCCGCTGTGGCGGGCGGCCACCAGAGCCTTCTTACAGGCGTTTTCTAAAAAGGTGGTGCCGTCTTCTTCGATGGGCCCCAGATGGGGAAAATCATGGAGGGACAGAAACTCTAATCCCAGGCCGGCCAGGGCCCTATTAAACTCCCGTATTTTCCCCCGATTTTTCGTCGCTATCACCAGGGTCTTCCCTTTAGATATCCCCATCCCTTTTCCCCTCGATGACCAGATTCAAATCGCCCAGGCACTCCTTCTGCAGGGCGATCAACTCACCGATACCCTTGCTTGCCAGGGCCAGCAGGTCCTGGAGCTGATCGGGCTGCAGGGGGGCAGCCTCAGCGGTACCCTGGAGTTCGACATAATGGCCCCTTCCAGTCATTACCACATTCATATCTACCTCAGCCTGGGCATCCTCTTCAAAGCACAGGTCCAGCACTGCCTCCCCATTGACAATGCCGACACTGGTTGCCCCGATGAATTCCTGTACCGGGAAGGTTTCCAGCCCCGCGTCCTGCCGGTATAGTTTGTACAGGGCGTCAACCAGGGCAACAAAGCCTCCCGTTATAGCCAGGGTCCGGGTGCCCCCGTCGGCCTGGATTACATCACAGTCCAGCCATACCGTCCGCTCTCCCAGGGCCTTTAAGTCAACGGCCGCCCGGAGACAGCGGCCGATAAGCCGCTGGATCTCGGAACTGCGTCCGCTGATACGACCCCGGGTTGCATCCCGGACATTGCGCACCGCCGTTGCCCGGGGCAGCATGGCATATTCGGCCGTCACCCACCCCTGTCCGCTCCCCTTGAGAAAGGAAGGGACCTTATCCTCAATGGTGGCCGTACAAATAATTTTGGTATCCCCTGCTTCAATGAAGACCGACCCTTCGGCATACTTTATATAATCCCTTGTTATGCGCACCGGGCGCAGTTCATCGCACCTTCTACCATCAACTCTGAGCATAATTTGCCTCCTAACCCTTTTGACAATCCCATTGCCAATTATTATAAACTATTTTCCCCTGCCCGGAGGAGCAGAGGACTACTTCAATTGGCTTTTTTCAGCTCCAGAATCACTGAATTCAGCCTGCTGATTGAGCCCTGGTCAGGTTTGAGGATAAATTCTATGACCTCTGTACCCGGGCGGACCAGCTCCTCTACTCCCTTTTTTCGGCCCGGTGAAACCAAGACCGTCTCCACATCGGCCAAGAGGCGGGCTAATTCCTTCCGGTCCCGGGTAATGGTGTGGGGAAGGCCTGTGGCATCGATACCGCACTGGCCCAAATAAAGCCTGACACTATGGGCAAACTTATCGGTAAGACACACCAGTATAGCCCTTTTCGCCGGGATGCTCCGGGCCACGCGGACGATGGTGCTGACCTCTGGTTCCAGGGCTACCGCCACCAGTTTCTTTTTGCTGGCAAGCAATTCAAAGACCTGCTCCACATGGTAAACGGTAGTTACAACCAGGTCTACCTCGTCCAGGAGACGGTTAACCTGCTCGGAATTGGCAATGAGATCATCTAGAATTACCGGTATAATGGTTACCCCCGACCCCAGGTGCAGCTGCTTGCTGTAGAACTCCAGCTGTTCCCGGTTGCATTCAATAAAGGCCAGCTTGACCTGGCGGAGAACAGCCTTTTTTTCCCGCACCCGGGCCGTTACAATACTGGTAAACTCATCGATGCTAAATCCCAATTCCGCCGCTTCCTCTATGGCCAGGTCGATCATCTTTAAGACCCGCTCTTTACGTCCCTCCCGGCGAAAGACCTGATCCCCTGTGGCAACAAAGGTCCCCCTGCCCTGATAGGAGACAACAACGCCTTCAGCTTCCAATTCCCGAAAGGCCATGCTGACGGTATTCCGGCTGATAGATAGTTTTTCCGCCAACTCCCTTTCTGTGGGCAATTGTTCCCCCCCAACCAGCTGCCCCGTCCTGATCATGTCCAGGATCTGTCCCTTTATCTGCATGTAGATGGGGATCCCGTTCTTGCGCCGGATCTTAAGTTCCATTGGGCTCCTCCCCCCAACTAAACTCCACCGTCCAGGTTATTTTGCCTTTTTCTCCCAAAAACCACCATGGATAAATTGGGTATCCATGACGGTAACAAAGGAGTCCCGATCTAGTTCATCGATAACCCGCATCAATTCAGGCAGGCTCTTTCGCTTTATAGTAATGATAAGGATCCGCCTTGGACCCTCCCGGCCGCTTCCGGTGACAACGGTTACACCATAGCCCAGCTTGCGCAATTCGGCAGCCATGTCTTCATCCTTTTCCTTGGGTATAACCTGTACCGTGGCGTGGCCAAGGGCCATCTTTTCCTCCACATAGCTGCCCACATAGTTCCCAGCGGCAAAGCCCAGGGAATAGACCAGCAGGTTAAAGATATTGTCGAGGTTGTTTACCACCATGTTAAGGGCTAATATATAGATCAGGACCTCAAAGAAACCAATGACAGCTGCCTGGAAGCGTTTCCCCCGCACCAGCAAAAGTAAGCGGATGGTGGCCATAGACATATCTAAAACCCGGGCAGCAAAAATTAGAAAATAACCGAGGGCTAATTGCAACTTCGTCTCCCCTTTGCCCTATAATCAGATATCCTCTCTAACATTATGCAGAAATAATTAATATTTATCCTAGCATATTGTAACAGGGAGAATTTGCTGGCGTCAAATGTCCTTCCCTGGCCTATCACCATCTATTAGTCCTATTTCGTTCCCCTCCTGCATATTCCTTCCCTAGGGGGTATGAAAAAAGTGCACCCCTTACTTGACGTGCACTTTTTATGTAAAGCCTTTATAAATTGAATTCACCCACCGAAAAAGGCCTCAATTGACGGCCACATTAACCACCGGCAGTTGGAGGCGCATGTTGTCAATTTCTAGAGCCTCATTAAAGATGCCGTTGCTGCGTCCATCGACGGACAATTTTACATTCTGGATATGGGGAAACTCCATCAGGGAATAAAGGAGGGCCTGGAGGGCCTTGCGCTCATCCCAGGTCTCGCCGGCAGTCGCCTCCTCACCCAGGATCAGCTCAATGTAGGCTGTTCCCTCCTTCACCTCGTAACTTCCCAGGGATACGCCGGCGGGAATCACCGGCCCGAGACCTACCAAACCCCCGGGACCCTTGATGATCTCCTCTACCGTCAGCTGGCTGAGGCTGCGGGAAAAATCACCCACACCCTTGCTGACGGGAACCAGGTACTTGTCCTGGTAGTCAAAGTACAAGACAACCATTGCCTCACCCGGTTCCTGGGATACAGGGTTCAACCAGGGTTGACGTTCCAGGGGAATGCCAATATCCACCCCTCCCGTCAATTTTTCCCTGACCTTACCATCAATTAAAAGTTGAACCCGTTCAACCTCAGGAAATTCCGTCAGGGTCTGGACCAGGGTATCCACAGCCCACCGGGCCTGGGTCTTGCTCAGCAATTTACTGGCAAATTCTTCACTGAGATCCACATAGGCCGTTCCTTCACGGATATAGAGATCCCGCACCTTAGTTTCCGATGGTATGGGCGTTATAAGGCCCTCTCCCGACGCTGCGCCGGCTATGAGCCTTTCCAGGGCCACCCTGACCGGGCGCTCTGTGTTGCACAGTTCCTGGTTCACGGGCACCAAATAGCCACCCTGTTGGGTGACATAGTAAAGGGTTACATATTGGGTTTCGTCAGACCTTATTATATTATTTATATTATTGGTCATTATTTCCCCCTGCGGCAGGGTAGAAGCCATGGGAGTTTGCTTCGTACATCCCATTAATAAAAGAAGGCCAGTTAAAATAATAACCAAATATATGCTATAAGCCTTCATTCGGCACATCTCCCAACTTGTGCTTTCAGCACTTGATGGCAGTTACATGCGGGAGCAAACCAAAGCCGAAGACCACAGGTAACAACTTGTTCCTCTGTAATATATTCGACACTAAACTAAATTTCCTTCTTTTCGGGGGAAAAATCTCTCCCCGGAGTATGTATTCTTTACCAGGAAGGGGATAGACTTACTTAGGATTAATCCTATGCAGGAGAATATGAATAAAGCCCGAAGATTTATTAGGCTGAGTTTATAATGACAAGGAGGACAAAAATGGAAATAAGGGAAAATGTACCCCTTGCCAACTACACTTCTTACCGGATCGGCGGGCCGGCCCGCTATTTTATAGAACCTGCTTCCGACGCCGAAGTTCAGGCAGCCCTAGCCTTTGCCCGGGAACGGGCGCTTCCCTATTATGTCCTGGGTAAGGGTACCAATATTCTGATCAGTGATAAAGGCCTGCCCGGAGTGGTGATTCATATCGGCAACGGCCTGGCCCGCTGGGAAATAGCCGGGGAAAGGGCAACGGCCGAGGCCGGCCTCCTCCTCAACACCCTGATCCAGCGGCTGGCAGAACACAGGCTGGGAGGCTTTGAAATCCTGGCCGGCATACCCGGTTCTGTGGCCGGGGCAGTGGTCATGAATGCCGGCGCCCACCGGGTCTTTATCGGTGAATTTGTCGAGGCCGTGGACATCATTACCGCCGACGGCAAGTTCGCGACCCTGGCCGGTTCAGAACTGGGCTTTGCCTACCGCTCCAGCATCTTCCAGGAAGAAAAACACATCATACTCCGGGTCCACCTGCGGCCTGTGCCCCGGGAGCCAGAGGAAATTAAAGCAACCGTGGCCCTGGCCCTGGAAAAACGCCGCCTCCATCCCCAGCTTCCCAGCTGCGGCTCCACCTTCCGTAATCCACCGGGGATACCCGCCGGGAAATTAATTGAGGAGTTGGGGCTCAAGGGTACCCGGATCGGCGACGCCCAGATAGCCCCGGAACACGGCAACTTCATCGTCAACCTGGGCAGGGCCACCGCCCAGGACGTGTACAGCCTCATCTGCCTGGTCCAGGCCAGGGCCAGGGAAGAACGGGGCATTAACCTGCAAACAGAAGTAAAACTATGGGGTGAATTTGAAAACCCTCCCGCATAAGGGGAGGGTTGTTTGCTTTGGTGGAGGCGGGGGGGAGTTGCACCCCCCGTCCGAAGGTGTACATGCACGAGCTTCTACAGGCTTAGCCGTAGTTTTTTCTCTTCATTCCCAGGGTCTCCCCACGGCTGGATACCCGGGGAACTAGCCCGTTAAAATTCCCACACCTCCTCCGGGCAGGGAAGGAGTGGTAGCCTGCTAGTATGACACCCGGTTCCGCACCCGCAGGCCAGGTACGGGCGGATGTAGCTGCTCTATTTAGGCAGCTAAGGCGTAGTTGTCGTTTGCGTTTAAGTTTAGGCCCATGGTTTTACGAGCCATGGAACTCGACCTGCCACTCGTACCTATACCACCCCCGTCGAACCTAACTCGCCCCCATGCTTGACTAAAGGGCCTGGGGGCCCCAAAGGGCAAAATCCTCACTTAGCCATACCTCTCCTTCACGGCCCGGGCCATTTCCCGCTGGGCGTCCCGCCGGGCAATGGCTTCCCTCTTATCATATTTTTGTTTCCCCCGGGCCAGGGCCAGTTCTACCTTGGCCAGCCCCCGGCGGTTAAAGTAGACCTTGAGGGGAACCAGGGTAAAGCCCTTCTCCCGAACAGCCCCCATGAGCCGGTTGATTTCCCTCTTATGGAGCAGCAGCTTCCGGGGCCGCTTCGGTTCGTGGTTAAAGTGGCTGGCCTTATCATAGGGACTAATGTGCATATTATAAAGGATTACTTCGCCCTTATCGACCCGGGCGTAGCTATCCCGCAGATTAGCCATGCCCTGCCGCAGGGATTTCACCTCTGAACCCTGGAGGGCAATGCCTGCTTCCATAGTTTCTATGATGTTGTATTCATGCCTGGCCTTACGATTGTTGATTACGGCCCCTTCTTTAGTCCTGTCGGCCGCTGCCTTCTTCATAATTAAACCCACTCCAGTAAGGGAAACCCTTCCTTGCGGCTGTTGCTGCAGAAGAAGGGTTCAATATCATGTCCAACTCGGTTTCAGCTTCATCCCTATTGTACCTTACCAGGGGGGCAAAGTCAAGCAATCCCAGCCGGCCGGTCGTGTCAAATAGTTGTAGGACATTTGCTTTTTATCGTCCTTTTGGTTTGTCCACTAGAGCCTGATATTACCGTTTTGAAGGCCACGTAAACAGGCAAACATCGGAACCATTTTGCCCCTCTTTAATATGGGTATATTGGCGAACTTTTCATTAGATACCTTTACGAAGGATTGGAGCATTTTCCGCATCTGATTACGATTAAATCTATATCTTGAACTACTATCTTTAGAGTTGACATTTCTTCGAAAATGTTTTGGTTCTATCCTCCCACCACTTGCCACAAAAGCTCGTAATTCAGCCATTGCTTGCAGTCCTTTGGGACTCCATCCCATGGGGCGACTGCTTAACCTGCTTGAGAGAATATGGCTTACGTGCCCCTCTGTACAGCTGCTTCCGCATTCCTCTTGGTTATATATGACTATGGCTTCCCAGTTCTTTGATATATATCTATTAAATTTGTGTATCTTCTCCTTCTCAGTGGCACTTCTAGCATTTTGGTATAGCTCTTGGATAACTTCCTGGAAGGCCTTTATGTCGGAATTCGCAAGTGCTGTGTAAATAGCATTTCTGGCTTCGGGATAGTGGCTCGTAGCAGTCATAATTGCTTTATTCAGGTGGTAACGATCTAGCACTAACTTGGCGTTGGGAAGCCAATTTAGGCCTTCTTTTATCCAGAATGCTCCATCACCATGTAAGTAGATGCGTTCTATGCTCTTGGCTTCATAGGCCTCATATATCCATTCTGCTGCCTCTAACCATAGGTCTTCGATATCCTTACCACAGCTGCTTATGTAATGGGTATTGATGCAACTACCTCGCTTTCCTTGTCTCTCAATCCCTTCATGTATGCTTATCAGCGGTACTATGCTGTTTGTGCCGTCTTGCAGGGATGCATGGTCTTCATCTGCATTTACATGTTGATAGTCAATAGAATTGATCCACCATGTGCAAATAAAATTGACCCACCTAAGAG
>LFSN01000136.1:0-1341 GCA_001513125.1 Clostridia bacterium DTU030
AAAACCGTCACCAGGTATTGGCCGTTCCCCAGCTGGAGGGGAAAGCGTTCCTTTACACCCGGCTCAAGATGGTAGACATACCGGCGCCCTTCCCGGCTCTGGTTTTCCACAGTCAGCCGCAAGGGGCCCCTGGGGACGGCATCATATTCCACCGCTATCAGCCCTTGGCGGGCCTGGCCCGTATCGATGGCGGCAACTTCCCTGGCAGCCCCCTCTCCGGCAGCAAATCCAACGAAAAGGAGCACGACCAACAGAATTGCACTCTTTCTGAACACAAAAATCCTCCCTTTCGGCAGCCCGGCTGACTCTCTCGGGAGAGTCCCGTTGCTTTGCGCCCCACCCTCGCGGATGGTTTGCCTTTATCGAGGAAAGGTTTTGCTAAAATACCTATTCCCTTCTGCCGCGGGCAAGGAAGCATTCCTCACCCACAGAGTGGTTCAAACTTTTCCCCTACTTCTCCATTCGACATTAATAGGAAAAATCCTGCCAATAAAATAATTTTTTGCAAAATTTTTTAGGTGCCGGCAAGACTTCTACAAAAGAACCTTCTCCTAAGATTGATCCTTTCGACAATTCCTCCTAAATGACATCTTGCCTTTCCCTTTTTCCTAGTATATAATACATCATCGGAATTAGCAATGGGAGGAAGAGCAATTAATGCACAAACGTGTCCTAATCGCAGATGACTCAAAGCTCATGCGGCGGATACTGGCCCGGATCCTCTCGTCTGCCGGTTATGCCGTTGCCGCCGAAGCAAAGAACGGAGTGGAGGCCGTGTCCCTCTACCAAAAATTCAAACCCGACATCGTGACCATGGACATAGTCATGCCCGGCCTGGACGGCCTGCAGGCCCTGAAGGTCATCAAGGCCCTAGACCCAAACGCCCGGGTGGTCATGGTTAGTTCCATCGGCCAGCAGGATGTCATCATGGAGGCTATCCGGGCCAGGGCTAAAGATTTTCTCATCAAACCCTTCCGCCGCAGCCAGGTGGTGAAAACCTTCACCCGGATCTTCAATTCTTTAAATTAATGTAGATACCCTATGCGGGTATATTTTAACGGGCGGCCCCAGTCAGGCCGCCCCTAATTTTGTTTCTAACCCTGCAGGATTATTTCCCCGGCACCGCCGGGGTTATTCACAGGTAGCTCATTTGGGTTTTTCTAAGGTGCCCCGGACAATGAGCCGGTGGCTGGCCACGTAAATGGGATGACAGGTGACCAGGGTGATAACTTCCTCCCCCTCCTCAAACTCCAAAATGGCCGGATCCCCGGGATCCACAATAAAGACATCGGTAACCCGGTAGGTGTACTTCCCTTCCCTGGTTTCTATAACTAGATCATC
>LFSN01000136.1:1364-7407 GCA_001513125.1 Clostridia bacterium DTU030
CCCGGCTCCCCCGGCAGGGCCGTCTCCGGCAGGTGGCCAACCCCGACCCGCAGGTACTTTTCCTTTACATCGGGCAGGATGGGCAGGCGGGCGTCGATCCTTTCGATGGTGATAATACCGAGAAGGGGAAGTTCTTCCCAGGCGGGGTCAGCAAAGATTTCTCCTACTCCCTCCTCTTCTTCCCCTTCCACAGCAGCTAAGGTTTTTGTAAAGCCATGGTATTCCTGGTATACCGTTTCTCCCTCCCAGGCGGCCAGGAGGAGCTGCTGCCAGTACCAGGAGTAGACCTGATTGTAGAGGGGGTAGAGGAATACCAGAAGCCCCGCCGTGATCAGCAGTATGGAAATCAGCCTTCTTCTGCGCATACTAACATCAGCTCCTGAAATATGCTGTCTGATGGGGGGACTGTGGATCAGGGGGGTAGTTCCCTTTTGCTCCCGGGCGACCACAGGTCGCCCCTACGGGTTGGCACAATCCGTTAAGGGGACAGTCCCCTGTTGCTCCCGGGCGACCGCAGGTCGCCCCTACGGGTTAGTGTAATCCCGTCGTGTGGAGGGGACGTTCCCCCTATACCTTCGGGCGACCACAGGTCGCCCCTACACGTTACCGTATCACCCAGTTAACCTGTTTGTAGGGGCGGTCTTCGACCGCCCGGTAAAGTGGACAGTCCCCTGTTACCCCCGGGCGACCACAGGTCGCCCCTACACGTTACCGCATCACCCAGTTAACCTGTTTGTAGGGGCGGTCTTTGACCGCCCGGTAAAGTGGACAGTCCCCTGTTACCCCCGGGCGACCACAGGTCGCCCCTACACGTTACCGTAATCACCCCGTTAACCTGTAGGGGCGGTCTTTGACCGCCCGTTTGGTTGAACGCGCCATTATACCGCACGGTTCCCATCTGTAGGGGCGGTCTTTGACCGCCCGGTAAGGGGGATAGCCCCACTTATTCCCAAATAGAAGCCGGGGGTGGGAACCCCCGGCCTCATTTTATTCCTTATAGTCCTGTTTATTTCGCTTCCTGCCCAAGGCCACACCACCGGCCACCAGGGTCAGGCCCAAACCGTAGAAGAGGAAGGGCGGTGTTTCGCCCGTCTTGGGCAGTTTTACCGGACCCCCGGGGACCTCTTCCTCTTCGAGGGGGACCAATTCCTCCCCTTCAGGTTCTCCCGGCTCACCTTCCGGCGGACCGCCCCCCGGCACCAGGGGGCCTCCCGGGACCTCTTCCTCTTCGATGGGGATCAATTCCTCTTCCTCGGGTTCGGGACGTCGGGGAGTGGTGTCGCCTCCACCGCCGCCGCCACCGCCGCCGCCACCGCCGCCGGAGACCTGGGTCGTAAAGGTCCAGTTGGCTTTAAAGGACGAACCCTGATATTCATTCCCGGCGTTCTCGGGCATGTCGGTGGAAAAGTAGATGGTCTTTTCCGAACCGGGAGTCATTTTCCCCAGGGAAATGTTGCCCTCCTTTGCCACTTCCCGAAAAGTGTCGTCGGCGACAACCTGCTCACCATCTTTAATGGTAAGGGTCATAACATCAGCCAGGCGTCCGCCCCGGGGGGATTTTTCGCTGAAGGGCAGGATATTGGTTCTTATATATATGGTAAAAGTATCCTCCCCACTGTTGACAAGTCTTAGATAGGATTCTTTCGTATCACCGGGATTCAGATTACCCGTGTCCACGGTCTTCTCGGGAAGATGGATCTCCAGGCCGTTTTCATTTTCCGGCCTGATGACCCTGTCGGCAAGGACCGGGCCGGAAACCCAGGCTATGACCAGGCCGGCAATTAAAACCGCGGCGAATATCTTCCTTACAATCCTTCTCATTCTTTATACCCTCCCTCCCTGGCGGAACTTTCTCCGGCTTCAGACTCGGCTCCGGCAGGTGATGACGGCTTGAGCTGCCGTCACCACCGCCTGCCGACACGCTGTGCTCCAACGCTCAACAGTCATGCTGCTATATTCATACCGGTGAATCCATTAATCATCTTCTTCGACAATTACTGCATACAAGGTGACGTTTTGGTTAGTGGTTACGTAGTTATATGTTCTATTCCTACTAAGAGGATTGTCTTCACTTCGCCAGTCAGGTAAGGTCGAATACCAACCGACAAACTCATAGTCGTCATCATCCAGGGTTGCTTTAAGTTGTACTGTCGTTCCGGCTGGATAAGTACCTGCACCGGTTACAGTGGCTTTAGTGCTTGAAGAGTATTGATATTTCTTGCCATCTTTCCCCTTGCCGGTTCTTTTCATTACTTTTAGCTTCAGTTCTTATTCATCCTGCTCTGGTGGTTCCGGCTCTTCGTCGCCTTTCCAGCACTTGGTCCCTGTAATATATTCCAGATATTCATCCAGTCCTTCAGGTTCATAACCAGGCGCTGTCGCCGTTGTAAACGCTTCTCCCCATACTTCAGCCGGGGCATCGTTGGATGCCTGAACTGCCTCCACTATACCACCCAGCCTGAATTGCTTGCCTTGGTATTCATCACCAGTATCTTCCCCGTGGAAAGCAACTACCAGGAGAAGTTCAACTGTACGCTCTTCCTCAGTAACTCCACTAAAGGTTCCCGGTACAGGGCCACCGGTATAATAGAGCCAGAGCCCATCCTCATCCGGGTACAACACCCAGCCGCTGCCCTCTGCCGGCGCATAGTAGAAGTTATCTGCGGGTAATTCTTCATCATCCCATATCCCTTCAAGCTTGACCCGGAGCTCAGCGTCCTTAGTACCTTCATTGATAATAGTCCAGGCAACCCTGCCGCAGTCGCCAGGGTTCACGTTTTCAAAGGACTTACCCTCTACCGTGGAATACTCCGGGCCGTCGGCGTCAACAAAAACTGTCCCCGCCGTAAACTCGGCTGTCGGTACATCCGCATCATCCGTAAACCACGCCCCCATTGCGCCGGCGATCAATGTCCCCGCCAGGGCAATAACCAGCAAGCTCAATAAAACTTTCCCTTTCATTGCAATCCCTCCACTTATTAAATTATTAAAGATTGTTTTTCCTGATCGGCGGCCAGGCTGCCATCCCATCATATATGGAAAGGCCCTATGGCTTTGCGTCCCTGCCTTGCGGCAGGTTTGCCCTTATCGCGGGGGGCAGTTTTACCCCCCTGTAAAACAGCCCTGTCTAATAATGTTCTTCCAAGCGGCCTTTACCCCGTACCTGCATCTTCCTAGTTCCTCCACCAGCACCCCCTTTCACATGGGCGAACGAACCCCCACTCCTTTTTCCCTCTCCTTCCCCAGCCAAATTGGACTAGGATTCGCCATCCCCTTGAGATTCACTGGGGACTGCCCTTTTCTTCCCCTCGGCCTGCACGTGCCTGTAGAGGCTGAAAACCTCCAAAAGGAGCAGCGCCGCTGCGGGGATAACCACCAGGACCATAAGTCCCTGCTTGGTCCTGGCATATTCCATGACATAACCGAGATACGGAACTGCCAGCACTACTTTTCCCACCAGGTTTTTCCCTGGAACCGGGTAGGGGTCGACAACTTCATTGGCATCTCCCTTGGTGGTAAAGGAGATATCCCCTTCGGCCTCGTTCACCCCCACGACCCTGTGGCTCACCAGCTCTTTCCCCTCCCCAACGCCCCAGTAGGTAATAATGTCACCCTCCTTTATCCCCTCCGGCGGCATCGGCCTGACGAAGGCCAGGCTGCCGGCATCAAAGGCCGGGCTCATACTGCCGCTCAGGACTATATACATCTGGTGGCCAAAGACTGCCGGGGGCCCCCCCGCTGCCATGCTGGCTGCCAGGGAGACTATCAGGGCCACCAGGACCAGCAGGGTGCAGGCAAAGAGGATGTTGCCGAGGAACCTGCCCGCCCGTCTCAGAGGCGTAGAACCGTCTCTATTTGTTGCTGTATCCACAATTGGGGTTTCCACTAGAGCTCTCCCCCTTCACTGCCTAGGCGTCGGCACCTGCATCGTCATTCTGGCCTGCAGGCTCGCTGCCGCCCTGGCCGGCCTCGGACTGCCCGCCACCGGTCCCTACATCCCCGCCAGATCCTTTTTCATCTTTACCAGGCCCATCGCTCTCCTGGCCAGGGCGGCCTGTCTCCGCAGGACCGCCGTCTTTCTCGGGATCGGGTTCAGCATTGCTGCCGTCTTGGCCTTCATATGCGCCTCCGCCATCCTCATCATCCTCCCTGGGCAGGGCCTCTTCCCCTCCACCGCCGGGACCCCGATGGTCATCATCGCCGCCATCCTGATCGCCGGTATTGCCACCGCCGTCCTCATCATCCTCCCGGATGGCCTCTTCCTCCGGAGGTACTTCACCATCATCCTCCGGTTCCCCACCTTCTTCCGGCGGTTTTTCCCCGGGTTCCTCTTCATTTTCAGGCTCACCATCGGCCGGAGGCTCCCCACCGTCTACTGGTGGGTCTTCCCCACCTGCCGTCGGCTCTTCACCTTCACCCTCTGACGGTGAATCTTCCTCGTCTACCGGCGGCTCTTCACCCTCCGGCAGTGGTTCTTCCCCGCCTTCTGGAGGCAGTTCTCCCTCCCCGGGCGGCACCTCTCCCGCCGGAGGCCCGGCTGCACCCCCACCGGCGTCGGCCAGCAGTTGAACTGCTATGGTATCATTTATCTCTTCCCAGCCGACCAAGGCCGCCGTCAGGGTGAAACTGCCCTCGACTGCTTCGCTGGTCACCGTTACCATGCCGTCGGCCACGGTAACCCCTGCCGTCTCGCCCTCCAGGCTCCAGTTTATTACCAGGTCTGGTACCTCTTGGCCCTCAGCGTCCAGCACCACTGCCGTATAGGTTTCCGTCACTTCGCCCTCGGCGGGAATAATGATAACATCGGAACCCTCAATGTGCAAGTTAAGGCTTACGGGTTCTTCCCCTTCAATAGCCATCTGCATCTGATAGTAGTTGCTGGCGCTGAAGGGAAGGGTTCCATCGTCCGTAATCATTTCACCTGTGATTGTAAGGAGCACCTCTCCTCCCTGTACTCCCAGACCCTGGAGCCAGGCATCCACCACCGACCGGTTAAAGTAGACCCGGAGGGTATCTCCTGCCAGTTCGCTCCGTTCGGGCTCCAGATAACTTTCATCATAAACCAGCCGGATGCTGTTTATATCAATGTCTGCTGCACTGCCGCCCTCAAGGAGCTGGATGTTGGCGACCAGCCATTCTTCGGCTGAAGCATCGTTTTTGGCTGTTGCATCACGGGCGGCTAGAGTCCTTCCAGATGCTGAGAGTACTTCAAATTCAACATTTACATGTCCACTTGGAGCAAAAACTTTAAGCAAACACTCATGGCTATGTTCAATGTCTTCACCTGTCAGTTTCCAGTGTATGGTGACTACAATTTCTTGTGCTTCACCCTGTTCCAACAATCTATTCAAAAAGTCTCCGAAATACATATTATTACCATGATTTTCATATTTGGCGTAAACAGCCCCTGCTTCTTCGTTATATATGCATGTACTTGGGCTCAAACTCTTGCCTTTATATGTCAAGTAAACCGAATCAATATCCACATTGGCGACTTTTATGATAAAAATGACACTGTTAGTCGCCCTGGTATGAAACTGACCATCACCCCTGGAATATTCCACTTCAACTTCATCTGCCCACACCCCCATCTGCATGATTGCACTACCCAGATAAGCATCGGCGGTAAAATAGGTATGGGTCCCGGGCATATCCAACCTGTAAAATAGGAAGGCAACACCTATCAGGCCGATTGCCATCAGCCTGCAGGAGGTCCAGAGCAGGTTGTTCAATGCCCTCCGGTGGGCCCTTTGCCGCCGGTGGGTACGGCGCCAGTTTCGCACTTGCATCAGGCTCATGCCAATTCCTCTCTCTCGGTTTCTGTGCCTTCCCGACAATGGGTACCCGGTGGAACCCTTTCTTCCTCCCCTTCCCAGGTGTGATAACCAGTACAGGTGGAAGGTCCCTTGTCCAGGGCCTCCTGGAGCAGCATTATCAGCTCCAGCAGACTGCGGAAGGTATGGCTTTTTCTTTCCTCTAACCAGTGGATGGTCCCCTGCCAGCTGGTGTTTTCCTTATACTGGACCCGGATCAAAAAGCTCTC
>LFSN01000136.1:7484-7775 GCA_001513125.1 Clostridia bacterium DTU030
TTTGTTTTAATGATAGCACCCGCCCGTTTCATCTCGGGCACAGGCCAATTTCCTTTCGGTTATATTTCGATCACATTTCGATCACAGTTTCCAGCACCGCAAAAAAGAAAGACACCCTGCCTTTCCCACAAGAAAAAACCGCAGCGCCTTTTCTGACACTGCGGCTTTCCCGGTTTAATTATGTTTAAATATTTATTGAGCGCTGGGCGGCACGGGGAGGACGGGCTGGATCTTGCTGTTCAGGGACAGGCGGCCTTCGTTCTGCCCCCAGGTTCCCCAGAAGCTGGACTC
>LFSN01000082.1:0-284 GCA_001513125.1 Clostridia bacterium DTU030
CTGGTGGACGGGGGACGGCAGCGGGTCCGGGAAATTTACCGGGGGACCATCACCCTGGTTTCCCCCTACAGCCGGGAAATAGTCCTGGCCCGGGCAGAGCGGTTCAACATGGCAGGCTGGGAGCCCGTCGCTCCTTCCCTGCGCCTGGAACTGGCGCCGGGGGTAGAGATTTACTCCGGCGGGCAGAAGCTGACGGCCGGGGGGCTGGCGGCAGGGTTTACCGGGGAAGAGGTTTATGTGGCTGTGCAGGCCGGTTACGGCCGGGAGCAGGCCATCAGAATCGT
>LFSN01000082.1:546-5926 GCA_001513125.1 Clostridia bacterium DTU030
CCCTGGTGGTTTCCGTTGAAGATGTGGAGGAACCAAAACTGGACATTTACTGGGGCAGGTTGGAGAGTATCGGCTTCAATTACCTGGAGCTGGAGTATATAAGCAGCCTGGAGGGGCATCGCTGGGAGGAGTGGCGGCGGAGGAGAACCCGGGATCTGCGCTTGAACCAGGATACCCTTTTCTGGGATAACACCGGGCTGGAACCCGACGGGCCTTTGACCAAGGGAGAATTTGAACAAAGGCGGGCCCAGGAAGACTATGAGGGGGCTTCTGCCCTGATCCTGGCCCAGGGTGAGGAGACGGTGGCCCTGGGTATCTGGCCCCGCAGAACCGTCGGCGGGGAGCGGGTTACCGTCGGCCGGGTGCAGGGGATAGACCGCCAGACGGGGGTCATCACCCTGGAGAGGGTCAAGGACTGGAACAATGCCAGCCGGGAATGGCGGCCCTACCCGGGGACCCTGGCCGTAGATGCCAGGGAGGCGGTGACAGCCAGGGGCAGTCGGGGTATTGCCTGGTCGGAGCTGCGGCCCGGTGACAGGGTTTATCTCGTGCGGGAAGGGATGAAGGGCAGGTTAATCCTGGTGCAATAGGGGGTAGGGATGATGAAGAAAAAAGTGGCGCTGGTTTTGGTACTACTGTTCCTTGGCCTGACACCGGTGACCGCCCGGGCCCAGGCAATTGCCCCAACCTTTGAGAGCAGCGTCGGCCGGGGCAACAGCTATCAGGAGGTTATCTTCATTACCGGCAGGCCCGTTGTCCTGACTGGTACCCTGGATATCCGGGAGGGCCGACCCCGGGGAGACCGGGTTGACAACCGCTATACCTTTAAGCTGGAGAACAAGCAGGAAGGGATCCGGCTCAACCGGACCCTGACCCTGACTACTAACTGGCGCCAGGAGGGGCGGCAAATCTTGCGGGAAACCACCGTTTCCCGCTTCCGGGAGACGGTGATAGCCGGGGATGACCGTTACCAGGTGAATGACAGCGGCTATCAATTCAACTTTTCCAGCATTACCGACAGCCATCCCGGGGTGGATTACTTTTCTGGGAATTGGTTCGGGCGCAAGGTTTACGACAAAAACCGGGGGGAAGGGAAGGTAGTGGTTACCCAGAGCGGGGAAACGGTGGGCCATGCCTCTCCCTGGGGCGAGGTGGAAAACAGGAAGGTGGTCATTACCATCGAGGGNNCCCTGGCTGGGAACAGTCCGGGAGGAAGCCTCCTTTACCCGGAAGCAGGAAATGACCTATGTGGCCAATGAGCCGACAGCCATCAGTTTTTCCGGGGGCTATCTCCGTACTACGACAGGGGAAGACATCCTGGCCTATGAGTATGATCTGCCCAAATGGAACGAAGACGGGGAGCCGGTGGGCCGCCAGCGGGGTTCCGCTACCCTGTATGCTGCCACACCCCTGGGGCAGGAGCGGCTGCCTGTGCCGGCCTTCCGGGATATCCGGGGACACTGGGCCCAGGAACCGGTGGAGCAGATGGCCAGTTTGGGTATTTTGGAACCTACCGGCCTCTACTTTGCCCCGGGCCTACCCATGCTCAGGGGAGAGTTCGCCCGGGCCCTGGCCCAGGCGGGGGGTATGGAGGTTAAGGTTGAGGAGGAACAGCTTTTCCCCGATGTCCCTCCGGAGCATCCCTATGCCCCCTATATCAATGCCCTGGCCCGGGAAGGGGTAGTGGAAGGGGCCCGGTATAACCGCTTCCAGCCCCAGGAGGCTGCGACCCGTGCCCAGGCTGCCGTGATGGCCGTTAAGCTCCTGGGCCTGGAACGGCTGGCCCCGGTACCCCCTTACAGCCTGCCTTATCTGGATGATCAGCAGATTCCCCTCTGGGCCCGGGATGCCATCTATGTGGCCGGGGAGATGGGCCTTTTAGAACCCGACAGTTTCGGCCGTATCCGGCCCCAGGCAACCATTACCCGGGCCGAGGCGGCTGCCTTTTTAGAACGCCTGGTCACCTTCCTGCGGGAGGGGATGGTGCGGGAGTATCAGGAAAGGCTGTTGAATTATAGTTAAAGCATAAACCAAAAGAGTTTTCTGTCGAGAAAAAGAAACTGAACTTCCCCCATTACTACACAATCCTTTGGGGAAGAGATTGTACAATAGAGGTACTGCCAAAAAATACCAAAAGGTGGTGCCTCTTATGTTGTTTCTATCTTTACCAGGCTCCCTCTTTAGTCGCCGGAACGCCCTCCTCTCCCTGGTGGCCTTTCTGGTCAGCCGGGCCGGCTTGTTTCCTGGAGCACCCGTCCCCGGCCTGGCCTTTTTTACCGGGGTACTTGCCGCCGACAGATCCCGGGCCCCGGTGGTAGCCTTTTGGTCCTTCCTCGGCTTCCTCTCCACAGGGGACCTTTCCCATGCCCTCCAGGGTGGACTCATATATACAGCCTTGTTTTTCCTCACCTCTTACTTGGGCCGCCGGTCTTCCTTCTGGCTGCAGCCGCCCTTCCTGGCCCTGGCGGTAACCCTTTTGGGCCGGGCCTTGTTCCTTTCTGCCACCGGTTCCCCCCTTAGGGGACTTCTGCAGGCGGGCATGGAAGGGATACTGGTCTTTGTCCTCAGCATGATTTTTCTCTACGGCATGCCCGTCCTCACCAGAAGGGGGACCCTGCGGGGTCTTGACAATGAAGAGAGCGTCTGCCTGGTTATCCTGGGGGCAATGGTTATCCTGGGCTTTTCCGGGTTGGAATTTGGCTTTTTGTCCCTGGGACATGTTTTTGGCAAGTACTTAGTTATGCTGCTGGCCCTGGCCGGGGGTGCGGGCCTGGGGGCGGCCCTGGGAACGGCCTATGGCGTTACCCATATCCTCCTGGGCTCCCTACCCGTCAGTGCCCCCGGCGCCTATGCCTTTGCCGGCCTTCTGGCCGGTGCCTTCCGCGGACTGGGGAAGCTGGGCTCCGGCCTAAGTTTTGTTATTGGGGATCTGCTGCTGTCCCTCTATCTCTTACATGCCGTCAACCTGGAAGTGGTTTTTTTGGAAGGGATCCTGGCCCTGGGCCTCCTCCTCTTAACCCCATCCCGCTATGTCAGCGAGGTGGCCCGGCTGGTGCCCGGGACCCTGGAAAACCGGCGGCTGCAGCAGGAATACGATCAGAGAATCCGGCAGGTGGCTGCCGGCCGCCTGGCAGAGGTGGCGGCGGTATTCGCTGAGCTGGCCGGCACCCTGGACGAAATTGCCATTACCGAGAGATTCCAGGAGGAAGAGCGGCTCAACCAGCTATTCCGCGATATTTGCCAGGAGGTCTGTGAGGACTGCAACCTGTATCTGTACTGCTGGGAGGAGGATTTTTATAAAACCTATCGGGTCCTCTTCGACCTGATTGGCCTGGTGGAAATCCGGGGCCGCTTAGAGCGGGAAGAAATTCCCGGGGAGCTCAGGCGCCGCTGCGTCCGGGCCATGGAGCTGGTCACAAAAATCTGCCACCTTTACCAACTGCACCGGCTCAACCTGTACTGGCAAAGGCGGTTCAGCGAAAAGGGGAATATGGTTGCCAACCAGCTCCGGGGGGTGGGGGGGATTGTCTCCGACCTGGCCAGGGAAATCAATGTTGAGGTGGAGTACCGGGAGGGCTTGACCACTGCCCTCCTGAAGCAGCTGGAGGCTGCTGAACTGGAGATTACCCATGCCAGTGTGATGGCTGGAGGAGGGAATCACCTGGAGATTAACATCGGTAAGCTTGGCTGCCGGGCCAATGCCCAGTGCAGCCGGATCATAAGGCCCCTGGCCGAAAGGGTCTGCGGCCGGCGCCTGCGCCTGGAACAGCGGCAGTGTGCCCTGCGCACCGGCGGGGGGCAGTGCCTACTGCGTCTGGTATCGGCNNCTCACCAGTGCCTACTGCGTCTGGTATCGGCCCGCCTCTTTAGCGTGGAAACCGGTGGGGCCAGCCGGGCCAGGGATGGCTCTTCCGTTTCCGGGGACAATTACAGTGTGGAGGAGCTGCGGGACGGCCGGGTCGCCCTGATCCTGAGCGACGGCATGGGGGTGGGGGCCAGGGCGGCGGAGGAATCGGCCACCACCATCGCCCTTTTGGAAAGGCTTCTCAATGCCGGTTTTAATGAGGAATTGAGCCTGCGGACCGTCAACAATATCCTGATGCTCCGCTCGGGGGAAGACAGTTTTGCTACCGTTGACCTGGTCATCCTGGATCTCTATGCCGGGGAAGCCGAATTTGTCAAGGTAGGTTCCTGTACCAGCTACATAAAGCGGGGGCGGCATGTGTCCCTGATCCACACCCCCTCTCCGCCCATCGGTATAGTGGAAGATATCAAGGTCCAGCCGGTGAGGCGCCGCCTCCGGGACGGTGACCTTATTGTCATGGTAACCGACGGGGTGACGGGGGAAAAGGGGAAATCGGGTTGGCTCCTGGATTTACTCCGGCAGGCGCGGACCGATGAACCGGAGGAAATGGCCCGCTGGATCCTGGCCGAGGCCGGAAAGCAAGGGGGTTTCCATGCCGATGATATGGCGGCCCTGGTGGCCCGGGTGGACCGGGAAGATTGATGGGAGGGAAAGGCTTTCCCTCCCTTGCCGGGGTTTAACTTGTATGAATGAAGAATTCCCCTTTCCCCGGGGTATAATCAATAGTGGCTGCCCGGGGAAAGGGGTTTTCCCTTTTTTTCGGCAGGAAAAACGGTCCCTGTGCAGAAAAATGCTACAGGGAAGCTGGTGATGTGCAATGTTGGAAAAAGTGAAAAAAACCCTGGAACGTTTCCAGATGCTGGCGGCCGGTGACAAAGTCCTGGTGGGTGTGTCGGGGGGCCCAGATTCCTTGGCCCTCCTTCATATCCTCTGGCGCCTGCGGGAGGAACTGGACCTCGAGCTCATGGTGGCCCACCTGGACCACATGCTGCGGGGGGAAGAGGCATACCAGGATGCCCTGCATGTGGAGAAAATAGCCTCTTTTCTGGGGATACCGGCGGTCATCGAGCGGGTGGATGTGGCTGCCTATCAGGCGGAGCACGGGGGTTCCCTGGAGGCTGCCGCCCGGGAGGTCCGCTACAATTTGTTTATCAAAGCGGCCCAAAAGGGCCGCTGCCAGAAGATTGCCCTGGGCCACAACCTGGACGATCAGGCGGAGACGGTTTTAATGCGCCTGCTCCGGGGTACCGGCCTGGCGGGCCTGGGGGGGATTCCCCCGGTCCGCCCGCTGGAGGGAATGGATATTATTCGCCCCCTGATAGAAGTCAGCCGGGCCGAGATCCTGGCCTACTGCCGGGAGGAGGGGCTGGAGCCCCGGTGGGACTGGACCAACGAGGAGCCCATTTACCTGCGTAATAAAATCCGCCTGGAGCTCTTGCCCTGGCTGGAGGCCGAGTTTAACCCCAACCTGAGGCAGCTTCTGGCCAGCAATGCCCTCCTGTGGCGGGAAGAAAA
>LFSN01000082.1:5961-7209 GCA_001513125.1 Clostridia bacterium DTU030
CTTTCCCCGGTTCTCCTCCGCCGCATCCTCCGCCGGGCCATTATTGTGGTAAAGGGAGATGGTGTGGACCTGCAGCAGGTCCATCTGCAGGCGGCCGCGGAGCTGGTCCAGAAGGGCCGGGTGGGCGCCCGCCTTTCCCTGCCGGGGGGAGTAGAAATAAGGAGGACGTACCGGGAAGTAGTTGTCCAGGAAGATGGGCAGGAGGCGGACCTTTCCTTCTGTTACCCCCTGCCGGTGCCGGGGGAAGTTTTTGTTCCCGCAGCCGGAATGAGGCTGAAGGCCCGGGTGGTTGATGGCCGGGAACTTGGGTCCCACCTCAAAGGGAGCAGGATGCGGGGGTTCTTTACCTGGGATGGCAGCTCGGAACCCCTCTTTGTCCGGAGCCGCCGCCCGGGGGATCGGTTTTATCCCCGGGGCCTCGGTGGGTCAAAGAAACTGAAGGATTTTTTTATCGATGCCAAGATACCCCGGGACCAGCGGGACAGGATTCCCCTGCTTACAGCGGGCAAGGAGATTATGTGGGTAGTGGGATGGCGGCAGGACGAAAGGTTTGTTGCAAAACCGGAAACCAAACAGGTCCTTGTCGTAGAAACAGAAATTGTGAAGGGAGAGACAACAGACGACAATGCTGGCAGAGATTAAAGAGATTTTGATTGATCAGGAGCAGCTGCAACAGCGGATACAGGAACTGGGGGCAGAAATATCCCGGGACTACCAGGGGAAGGAATTGCACCTAATCTGCGTATTGAAGGGAGCGGTCCTCTTTTTGGCCGATCTGGCCCGGAATCTGACGGTTCCCGTCTCCTTTGACTTTATGGCCGTATCCAGCTACGGGGCCTCGACCGAAAGCTCCGGGGTGGTCCGGATCCTCAAGGACCTGGAGGAGAGCATTGAAGGCAAGGATGTCCTTATTGTGGAGGATATTATTGATTCCGGCCTTACCCTCCATTACCTGTACCAGAACCTCCATTCCCGCAAGCCGGCGAGCCTGGAGATCTGTACCCTCCTGGATAAGCCGGACCGGAGGAGGGTGGATGTACCGGTGAAATACTGCGGTTTCAGCATTCCAGACCGCTTTGTGGTGGGGTACGGCCTGGATTTTGCAGAAAAATATCGCAATCTTCCCTATATCGGGGTCTTGAAGGATGAAGTTTACAGTTAATGGTTCAGGGGTTTTGGGTCTTGTTGTTGTCAGGGGTTCTGAAATATGCTACAATTATATGGTACTGCATAAAATGGGGGTGAATT
>LFSN01000134.1:0-434 GCA_001513125.1 Clostridia bacterium DTU030
GCCCTGGTGTTGAGCACCGAGATCCCCTGGGTTAATGTGGATGGCGAGCGCTTCGTCAAGGAAGGCCAGCTCTTCTCCTGGTGGATAGCAGGCCCTTACTATTACGCCGTCTGGTCCCAGGATCTCATCGACCGGGTTGCCGAAGAAGGCTTCCTTGCCACCACCCGGACCTATGCCCAGGGCAGCCAGGGCGGCGTTCCCGGTGAAATGCCCATCCCCGAAATTTACGATATAGTCGAGAAGGCCATCGACATGGGCTTCATGGTCAAGGCCGATACCGTTGAAGAACTTGCCGACAAGATGGGTGTTCCCAAGGAAAACCTGGTCAAGACCCTGGCCAACTACGAAAAGTACTGTGAAGCTGGTGTCGACGAAGAATTCGGCAAGGAACCGGAAAAACTGCTGCCCCTGGGTGACGGCCCCTACTATGCCAT
>LFSN01000134.1:527-6392 GCA_001513125.1 Clostridia bacterium DTU030
CCAACAAGAAGCCCTACGTCACCTACGGCGGTGCTGCCCTCGGCTGGGCCTTCACCTCCGGCAGGCTGGCCGGCGGCAATGCAGTAGAATACATCACAGCCAGCGCCCAGTAGCTTGCTCCAAAGGGCAAAAATAAGGGGACGGTTCTATCCAAGAACCGCCCCCTTTTTTCTTTGCGGCGGGGACTGTCCCTTGCCAACTATTAAAAAGTAGGGGCGACCTATGGTCGCCCGCGGGCGGTCATAGACCGCCCCTACAAGGATGGAACCATCCATTTCAATAATTCTCGTACATATTCTCCAATATCCCCACCAGCTCTTCCCTGTCCACCTCCCGGGGAACAAACTGGTAGGTCGGGTCTTCAAAGATTAGATCTGTGATGGACAAGAGATCCTCCTTCGATATACCCAGCTCCCGCAGGGGCTTGATGCCCATTTCCCTTATAAAGCTCCTTACCCCTTCTGCCACCTTCTCGCCCACAGCCGTGGCACTTTCCTTACCGGTAAATTCCAGCCCCAGTCCTTCCCCGACAATTTTCACCCGCTCCGCATCCACGGCAGCAGCATATTTCATGACCTCAGGCAGGGCCAGGGCACAGGCTTCCCCGTGGATGACATGGAATTTGGCCCCAATGGTGTGGGCAATGGCATGGCCCAGGTGCACCAGGGCGTCGTTAAAGGCTATCCCGGCAAAATTGCTGGCCACCAGCAGATTGCCCCTGGCCTCAAGGTTTTTGCCATCTTCCACGGCAACGGGCAGATACTTTACTATCCTCTTAATGGCATCGAAGGCCAGGAGCTGGGATTTGGGGTTGGGTATCTTGGCCGTAATGGCCTCCGCCGCCTGGGCCAGGGCGTCCATACCGGCCCGGACGGTGGCATGGGGCGGCATGTCCACCGTGGCTTCCGGGTCCAAAATACCCAGGGAGGCTGTCCCAATGACGGAATTCTTAACATTATTTTTCGTGTCCGTTATCACCGCCACATTGGTGGCTTCACTTCCCGTACCGGCCGTGGTCACCACCATTACCACCGGGACCCCGGGCTTGTATTTGGGGTTGCCAAAGTACTGGTTGATGGGCGGGGGATTGTTGATCAGTATGTTGATGGCCTTGGCGGCATCCATGGAGCTCCCGCCGCCTACGGCCACAATCCCGTCCACCTTTTCCTTGCGGGCAAGTTCTCCCCCCTTGTCGATGATATGGTCCGGGGGTTCGGGCTGGTTTTCATTAAACTCCACCACACCTATCCCGGCCTCCTGGAGGCTCTTCTTGCACCTCTGGTAGGTGGCCAGCTTCGATACCGTCTTCCCGGCTACCAAAAGAACCTTGCTGCAGCCCAGCCTCTTAACTTCCTTCCCAACCCGGCTCACCGTACCCTTCCCGTAGATAAAGGGACACACCTGGGAGTACCGAGAATAGTCCGGCAGCATCGTCAATCCCTCCTTATAAAAGTTACCAAATACCCTTCCGCCTTACCGCCACCAGCTTCCAGAGACGTTGCCCTACAGCTTAACTGTAAAGATAATTTTAAGTGTCCATTGTCAATTGTCAACTGTCAATTGATACGCTGCCATAAACCCGCCCTCTACCGCATCCCTAATCTTCCCGACTTCTTTAGCATCTCCTAACACAAATACCCTCTCAAAAGCCCCCTTTATTTCCTCCACCAGCTCTTCCTTTTTCCTTCTGCCTAAGGCCAGCACTACATAATCAAATTCATGTTCCACCCTTTCCCCGGTCTCGGTATTCTCAAAAACCGCCTTTCCATTCTCTATTGCCACCAGCTTGTGGTTGGCCTTAAGCTGCACCCCGTATTCCTCCAGGTGACCCAAAAGGTCCTGCAAATACTGGAAGTAGATCCCGGGGCCAATCTCCTCCAGCATCTCAAAGACCCTGACCTCATTTTTCCCTTCCGCCAGGTAATGGGCCGTCTCCAGCCCCGTCAGCCCGGAGCCCACCACGGCCACCTTTTTCCCTGTTATCTCTACCTTCCCCTCCAGGATCTCTTCTGCGAGGAAGACCCTTTCCCCCTGAATACCCGGAATTGCCTCGGGCACCATAGGATCGGAACCCTGGGCAATAAAGACTGCATAGGGCTTCAGGGCCTTCAGTTCCTCCAGGCTGGGAGCGGTGTTGAACTTCACCTCAATATTTTCCCTCTCAAGTTGAGAGACAAAATAATCGATCAGCCAGTCGAGCTTCTCCTTTTTGGGAGGCTTGTTGGCCAGGTTCAGCTGGCCCCCCACTTCCCTTCCCCTTTCAAAGACAACGGGCTTGAACTTTCTCCTGGCCAGAATCCGGGCCGCTTCCAGGCCCGCCGGCCCGGCGCCGATTATGGCTACAACCCTGCCCCCGCCATCCTCCGGGAGGTCGCCCAGCTCTCCCTCCCGGCCGCTCAGTACGTTGATGGCACACTTGGCATGGTCCCCCGTTATATCGGCGGCCATGAGGGTTTCCATGCAGGTGAGGCAGGAGATGCACTTCCTTATTTCCCTCACCCTGCCTTCTTGGGCCTTGTTGGCCCAGTCGGGGTCAGCAAAGAAGGCCCTGGCCGAACCGACAAAATCCCACCTGCCTTCCCGGATCAGCTTATCGGCAAATTCAGGCTCCCTTACCACCGCCACCCCTATTACCGGTATGTTAACAGCCCCTTTCACCCTTTCCGCCAGGTGTACCTTCCAGCCCTGCTGGTAGGCCGGCGGCTCCCAGGAGACGTTCATGGTCTCATAGATGCCGCAGCTTATATTGACGGCATCTGCCCCCAGCTCCTCAACCCGCTGGGCAATTCTCACCCCGTCCTCCAGCTGCAGGCCTTCTCCCGGCAGGCCCGCCCTCTCCAAGAATTCATCCACCGTCAGCCGGACCAGGAGGGGAAAGTCTCTGCCGCACCTTTCCCTGATGCCGAGGAGGATCTCTTCCAAAAAGCGCATCCTCTTCTCAAAGCTTCCCCCGTACTTGTCGGTCCGCCTGTTGGTATAGGGGCTCAAAAACTGGTTGATCAAGTAACCGTGGGCCCCGTGGACTTCCACCCCGTCAAAGCCGGCCTTCTTCACCCGCACCGCCGCGTCGACGAACTTTTCCACCATTTCTTCCACTTCCTCCGTCGACAGGGCATAGACCGGCTGCTGGACCACCTTGCAGGGTATCTCGCTGGGGGCGGCCATGGGCAGGTCCTTGTTTATGGCGCTGATGCCCTGCCTGCCCGGGTGATAAATCTGGGCCACAATCTTGGCCCCATGTTTGTGCACCGCATCGGTCAGGGCCTTGAGGCCCGGAATAAAGCTGTCATCGTACACGCACATCTGCTTGGTATTGCCCTTGCCCCTTTCATCGACAACGATACACTCGGTGATAATGAGCCCTACGCCCCCCTTGGCCCTGGCGGCGTAAAAGTGGATATCCCGCTCCGAAACCGTGCCATCGGTATTGGCCAGGGCGTTCCCCATGGCCGTGAAAACAAGCCTGTTCCTGGTCTCCATAGTGCCTATCCGTCCGGGAGAAAACAAGTGGGCAAACACAGCAGACCCCCCCTTTTATAGTTAATAATGGAAAAATTTCCTCAATATTATTTTAATTCATGGACCATCCCTTGTCCATAACCCTGGCCATCCTCCCTATCCACCAGCCGTCCAGGGGAGGAGGGGAGGACCAGATCTATTTTTCACATATACATAAAAAATAATCGTAAACAGGAACAGTCCCCCACCAATTGTCAACTGACTAATCACTAACCACTAACGCTCCGCCGGCAATACTATTTTTTTGGTCAACGGTACACTGTAAAATAATTGTCAACTGTCAATTGATAACCTGTAACTGTCCCCCTGATCTCAGACCTCTTAGTTTCCGGGGAATACCCCTTGTTTCTTTACTATAGGCAAAAAAATAATTGTCAATTGTCAACTGTCAATTGTCAATTGTCAACTGTCAACTGTCAATTGTCAATTGTCAACTGTCAATTGTCAATTGTAAATTGCCCGCCCCAACTCCTTGACTCTGCCCCAGCCAGGGGTTAAAATGAGTAAGGTATGAAAAAAACCACCAATACTGCCCGATGCATCCTGGTAAAGGGAGCAAACTATTCTAGTGGCGGAGTGTTGAGCAACTAGGATTTTTTTTTGGTATCTACTGGGCAATATATCAACTGACAGCCGCCCAGTGCATAATAAAAGTCTCATTGTAACGTCTAATTAGTTCCCGCTGGGAACAGCTATTAATTGAAGGGTAACAGTCCGTTCCTAACTGTAATTACCAACTATAAAATAATTGTCAATTGTCAACTGTCAATTGCCAATTGAAAAGAGGAGGATTCCCATGGCCAAATTCATCTTTGTCACCGGCGGTGTCGTCTCCTCCCTGGGGAAGGGCATCACGGCCGCTTCCCTGGGCTGTCTCCTCAAGAGCCGGGGCCTTAAAGTCACCATGCAGAAATTCGATCCCTACATAAACGTCGACCCCGGCACCATGAGCCCCTTCCAGCACGGCGAGGTCTTCGTCACCGACGACGGGGCCGAATGCGACCTGGATGTGGGCCACTACGAGCGCTTCATCGACGAGAACCTGAAAAAAAGCAGCAACATCACCTCCGGCAAGATCTACTGGTCCGTCATCCAGAAGGAGCGCCGGGGGGAGTATTCGGGGGGCACCGTCCAGGTCATTCCCCACATCACCAACGAGATCAAGGCCAGTATCCGTAAAGTTGCCGAAGATAACGATGCCGACGTGGCTATAGTTGAGATCGGGGGCACCGTCGGCGACATCGAGAGCCTTCCCTTCCTGGAGGCCATCCGCCAGATGAAGATCGACGTCGGCCGGGATAATGTCCTCTATATCCATGTCACCCTGGTCCCCTACATAAAGGCCGCCGGGGAGCTGAAGACCAAACCCACCCAGCACAGCGTCAAGGAGCTCCGCTCCATCGGTATCCAGCCCGATATCATCGTCTGCCGCACCAGTTACCCCCTCTCCCGGGAAATCAAGGACAAGATCGCCCTCTTTTGTAATGTGGATAAGGACGCCGTCATCCAGAACCTCGATGCCGACATCCTCTACGAGCTTCCCCTCCTCATGGCCCAGGAGGGGCTGGACGAGATCGCCATGCGTTACCTGAAGCTTTCGGCGGGGGAGAGGGAGCTTTCCCAGTGGGAAGATTTGGTCCAGCGGGCCAAGGAAAATGGCAGGACCAAAACCACCATCGCCCTGGTGGGGAAATATGTGGCCCTCCACGATGCCTATCTCAGCATTGCCGAGGCCCTCATCCATGCCGGCATTGCCACCGGCACAGGCGTTGATATCCGGTGGGTAAACGCCAAAGACCTGGAAGAGGGCAGGGTAGAAGACTACCTGGCCGGGGTCCAGGGGATCCTCGTTCCCGGCGGGCACGGGGAGAAGGGGATAGAAGGAAAAATCAAGGCCATCCGCTATGCCCGGGAGAATAACATTCCCTTCCTCGGCATCAGCCTGGGCATGCAGCTGGCCGTGGTGGAATTTGCCCGCCATGTCTGCGGCCTCGGCCAGGCCCACAGCGCCGAATTCGACCCCAACACCCCCGACCCCGTTGTCCACCTCTTCCCGGAAGAAAGGGAGTATGCTGGCAATGGGGGCGCCCTGCGCCTGGGCCTTGACCCCATCAAACTGGAACCCGGCTCCCGGCTCCATGAAATATACGGCCAAGAGGTCATCCACGAACGGCACCGGCACCGCTACGAGGTCAACAACCACTACCGGGAACAGCTGGCCGAAAGGGGCCTCTCCTTTTCCGGCCTTACCGAAGACGGCTGCCGGGTGGAAGCCATCGAGCTTCCCGGCCACCCCTTCTTCGTGGCCAGCCAATTTCACCCCCAATACAAATCCCGCCCCCCCCC
>LFSN01000134.1:6408-6785 GCA_001513125.1 Clostridia bacterium DTU030
CCCGCCCCACCCGACCCCACCCCCTCTTTATGGAATTCCTCCGCACCGCCCAGAAACAATAACAGGGAACGGCCCCCACGCCGTTCCCTTTAACTTTTCTAAAAGCAATTTTTCCGGGGACTGTTGCCTGGCACAATCTCGAAGATAGCAGAGAGGCGGAATACGCAATATCAGTGATTATAAAAAAGAAGGACAAAAGGCTAACTAGGTGAAAACATATTGGATAAAGAATTGTCCCTTGATTATCAAGCAGGGTGACAAAAACTGCCAACAGTCCTTTGAAGATATCAATGGATATAAATCCCTTACATAATGGTATCATTTGACACCAAAAATATTGACGAAGCACTTTGGGGGTGTTATAATGGAGAAACGGC
>LFSN01000134.1:6811-8148 GCA_001513125.1 Clostridia bacterium DTU030
TATCCTTTTACTGAGGATGACTTTCCCTATGCCAAAGATTAAGGAGGGGAAATAAATGTGTCCCGTGACAAGTTTGTGCCCAAGTTGCATGGAAGAACATGAAATTCAGCAAGAGCAAGTCACAGAAGTAAACATATTTAAAGGGAAACCCGTTGAATATCTGGCTAAGTATGAATATTGTCCCAATACCGGGACATATACTGCTTCAGATGATCTGATTGATGAAAATGATCTTTCTTTAAAAGATGCCTATAAAAAGCTGGTCGGGCTGTTGACTTCAAAGGAGATTCAAGGTATTAGGGGAAAATATGGCGTTAGTCAAAAAGATTTTTCTAAAATATTGGGTTGGGGGTCATCTACCATTACCCGGTACGAGAACCACCAGGTTCAGGACAAGGTACATGACGATGTCTTAAGGAAAGTTGATAGGGATCCGAAATGGTTTCTCGAACTTTTAGATCGGGCCAAGGATGAATTAAGTCAGAAGGCTTATTATAAATACCGAAAACAAGCGCAGAAAATTTACCATAACCAGCGCAATCGGTACTTAAAAGATGCCCTCGAGGCATTGTATGCTAAGTTTTGTGATAATCCCTCTGTAACTGGGAATACAAAACTGAATATCGACAAAGCAATAGAAGTTATAAACTATCTTGCTGCCAATGTGCAGAATCTCCATGAGGTAAAACTTATGAAGATGATGTGGTATGCCGATTTTTTACACTATAAAAAAGAAAAAAGGTCTATTACAGGCCTAGCTTACGTTGCATTGCCTCTGGGAGCAGTACCAGAAGGCTATAAAACTTTGCTTTCCTTTGAGGATGTTTGTTATGAAGAAATACAGTACGGTGAGAATATTGGCTATAAATTTTACCCGGCACCGGGTTTTCAAATCAAGGAGCTAACGGATTCAGAGAAACAAACCCTTGATCAGATAATCGATTATTTTCAGCACTACTCTGCCAAAGAAATTATCGCTCATATGCATGGGGAAGAAGCATATCTTAAAACAGAAAAGTTGGCTCTAATTTCTTATGATTATGCTGAGAAGCTTTCTCTGATAGATAGTTGATGAACGCGTAAAGATAGATTCATTTACTGGTTTTTAGAATTCCTCCGTGCCGTCCAGAAAAAATAACCGGGAACGGCCCCGCGCCGTTCCCTCAAACTTTTCTAAGCGTCCTTTAATTCCTTGTATGAACCTTTAATTGTGAGCGTTCAGCGGCAGAGCTAAACAAAATCTCATACATTGTCAATCCTCCGAGCCAAATATATCTTCAAAAGTAGCTGCCTTTTTCTGACCAGCTGCGATTTCTTCGGCTTCTTCAAGCAGATTG
>LFSN01000040.1 GCA_001513125.1 Clostridia bacterium DTU030
ATGACCAATACCGGCGGGGTACTGGGGCTGGCTGTGCTCCGGGGTTACCTGCCCCTGGAAGCGGCCCTGGGAGTGGCGGCAACCCATGGACTGCCGGAGATAGTGGTGGCGGCAGTTCTGGTGGCGCTGGTTACCCGCAGCCTGAAGAGAAATCGGTAGTTACAGTCAGGTGTCGGAAGACCTGGCAACACCATTGCGAGACAGGATGAAGAGGGTGCGGGCGGGGAAGGATATACCCGGATACGTACTGGAGTGTAATGGAAAACAGGATCTAAGCTGAGGAAAATGGAGGTAGGGCCGGTGCTCTTTACTCTGGATGTAGGAAATACCCATATGGTGGTCGGGGTTTTCCGGGACGAGAGGCTCCTGGTCAGCTGGCGCCTTGCCACGGACCCGGGGAAAACAGAAGACGAGTACGGCGTGATCTTTTTAAACCTGCTGGCGGCGGCTGGTATCAACCCCCCGGAGGTTCAGGCCGTCGTCATATCTTCTGTGGTTCCTCCCCTGTTGTTGGCCCTGGAGAAGTTGGCCCGGAAGTACTTTAAACGGGAGCCCCTGATTGTTGGGCCT
>LFSN01000095.1:0-1872 GCA_001513125.1 Clostridia bacterium DTU030
CAAAAGTAATTTTTATAGGTTGACGGGTGCCCGGTGCTGTGGTAGAATATTGAACTGCACGAAGGGAATACCCTCATAACAATGTGGCCCTATGGTCAAGTGGTTAAGACACCGCCCTTTCAAGGCGGTAACGGGGGTTCGAATCCCCCTAGGGTCACCAAAGCTGGGGAGCACTGCTAATATAGGTGCTCCCCTTCTTTTTATCCCTTGCCTCGTGCTGTCAAAAGGGGGCAGAGGCCTTTGCAAAGGGGAGGAAAAGACCGAGATGGGGAGAAAATTTATTGTCGTTTTTGCTAGGGAAATTAAAGGATATTGTTGTATAAGTCGATAATTATAAAAATAGGTTTAACCTCAAATTTCTAAGCTCTGATCTCAAATCTCCAACTTCCAACTTCTAACCTCTAACGTCTAAATATGGGGGGCGCGGGCTGCAATGACGGGAAAGCTAAAAAAAGGGATAACGGTGGTACTGCTGGTCTTCTTGCTGGGGGGCATGGTGGGAACTGTCCGGGGCGCCTATAGTCCCCTTTACCCGGCCATTCCCCATGGGGCAAGCTTGAAGGATCGGCTTGGGTTTAACGATGTGGCGGGGCACTGGGCCCAGGGGGCCATTGTCCGCCAGGTGGCCCTGGGCATCTTAGAGGGCCGGGGGGCAAAGAGCTTTTCCCCCGAAGGAGCTGTGACGAGGATGGAGGTCCTCCAGGCCCTCCTGCGCATAATGGGCCTGGAGGCAGGAATGCTGCAAAGGTTTCCGGCCCTTGATCGGACGGAAGCATATCTCCTGGCGGCCCAGCAGGCGGGCCTCATCGGCCCCGGGGAGGCGGCAGAGCTCAACTGGCAGGAGGGGGCCAGGCGCCAGGAGGTGGCCGCCTGGCTGGTCCGGGCCCTGGGTGTGCCGCCGGCAGCCACAGCCTATCATGTGCGGTCCTTCCAGGACTGGCCCCAGGTGGCCGGCCAGTACCTGGGGGAAGTAGAGGCCCTCCTGGCCCGGGGAAATTTAAGGGGCGTAAGCCCGGGACTGCTGGCCCCCAACCGGGTCATGAAGAGGGGAGAGCTGGCCACCCTCCTGGACAGCGTGGCCGATGAATACCTGCCCACCCTGGGAGTAACGGCGGGTCAGGGCCGGGTCATCGACAGCGAGGGGTATTCTTCCTACGGCCAGGGCTGGGGAGGAAGGCTTTATCACATAGTCACCGCCGAGGGCACCCTCCTCCAATTCCTGTCGGATTCAGCCCAGCCCCTGGTAGTGAACCGGGGGGGACGGGTTGGCGGTGGGGAATTATTGCAGGCTGGCGATCAAATTCGCTTTTACCTGGCGGGGGACAGGGTCCTTTTGGTTGAAGTTTTGACTTCTCCCAGCCTTCTTGTCCAGGGCAGGATCGAGGCTATTGGCCCGGCGCGGACCTGGTTGGATTTTACCACCCTCCAGGGACAGCGGAGCCGTTTTTACATAGGGCCGGGAACTGAGTTGAGCGTGAATGGCAGCCCGGCCCGGGTAGAGGATCTCTTTCCGGGACAGGAGGCCAACCTGGAAGTGCAGGAGGGCAGTATTTTAGCCCTGGCGGCCTATCTTCCCGAAGGCCAGGGAGGGTACCTGGCGCCCGGGGCCCGGGTTCGGGCGGGGCAGGTCCAGGGCCTTGAGGGAGATACCCTGTTTATCCTGCGGGAGGGCCGGGAGGAAGCCTACCAGCTGGATCCGGGAACCGTCATTTTGCGGGCCGGGACCCGGCAGCAGGCCGGTGATCTGCGGCCGGGGGACATGGTGACCCTCTACTTCAATGACCTGGAAGGGAATATTCCCGCCCGGGTACTGGTGGACGGGGGACGGCAGCGGGTCCGGGAAATTTACCGGGGGACCATCACCCTGGTTTC
>LFSN01000095.1:2159-2287 GCA_001513125.1 Clostridia bacterium DTU030
CGGATCGAGCTGGACCGGAATAATATCCAGTATGGCCCCGGGACCATCTTCCTCTGGGACGAGCGGCTCATTGACCCCTCTGTCCTGGAGAGGGGGCAGGAAGTGCTGATCCTGGCGGCCAGTTCGGG
>LFSN01000114.1 GCA_001513125.1 Clostridia bacterium DTU030
GCTCCGGCTCTTAACCGGAACCCGCAACTGGCTTCCTATCACTGTTCAGTTTTCAAGGACCAGACAACGGGCCGTATTTGACCCGTCTGGAAATACATAATAACAAATCTGCGGTCCTTTGTCAAGGAACCGGATGTTTTCGCCGCGGATTTTTTTCTTTTGTCCCGCAGCACTTATATAATTTATCATCTTTGGCGACAAAATGCAACAGGTAATTTGTACCAGGGCCAAAGGTAAGCCGGCACCACCCTCTGGGGTGATACCGGCCGCTGTCCTTAACCCCTTCTTATTCCCTGGGCTTCATAAGGGGGAATAAGAGGACATCCCTGATAGAATAGGAATCGGTCAGGAGCATTACCAGGCGGTCAATGCCAATCCCCAGCCCTCCTGTGGGAGGCAGGCCATATTCCAGGGCCCGGACATAATCCTCATCCATCATATGGGCTTCTTCATCCCCGGCCTCCCGCTGCCGTACCTGCTCCAGGAACCGCTCCCTCTGATCAATGGGATCATTGAGTTCCGAAAAGCCATTGGCCATTTCCCGCCCGTAGATATAGGGTTCAAAGCGGGCAGTATAATCGGGTTTGTCTGCCATGCGCTTGGCCAGGGGTGAAATTTCCACGGGATATTCGGTAATAAAGGTGGGTTGTATCAGCTTGTCTTCAACCATTTCGTCAAAGACTTCGGCAATTACCTGGCCGAAATTGGCACCCTCTTCAATTTCCAGGCCCAGTTTTTTGGCCAGCCTGGCGGCTTCCTCGCCGTCCTTGGCCTGGGAAAAATCGACCCCGGTGTACTCTTTAATGGCATCCAGCATTGTCAGCCGGCGCCAGGGCGGGGTAAGGTCTATCCTTTCCCCCTGGTAGGTTATCACGGTGCTGCCGGTAACCTTCTCGGCCACATAGGCAATCAGGTCCTCCGTCAGCCGCATCATTTCCTCTCCATCGACATAAGCCTGGTAGACCTCCAGGGCGGTGTATTCCGGGTTGTGTTTGGTGGAGATACCCTCATTGCGGAAGTTCCTATTTAGTTCATAAACCTTTTCGAAGCCGCCCACGACAAGCCTCTTGAGATAGAGTTCCGGGGCAATGCGCAGGTAAAGCTGGGTGTCCAGGGCATTGTGATAGGTAACAAAGGGCCGGGCGTTGGCTCCCCCGGGAATCAAGTTGAGCATGGGGGTTTCCACTTCCAGGAAGCCCCGGGCATTGAGGTAATCCCTGATGGCCTGGATAACTTTGCTCCTGGTCACAAATACCTGCTGTACTTCGGGGTTAGCAATTAGATCCACATAGCGCATCCGGTACCGGAGCTCTACGTCCTTCAACCCATGCCATTTTTCCGGCAAAGGTCGGAGGGCCTTGCACAAAAGCTCGAAGCTGTCTACGGCAACGGATATTTCGCCCCGCCTGGTCCGGAAGACCTTCCCGTGCACCCCTATGATATCTCCCAGATCCAGGTCTAAGAAAAGCTGGTAAGCTTCTTCCCCTACCTGATCAATGCGGACATAGAGCTGGATCCGTCCCGACATGTCCTGAATATGGGCGAAGCTGGCTTTTCCATGGGTGCGGATAGACATGATCCGGCCCGCCACGGCAACCTCCTGGTCTTCCAGCTCAGAAAAATTCTCGTGAATCTGGGCGGCCTCGTGACTGCGGTCAAATCTTTCTACAGCATAAGGGTCGATGCCGGCTGCCCTCAGTTTGTCCAATTTTTGCCGCCTAATAAGCATCTGTTCGTTTACATCCTGCATTCCAGTGTCAACCCTTTGGGCATCATCACTCATCTGTATCCCTCCGAACCTTTCCCTATTGCCTCAACGATACACCTCTAAGATCTGGTATTTCAATTGTCCTGCCGGAACCGTTACTTCGACTATGTTGCCCGCCTTTTGACCAAGCAGAGCCTTCCCAACGGGGGATTCATTGGAAATCTTGTTTTCTAAAAGATTGGCTTCCGCTGAGCCAACAATGGTGTAGGTGAGCTGCTCATTGTTTTCTAAATCGTAAAGTTTGACCGTTGCTCCGAGCCCTACTTCATCGGGCTCATAATCATTGTCATCTATCACCTTGGCATGGCGCAGCATCCGTTCTATAGTCAGGATACGACCTTCAACGAAGGCTTGTTCATTTTTGGCGTCGTCGTATTCGGAGTTCTCGGTGATATCACCAAACTCAATGGCCTGTTTTATCCTTTCCGCCACCTGCCTCCTTTTCACCGTTTTCAAATATTCCAGCTCCTGTTCCAATTTCTTAAGCCCAGCCAAGGTCAACAATACTTCCTTTTCTGCCATAGCATAGCCTTCCTCCCCTTTAGCTGCTTGGGTCCCCATGCTTCCCTTCCTTCTACCCCGATTGCCGTATCTTAATATATGTCAGCAGGACCATTAAAATGTTCCCTTATTCTGCCACCGGGAAAACTCCAATATTGCATAAATAGTACGGACCGATGATCGGCCCGTACTAAAAAACAACTTTTTGGCAATTCGCCAGCCTAATTATAAAAGAAGTCCCCAGGGATGTCAAGAATTTTACGCCGTTTTCCCCACCTTGCGGGCAACGGCCTGAATCTGTTCCCTGGTCAGGGCCCGCTCAAAGCTGCGCAGGCCCGCCAGTTCAAAGCCGTGTTTGGCGGCAAGCCGGGAGATTTCATCCACCTGGGCCACGGTAATATCGCGGCCCAGGGAAAAGCATTCATAGCGCCTCTCCAGGGCCAGCAGCATGGTTTCGGCCATACAGGCATAGGCAGTGCCGGGGGGAAAGCCAAAATTAAAGTTAAACTCCGTCCCGTCGGGGACCTTCACCACTCCCCCCTCGATGACCAAAACATCATCCCGCTCCTGGGCCACCCGGGACGAAACATCCCGGGGCCGGGCGACATCACAGACAACGGCCCCCCTCTTTAAGTACTCGGGTTCAATGATGGCATTGACGGCGCCGGTGACGGTAAGAACCACATCGGCCCTGGCCAGGGTTTCCTGGAGGTTGGAAGAAATTTTGGCCGCCAGGCCCGTTTCGGCGGCAATTTTTTGGGCCAGCCGCTGGAGCTTGTTTCCATTGCGGCCGTAGAGGGTGAGGTAGCGGCATTCCCGGGCCAGGATCCGGGCACAGGTGCTGCCAATGGAACCCGTAGCCCCGATAACGGCCACTTCGGCCCTGGCCAGGTCGATGCCCATCTCCCGGGCTGCCATCCTGGTCCCGGCTATAGCCGTGGCCACAGTATAGCTGTTACCGGTGGTTACGGGTATGTTCAAGTTGCGGGCAACGGTAATCCCGGCATCCCCCACCACCGCCGTAAAGGCGCCGAGGCCAACTATCTTGGCCCCCAGTTTTTCCGCCTTTTTGCCAGCTTGAATAATTTTCTGCAGGACATAGTCCTCGGGTAATTCCAGCATCTGCTTTGAGGTTAGACCACAGGAAACAAACCAACCTTCTGCTTCTCCGTAGGGAGAACGCAGGCCGGTAATCTTTGACACTTCCAGGGGCGGCAGAATGCGGCAGACCCCTTCCAGTATTCTTTCGGGTAATTTGGCCGCCAGGGGAAACTTGCGGGTAATATCGGCTGTAGTTAATGGATGGATGATAAAGGCAAACCTTTCCATGTTTCGTCTCCTTCCCAAATCTTTATNNNNACTCCTGGGGCGTAATTTCCTCAGGACGTTTCCCGATCACCGCTACCAGTACACCTTCCATTACATTAGTACCAAAGGAACGCCCATTTAATTCCGGTGTTGTTGTCACCAGATAGCCTACCCCCCGCTCCCGCAGGGCCTCAACATCGCCGGCCGTCACAGTGTTGGTAAGGACAATATTGCCGGGCAGGGATAAAGGCAAATATTTCCAGATTAAATGAAAGTCGCCGGCAATGACGTCGGCCTCCCGGTAAAACTTTTCAAAGCGGGGTGAGTTTTCCCCCTGCTTTTTCCCCGTCGGATACAAGAGGGTGAAGGGGAGCTGGCAGAGAAGGGGGGCCAGCAGGTAGGCGACCCGCTCCAGCATAGAGAGGGAGGTCAGGGGCAGGGGCAAACCCAGGGCAGTCATCAGATCGCCGAAGATAACCTGGGCCCCGTGTTGCACCAGGGCCTGGGCCATCCCAAAGCGGTCGGCCCCGGATACCAGGAATACCCTTTTCCCCTCCCAGGCAATGAGGCCGGTTTCCTGCAGCTGGGAAACCACCCTTCTTTCCAGGGTATTCTTCAGACCTGTCCCATCGACAATAGGCGTAGTCCTGGCCGCCCGGGCAATTTTTTTTGCATCCCGGAAGGCATAGCGGCGCTGTCCCGCCGTGATGTAGAGGTCGATCCCGCCCATGCCAAAGGCATCGACCTTACCGTCCAGTTCCCGGATCAGGCCGATGGCCTTGACCATATCCCCATCGGTGCCGATCCTTTCGATGATAAATTTCTCCCCCAATATTTCTGTCTCAACCCGGTTATTCCGTTGGGAGGAACCGAGGCTGATACTGACCACCCGTTTCAACTCTACACTTCCTTTCCTTCAGGAGAGCTTCCTGATTATTCCCCTGAGCTCTTCCGGGTCAACATAGATATCTTCCTTCAGGGGCGATGGTCCCAGCTCAATGCCGAAGACCCTTTTGTCCAGGAGGGCTTCCATGAGGCGAATCCGCATATCGGAACCGAGGAAAATAACATTGGGATAAGCCTTGGCCCTGGCGATGAGATCCATTATTTCGTTGAAAAGCTCCAGCCCATTTTTATTCTCAATGAAACGCCACCGTTCTTCCTCAGTCATAAGGAAAATAAAATCGACGCCCTCTTCCCTGGCCATCTTCTCCAGCTCTTCCTTATTCTCCACTGGAAAGCCGACCAGGGCGATCTGCTCCCCTTTGCGGATTTCCCCCAGGCTTTCCAGGCGGGAGACGAAGGATCTTTCCGTACCCAGGGCTTTGGCAACCTCCTGCTGGGATAGACCGGCACTGCGCATATCCAGGGCCTGATCCACCAGTTTATGTATCCTCTCCCGATCCAGGACCTTATCCCCTATCCGGAGGAGATCCATGGCCCTCCCTCCCCTACATTTTATGTGCACATTATTGTGTACATTCCTTTGAGGCTATTTTACTAAAGCCGGGCAAAAAAGGCAAGGAAAACACCACCCTCAGGTGGTGCTGATTGCGGAAAAATTTATTTCCCGGGACCAGGGGGCTCTGCCCTTTGGGGCTTTCCTTCCCTGCCCCCCTGGGCTGCCAGCTCCCTCCCCCTGGCCAGGAGATACTCCCGCCGGTTGCGCCGGGGGTCCTGGAGCACCTCTTCCCACAAAAGCCGGCGAACTTTCCCAACCAGGGGTCCCGGCGCAAGGCCAAGCTGGGCCATGAACGTCCGGCCGTCCAGGGCAAGCCCGTCGGGGGAGAGGGGGAAATCCTCGGCTGCCACCTGGCTCAACATCGCCAGAAAGCTGTCCAGGGCCCCTTGGGCATCGGGGGCAATGCCCCCTGCCGCCGCCAGGGCCCCTGCCAGCTGGAGGAAATCGGGCAGGTTTTCCGGCCCCAGACGGGAGAGGAAATACCGGGCCGCCGCCAGATCTGTCTTTTCCCGGGGAAGCCGGGCCAGGCTGGTAACAAGATGGTCAACACGCCTGCTGAGCCCTTTGGGATAGCGGAGGGATATGAGCTGGGCAGCAGGATCGGCTACCCCGCTGAGGAGGCCGGCCAGGCGCCGGTGCAAAAGGGGGGCAACCAGGTTACAGGTTTTCAAACTTACCGCCAGGGGGTGGCGGGTTTCTTTATAAAGGGACGGGAAAATAATTTTTAAAAGGCCGCTTTCCTCCAGCCTGGCTAGGGAAGGTTCCACCGGCTCCTGCAGGAGGATCTTGTCCATTTCCTGCTGGATCCGCTCGGGGGCTATGAGTTTTAACCTGTGGGCAAGGCGGCAGAGGGCTGCCCAGGTGGCCGGTTCAATTTCTCCCCCGATCTGGCCGGAAAAGCGGATGGCCCGTAGCAGCCGCAAGCCATCTTCCTGAAAGCGCTCATCGGGATCCCCCACCGCCCGGATGAGGCCTGCCTGTAGATCGGCAATACCGCCGGTGGGATCCAACAGCTTGTCCGCAAGGGGGTCGTAGGCCAGGGCATTGATGGTGAAATCCCGCCGCAGGAGGTCTGCTTTTATGTCAGTACCGAAGGTCACCGTACTGGGGCGGCGTCCGTCCCGGTAAACCCCATCATGGCGGAAGGTTGTAACCTCTATCCCTTCCCCCGCCATGAGGACCGTCACCGTGCCGAACTGAACCCCGGTGGGAATAACTTTGGGAAAAAGCCCCTGGACCACTTCCGGGACGGCGCTGGTCGCCACGTCCCAGTCCTTGGGTTCCAGGCCCCGGAGCATGTCCCGGACACACCCGCCCACCAGGTAAGCCTGATGGCCCTCCTCCTTAAGCCTCTTTATAACTTCCAGCACCGGGGCCGGTATTTTCCGAAACATACAATACCCACCTCCTGCCAGAAATTTTCTCCCCCCGGGGCCCTTTCCCTTCCCCCGATCAGAAAATAGCTTTTTGCAACCCGTTGCCCATCTGTCCTGCGGGGCCGCCCTTTTGATAGTTGACATTGCAATTGACAGTGGACAATTGACAATTATTTTTATCCGTTGTTGCTAGGCCTGGGGGTAATATTATAAGGACTAAACTTCCGGCACTGTACACGGCAACTGACAACCGTTCGTGCCTCCGCGAGGAGAACTGACAGCAAAGCCAGAAATGTTCACCACCGGTGCCCGGTTCCAGCATGGGCGCCTACCAAGAAAAAACCCCGGGACAACCGGGGCCAAGAGCCTATTCCAGACAAAAAACTATGCGTATATACTGGCTGACCTCCACCTGCTGGAGTTCAAAGGACGAGCCGGCGGCAGGGTATCTTTCCTCCAACAGCTCGTAGGGCGGCGCAATGCTCTGGTCCACGGCCAGGACCCTGCCCAGCTTCCTGCCCAGGGCCGCCGCAACCCCTTCGGCCTGGACCCGGGCGTCCTGCAAAGCCGCCAGCAAAGCCCTCTGTTGTAATTCCCGGGAGGGAAGGTACCTTATGCCTTCCAGCCTATCGACACCGGCGGCAAAGGCAGCATCGATAACAGCTGACACCAGGGAGGTGTCGCTAAGATGAACACTAATAGTGCTGTTCACCCGGTAACCCACCGGCTCCGACTGCCGGTATGTATCATCCCCATAGCCGTATTCCGGCCAGATGTTGTAATAGAGGGTGGAAATCTTGTCCCGACTTACCCCCTCCTGCCCGATATTGGCCACTACCCGGGCCAGCAGCCGCCGGTGCTCCTCCTGGGCCTCCCGGGCCAAAGGAGCATAGGTGGTCACCCCAAAGGATACCTGCACCCCTGCGGGCGCCCCCTGCAGGCGGCCAAAGCCGAAAACAGTTATGGTATCCGGCCATTCATCCTCCTGACAATACAGGCTGTCGTAAGCAAAGGCTGTTTCGGCACCGGCTGCTTCAGGGGTGGCCAGGACCGGAGCAGTCAGGGTCAAAAGAAGCCCTAAGATCAGCAACCCTCCTACCAGCCCTTTCCCCTTCTTCATTTCCCATCACCTCCTCTGTGGCTTTTCATTTCCAGTATGCACACAAAGGAGGGCTTTTATACCTAATCGCCGCTTATATTGGCAAAAAAGGCCGCCAGGATTTTCCGCATTTCCTCACCATCCCTGGCCCTGGTTACCCGGTCCCGGGTGGCGGCAGAATTGGGCAGGCCCTTCAGGTACCAGGCGGCAAATTTGCGCATTTCCCTTACCCCCCGCTCCTCCCCCTTGTGGGCCATGAGGAGGTCCAGATGGCGGAGGGCCATGGCCAGCCTTTCTGACGCCGCGGGGGGTGGGAGCAGCCGCCCGCTGGCAAGATAGGCCACCGTCCGGGAAATCAACCAGGGGTTGCCCAAAGTGCCCCGGGCCAGCATTACTGCATCGCAGCCCGTTTCGGCCAGCATCCGGGCTGCATCGGTTGGTTCCCATATATCTCCATTTCCAATCACCGGTATGGAAACGGCCTCCTTAACCTCCCGGATCACATGCCAATCGGCCTTGCCCCCGTACATCTGGCTCCGGGTACGGCCGTGGACGGCAATGGCCCTGGCCCCTGCCTCTTCCATCTGCCGAGCAAAGGCAACGGCATTGCTGGTTTCCTTATCCCAGCCCTTCCGTATCTTGACCGTCACCGGCAAGGATACAGCCCCGGCTACGGCGGCCACTATCCGGGCTGCCCGGTCAGGATCCTTCATCAGGGCCGCCCCCTCGCCATTTTTCACCACCTTGGCGACGGGACAGCCCATGTTGATGTCGATGATGTCGACGGGAAAAGTAGCAACTATTTTGGCTGCCGCTGCCATAACTTCGGGTTCGGAACCGAAGAGCTGGACCGCCAGGGGACGCCCCTCCCCTTCCCTCGGCAGCATCTCCCAGGTACTTTTATTATTATACAGCAATCCCTTGGCACTGATCATTTCCGTGTAAACCAGGGCACATCCCTGTTCCCTGGCCAAAAGGCGATAAGTAAGATCGGTAATCCCGGCCATTGGTGCCAATATGACCTTATTTGCCAGGGTAACATTGCCTATACGCACAGTAATCCTCCCCTTGCTATAAGTAAGGCCCCTCCCCTAGTATACCTAGGAAGGGGCCCAATAACTACCCGCGGCAGTTACGAAGATAGATCAAACGCAGGCCTTCTAAGGTCAATTCGTGGTTGACAGTATCGATGGTCTCGCTCTCCTGGGCAATCAGGTCGGCCAGTCCCCCCGTGGCCACCACCTTCTTAACGCCGGGCAACTCCTCCTTCATCCGCCGGACTATGGCATCGACCTGGCCGGCAAAGCCGAAAATAATTCCCGCCTGCATGCTGGCCACGGTATTTTTACCTATCACACCGGGGGGTTTTACCAGCTCAATCCGGGGTAATTTGGCTGCCCGCTGAAAGAGGGCGTCGGTGGCCGTATTGATACCCGGTGCAATGGCCCCACCCAGATATTCCCCCTCCCCCGAGATGGCGCAGAAGGTCGTGGCCGTACCAAAATCGACGACAATTACCGGGCCGCCGTAGAGGCTGTAGGCTGCCACGGCATTGGCGATCCGGTCGGCCCCCACCTCCCGGGGGTTATCGTATTTAATGGGCATGCCCGTCTTAATACCAGGCCCAACAATCAGGGGCTCCCGTTTAAAGTACTTCCGGGCCAACTTCTCCAGGGCCAACA
>LFSN01000117.1 GCA_001513125.1 Clostridia bacterium DTU030
GCTCGGCCAACGCCCGCAATGCCATGAGACAAGCATAGATCAGCAGGGTATCCCTGATCTCCGCCACCGTATCCCGGGTGATACTTTCCAATATGTTCTCCACCCGGGCCTCCTTGGGCACAAAAAGCTCATCTTCAGTCTTGCCCTTCCCGGTGGCAACCTTCACCTTATGCATTTTCAAGAACACTTCCTTTAAGACCCGCCGGAAGGAAGCGACATCATGGACATTGTTCAGATTGGTAAAGAGACCGATATCTTCGGGGAAATTTGCCCCTATGCTCCTGCCCACCACCTTGACATCTTCCAACAATTCCGGTGCCAGCATTTTATCAACCTCCCCCACAGCATATTGGACAAAGGCGGCAAAGAATTCCGGGGCATCCCCCCAGACCTTTATGTTGCCGTCCCGACCCTCCTTCAGCAGCCGGAAAAGGGCCCCTGCCACCTGGTGCCAGTCGGCCAGGACTATCCCCCGGGCTAGGTCATCCAAAAGCCGGCCCTCCCCCACCTGCAGCCGGTTCAAGAAACCGAGGAGAATGTTGCCCTCCTTCCCGGCACCATAGGGCAAATACCGGACCAGAGCAAAGAGCCGGTTATCGACAGCCACCTGATTGAACTGGCCAAAGTTCACATTCTGCCCCTTCCTGTACCGGATGATTACCCAACGGACCTCTTCCTTCTCCCAGCTTGCTTCTCCCAGGGGGACAAACTCCCATTCCCCTTTTTCTGGGGTATAGCGGTGGAGGAGGACGAAGTAGAGGGCGATGAGGGCTGGAAAGAGCTGGCGGTGCCGTAGCTCGGGAATATTCGACCGGTAACTCAAGAGATCAGGGGCTAAGAGATCCGCCAAGTTGGTCTGGGTCCTGGTAAAAACCCGGGCCAGGGTGGTCAGGTCATTGATCTGGGGCAAGATCAGGTGGGTATTGGGATCGCCCACATAATAGGGAATGTTATAATGGAGGGCGGCGACGACGTTGAGAAAATGGCAGATGGGGCACATTTTCCCTACATTGACGCTGTTGGCCGGCCCCCGGACTTTGTAGTTGTGGTGCTGGTTGAAAAGGGGATTTTTGTTCTGCCGCATGTCCCAGCTACTACCTTTATCGATTGCACTGCCGCACAGGTGGCAGGCTTCCCTTCCCTCAACCACCGGCTCCCGGCAGAAGGTAAAAAAGCCTGCAACCGCCTGTTCCAATTCCCCCGTCAGTTTGTCCCAGTCCCTGGTAAGGCCGATATAGTTCCGCCGCAGGGAGACCTGGGGTCTGGCAACCGGCTGCTTTATCCTTTCCTTTGCCAACGCCCGCTCCTGTTCGGAAAGAACCACCTGGTACCTGGGATTATAGAAACCAGAACCACTTTCAACCAGGTAGGGAAGCTGCAAAACCTTCATCTCCACCGCCGGCAGGATCAGGGCGTTAGCCTGGTCCCGGAGGTAATGGTAAACTTCGGCCTGCAGCTGCGCCCAGGCATCGTCTGCTACTTCAAATTCCAGCTGCCCCGGTGCCAGGGAAAGACCCTGCAAGTACCTGTCCTGCAGCTCGAGCAGGTGGTAGAAAGCGACAAGACCCCAGTCCATCCAGGGGTTTCCGGTCCTGGCAATGGTAATCTTCATTTTCACCCCCCTTTCCACTCTGTATTAGAACTTACATTCGTCTCACGTCTTCGCCAATCCTCCCATTATTGTGAATATTGACCCAAGTTTATGATAGTTGGCCTTCCCTGCATAATAGCTGTCCTGGCTAATTTCAACGTGAACCAATTCCCTTCCCCTGCCGGAATATGTCTGCGGTGGTTTGCCCTGGCACTGAAATGCCCCACAGTTCCATCCGTCCGCTGTGAAAGCCGGGCATTCCATGATACAGGTGGCTAGATAGTGGTGGAATATTTGCTTAGTTCATATTATAACCTGGTAAGTCCGTCATATAGTGTCGGGGTAAAAAAGATGGGACCGGTTTTATACCGCCGGTCCCCTTGCAGAGATATAACAAAGTCTGTTATTACTTGCAACAGCTCTCCTTGTTTTTCCTTCCCACACGGGAACAATTGTTTGAAAAAAGGTAGCCTGAGCTTTGCTATATACTACCCCTTACCTCTTAACATAATTGGCCTTTAATTTGCCTATAGTCTCTATGCGTTCCTCTGCAAGCCTGTCGGCAACCTCGGAGGTGGGTATATTTTGCTCCTTGCTCCTGGTAAATATCCTCAACAGGATATCGTAAATGGCTTCCGTCTTCATCAGCACCCGCTCCCGCCTCATGCCGGCATCCTTATATTCCAGCTCATCGGCAACCTGGATGAGGCCGCCGGCATTTATTACATAATCCGGGGCGTACAGGATGCCCTTTTCATGCACCATTTCACCGTGTTTGGGCTCCAGGAGCTGGTTATTGGCCGACCCGGCTATGATCTTGCACTTGAACCGGGGTATAGTGTCGTCATTGATGATGCCGCCCCTGGCGCAGGGAGAGAATATGTCGCATTCCACATCGTACACCTTATCGGGGTCCACCACTTCCACATCGGGGTATTTTTCTTTAACCTTATTTATGTTTTCCTCGCTTATATCACTTATTATAACCTGTGCTCCCTCTTCCTTCAGGTGATCCACCACTCCCTGTCCTACTTTGCCTACCCCTTGGATAGCAATTTTCCGCCCTTTGAGGGAAGCGCTGCCAAAGACAATTCTGGCTGCTGCCTTCATGCCTTTATAAACGCCGTAAGCGGTGGGTAAAGCTGTATTGCCGCTGCCACCGAATTCTTCGGGTAATCCCGTCATGCAGTCGGACTCGCGGCTGGCATAAACGAAGTCCATGCCGGTGGTACCCATGTCCGTCCCGGTGTAATACCTTCCTCCCAGCATCTGCACAAACCGCCCGAAGGCCCGGAAAAGGGCTTCCGACTTGTCCTTATTGGGGTCGCCAATTATAACCGATTTGCCGCCGCCGAAATTGTTGTCCGAGGCAGCACACTTGTAAGTCATGCCTACGGCCAGCCGCATGGCATCCGTCAGGGCCTCATCCTCAGTTTCATAGGGCCACATGCGGCACCCACCCAGGGCGGGCCCCAGGGTTGTATCGTGAATGGCAATTATACACTTTAAGCCCGTTGTTTTGTCGTAATTGAAAATAATCTGTTCAAAACCGTGTTTTTCCATTTCTTTGAAAATATCTATTTTCATTTTATAACCCCCTATCACTATAATCGGCTTCCAGCCCTTTAAATCGCCTGCCCCTTGGATTTTCTTTTCCAGTGAAGTCCAAAGGGGACAGACTAAGCCTCCGGTTACTGCTCCGGACTACGCCGGAGTATGCCTGAGACAAAAGAGACCGGCTATAAGTGACAAGCAGTTAAAGGAGTGACTGTATAAGGCCATGGAATTCAATACGCCAACACATTTCCGACTATTTGCCTGATGCTTACCCCTTGAGCACCCAATGCCTGACTGGGTTGCCTCCTTACATGCCTACCACCTCCTCGTATATATAGTTACGGGGCTGGGAGGCTTTGGGTGGCGAGGACCCGGAGGCGTAATATAGCTATATCATATATTCACCTTTTCCTATACTAATCCTCCTACTATTGTGAATTTTGCTGTAAGCGAAGGAAGACCGGCCTTCCCTGCCGAAGTAATTGTCCAGACTAATTCCCACCGGGAACAGAAAGGTGTGTCGAAGATGCTGCAGAAATTTCGCTTTACCCTGGCCTGCACCGAACCGGGGACGGTCAGGGGGCTGGGCGGCCTGGAGCTCCATGCCCTCTTCTTTTCCTTCTTGCGGGAAGTGGAGGAAGAAGCCGCCCGCGAGCTCCATGGAGCCAAAGATAAACCCTTTGCCCTGGGACCCCTGGAGGGGGCAGGGGAACGCCGCGGCGGCTCCTTCTACCTTCAAGCCGGCGAAAAATACGGCTTTACCGTAACCAGCCTCACCGGGGCGATGTACAGGCTCCTTGAGGAGGTTGCAGCCCTCTGGCCCGGCCGGGAAGTGCAGCTGGGCACGGGAGCCCTGGCCTGTGTAGATGCCGGGACAACGAGGGCAGAGGACCTCAATTACCGGGATCTGGTCGCCAGGGCCCGTCCTGCAACCACCGTCACCCTGGAATTCCTCACCCCCACCAGCTTCCGCCAGCGGGGCACCCAGATTCTCTTTCCCCTGCCGGAATATGTCTTTGGCAGTTTGCGCCAGCGCTGGAACGCCCACGGCCCCATCCGGCTGCCGGAAGATCTGGACCTTTCCCTGATCCAGGTGGCCAGGTACCGGACCCGGACCCAGCTGGTCCCCTTTAATCGCTATAAAATTGTCGGTTTTACCGGCACCTGTACCTACCAGGTGCCGAAAAAGGTGCCCGACTTTGTCCCCTGGCTGCTGGCGGTTCTGGCTGATTATGCTGAATTCGCCGGGGTTGGTTATAAGACCACCATGGGGATGGGGGTTGTCCGGCGGTGGTGAGAAATCGGGACAAGACACAAAAAGGACCGGATAAGAAACTACCGGTCCCNNCAGGTCCCCCCGGCAGTCCTTTGCCTGCAAGTATTTGCAGTATGCAACTTTTTCAGGCCCCCCCAGCCCTTCCTCCCCGCCCTATTCTCATTAATTGGGACATTATTGGCAATCAAATTGGTATAAATCTTGCGAATATAATGCAATAAAGGATGAAGGGAAAAATAGAAAGGGGGAGCTAGGATGGAAGTATTCAGGGATATGGTAAAGCAGGAGCACGAACAGGTTGTCTTCTGCTACGACAAGGTGTCAGGCCTGAAGGCCATCATCGCCATCCACGACACCACCCTGGGCCCCGCCCTGGGAGGGGTCCGCATCTGGCCCTATGCCTCGGAAGAGGAAGCCTTGTTCGACGTCCTTCGCCTTGCCAAGGGGATGACCTACAAGAATGCTGCCATGGGCTTGAACCTGGGGGGCGGCAAGGCGGTGATCATCGCCGACCCCAAAAAGGACAAGACGGAAGAACTCTTCCGGGCCTTCGGCCAATTCATCAACAGCCTGGGGGGGCGGTACATTACCGCCGAAGATGTGGGCTCCAGCATCGATGATATGACTATCATCAGGAGCGTCACCCCCTATGTGGGTGGCCTCCCCGAAACCAGCGGCGATCCCTCGATAAATACCGCCTATGGTGTCTTCCGGGGTATCCAGGCCGCTGCCATGCACAAGTTCGGCAGCGATGATCTGGCCGGGAAGACGGTGGCCATCCAGGGGGCAGGCAAGGTAGGCACCTTCCTCCTCTCCCACCTCCTGGAAGCCGGGGCCAGGGTCCTCATCACCGATATTTTCCCCGAGCGGGTGGAAGAGGCCGTGAAGATGGGCGCCCAGGCCATAGAGCCGGGGGAAATCTTCAGTGTCGACTGTGACATCTTTTCTCCCTGTGCCCTGGGAGGCATCATCAATGACGAAAGCATTCCCCAGCTCAAGGCCAAGATTGTCGCCGGTTCCGCCAACAACCAGCTCCTGGAACCGCGCCACGGCAAGGCCCTGGCCGAGCGGGGCATCCTCTACGCCCCCGACTTCATCATCAACGGCGGCGGTGTCATCAATGTGGCCACGGAATTGGAGCCCGGCGGCTACAGCCAGGAAAAGGCCCGGGCCAAGGCCGGAAAGATTTACGACATCCTCCTCAACATCTTCGCCCTGGCCGAAGAAAAGGGCATGGCACCCCACGAGGCAGCAGACCTGTACGCAGAGGAAAGAATCAGGAAGGCCCTGGAACAAAAGCGGATGTATGTTCCCTGTTAAAACCAAAGAAGCCTCCCCGGAGCTTAGAGCCGGGGAGGCTCTTTTTTTCTAATCCGATACCACCACCGCCGAGGCCCCGGCCTGGGCCGGATAGGACATTAGGATGGCGCCGGAGACGACAACCTCCACCTCCTGGCCAATCTCCAGGTCGGCAAGGGTAATGCTTTCCCCTTCGGCCCCTCTGCTCAGCTCGGTATCTTCAAAAAGGGTGACCCAGGTAAGACTCGGCTCGCCGCTGGCCATGGGCCCACCCTCTACCAGGATCTTCCTTTCCCCGGCCACAATCTCCTTTATGGTCCCGGTCAGTATGCTCTCTTCTTCCGCCGGTGCTGCCGGCTGCTCCCCTGCCTCCGCTGCCGGCGGCAGGACCAGATTGAGAAAGTCACTCTCCCGGTCCTTGACCACTAAGCCCAGGACCCGGGCCAGGGCATCCTCGGAAATCAGGGTCCGGCCTGCCAGGATCACCGGCGCCTTGGCCATTTCCACGGCCCCCTGCCCCAGCTCCGGGGGAAACTTAGCCAGCCGGCTGCCGATGGTGAAGAGTGCTGTCCTCTCGGCCACGGTGACCGAGACGGTCCTGGTCTCCGGCTGCCATTCTACAGTGCCGCCGGCGGCCTCCACCACGGCCCGCAGGGGGACCAGCAGGATGCCCTCCGGGGTTACCACAGGCTCCTGATCAAAGGCAATAACCTTATTGTCCAGGGCAATGATGACCCTGTCCGCCCATTTTACCTTGGCCTCGGGGGCTAAGTCCGGCAGTATCCTTTCCGGCACCGCCTCCACCGGCCCCGGGTCTATCCCCGGATCCAGCAGCCCGGGGGTATGGGAAACGGGGGCATCGGGATCGGTAATCCCCAGCTCCACAGGTACGGACTCCACCGGTTCCCCGGCCCCCACGGGCGCTGCCGCCGCCACCGCCGCTGCTGTGAGAACAATTCCCAGGGTCTTCTTCCACTTCTTCATAAATAACACCTCCAGGATTTTCTTCTGATCTTGTGACGGGAAGATAACCCCCTTTGTTCCCGTAAACAGGCAGGGCTCCCACCTTCTGCCAGGAGGAAGGGGAGAGGGAGAGGGAGGGGGCGGCGCCCGGGGAATATTTTCTCCCCTCCATGGGATACTAAATGGCAAATACAGGCACTGGAGGAGGAAAAACAATGGCGCAAAGGGTACCCCACCGCATCGACGGCAGAATTAGCTATCACGATTCTGTGCAGGAAATGTATGAGAAAAGGCTTGTTCCCGATAAGATGAGCAATGTCTTCGATAGGTTTGATCCCCAGGAGAAAATCCGCTGTAATTTTTGCGAAGCCGGGGTGAGCTGCCAGTTGTGCAGTAACGGCCCCTGCCGCATTTCCCCCAGGGCCGGGGCAGAGCTGGGCGTCTGCGGCATAAGTCCCGATGCCATGGCCATGCGGGATATGCTCCTGCGCAATGTCATGGGCACATCTACCTACGCCCACCATGCCTTTATGGCCTTCAGCACCTTGCGCTCCACTGCCCAGGGGAAAACCCCCTTTCAGATTAGCGATAAAGGGAAGCTGTATTCTTTGTGTGAAAAATTAGATCTGGAAACCTCAGGTACAGAAAACCAGGTAGCCGAAAGGCTGGCCCAATACTTTATTCAAGAACTGGCCAAGGACTATCAAGAACCCAGCAAACTTATCCAGGCCTTCGCTCCCAAATCCCGGCAGAAGTTGTGGCAGGACCTGGCTGTTTTCCCGGCCGGGGTTTTGCACGAGATCAAGGACGCCACGGCCAGCTGCCTGACCAATGTCGATGGCGATTACATATCCCTGGCCCGGAAAGCCCTGCGCCTGAGCATCGCCTGCATTTATGGGGCCCAGCTGCCCCTGGAAATGTGCCAGGATATCCTCTTTGGCACCCCCATGCCCCATGAAGTGAACACCGACTTAGGGATTCTCGACCCCGCTTACATCAACATCGTCTTCAACGGCCATGAACCCTGGATGGGAATTGCCACCCTGTATGAATTGAAAAGAAATCCCCACTGGCAGGAGAGGGCCAGGGAGGTTGGCGCCAAGGGTTTTCACGTCGTCGCTTCCATAGAGACGGGACAGGAAATCCTCCAGCGTTTCCCCATGGATGACATCTTTGTGGGCCACACCGGCAACTGGCTGGCCATTGAACCCCTGCTTGCCAGCGGGGCCGTAGATGTCTTTGCCATGGATGAAAACTGCTCACCACCGTTTCTGGCCCCCTACGCCGAAAAATATAGGGTGACCCTGGTTTCGGTAAATGACCTGGTAAGGATACCTAAGGTAGATAAGAATTTAGATTACAAACCGCCGGAAGCGGAGGAAATGGCGAAAAGGCTGCTGGAATGGGGGCTGGCCAACTTCCCCGTCAGGAAGGAACAGGTGAAACCCTATATCCCCCGGAAGGTGACCAGGGCCATAGCCGGCTTCTCGCCGGAGGCAATCTATAATGCCCTGGGCGGCAGGTTGGATCCCCTTTTAGAGGTCATCAAGGCCGGTAAGATCTCCGGGGTGGTTGCTATTATCAACTGCAGCACACTAAAAAACGGCCCCCAGGACTGGATGACCGTCAACTTAGGAAAGGAATTGATTAAGCGCAATATCCTGGTGGTTGCCGCCGGCTGTGGCTGTCACGGTTTGGAGGTGGCGGGCCTGTGTAATCTGGATGCCCTCCAGTATGCCGGCGAGGGTCTCAAGGCTGTCTGTCGGGATCTGGGAATACCGCCCGTCCTGCCCTTCGGCACCTGTACCGATACAGGCCGCATCTCCCTGCTGGTTACAGCCATCGCCGACGCCTTAGAAGTAGACACATCCCAATTACCGGCAGCCGTAAGTGCCTCGGAATGGATGGAGCAAAAGGCAACCATAGATGGCATTTTTGCCCTGGCCTTTGGCCTCTATACCCACATGTCCCCCATACCGCCCGTTACCGGGGGAGAGGAACTGGCCAAATTCCTCACTCAAGGCCTGGAAGATTTGACGGGGGGCAAGGTGGCCCTCAGCGATGACCCCACCGAAGCAGCCACAAAAATAGCGGAACATATAGAAGAAAAGCGCCGGGCTTTGGGAATCGAGTAGGAGGGGGCGCCTAGCCCCCGTCCTCTCACACCACCGTACGTACCGTTCGGT
>LFSN01000068.1 GCA_001513125.1 Clostridia bacterium DTU030
TGTTGTCAGGGGTTCTGAAATATGCTACAATTATATGGTACTGCATAAAATGGGGGTGAATTTTGCTACCTCCGGCTTTGCCCATTATGAGAGGAGGTCTTTTTTTGAATAGAGCTTTTCGCAACATGAGCTTCTATTTGTTGCTCATTATAATAGCTCTCTCGGTAATAAACTACTACGCCAACGAGCCGGCCCAGGTGGAGGAAATTGCCTATTCTGACTTTCTGGAACACCTGGAGGCGGGAGAGGTAGACAGGGTTACCATTGTGGATGGTTCCATCGAGGGCGAATTCAAAAACGGGGAAAAATTCACTACCTATAACCCCAATGATGGCAAACTGATCGAACGGCTAGAGGAGGCCGGCGTGACCTATACCGGGGAACCGCCACCGTCTCCGCCCTGGTGGACTACCCTCCTCTCCACCCTGTTTCCCATTATTCTCCTGATCGGGGTCTGGATCTTCATCATGCAGCAGACCCAGGGCGGGGGAAACCGGGTCATGTCCTTTGGCAAGAGCAGGGCCCGCCTCTATTCCCCCGATGATAAGACGAAAGTAACCTTTGCCGATGTAGCCGGGGCCGATGAAGCCAAGGAAGAGCTGGCGGAGATAGTCGAATTCTTAAAGGAACCGAAAAAATTCATCGAACTCGGGGCCCGGATCCCCAAGGGTGTCCTCCTGGTTGGCCCCCCGGGCACCGGGAAGACCCTGTTGGCCAGGGCGGTGGCCGGGGAAGCCGGCGTTCCCTTTTTCACCATCAGCGGTTCCGACTTCGTCGAGATGTTTGTCGGTGTCGGCGCTTCCCGGGTACGGGATCTCTTCGATCAGGCCAAGAGAAATGCACCCTGCCTGGTATTCATCGATGAGATCGATGCCGTTGGGCGGCAGCGGGGTGCCGGCCTGGGAGGGGGTCACGACGAGAGGGAACAGACCCTGAACCAGCTCCTGGTGGAAATGGATGGTTTTGGTGCCAATGAAGGTGTCATCATCCTGGCGGCAACCAACCGTCCCGATGTTTTGGATCCAGCCCTGCTGCGCCCCGGTCGTTTTGACCGGCAGGTGATCATCGATCAACCCGACGTGGTGGGCAGGGAGGCCATCTTAAAGGTACACGTGCGGGGCAAACCCCTGGATGGCAGTGTGGATCTGGAAGTGCTGGCCCGGCGGACGCCCGGCTTTACTGGTGCCGATCTGGCCAACATGGTCAATGAAGCAGCCATCCTGACGGCCCGGAGAAACAAGCGCCGGATAGGGATGGAGGAGATGGAAGAAGCCATCGACCGGGTTATTGCCGGTCCGGAACGAAAGAGCAGGGTGATCAGTGAACGGGAAAGGCGCCTGGTGGCCTACCATGAGGCGGGGCATGCCGTCCTGGGCCACGTTCTTCCCCACACCGATCCGGTCCACAAGGTTTCTATAATTCCCAGGGGGCGGGCCGGTGGTTACACCCTCAGTTTGCCCAAGGAAGACCGCTATTACATGACCCGCTCGGAACTCCTGGACCGGATTACCCAGCTGTTGGGCGGCCGGGTGGCCGAAGAACTGGTCCTCAATGAGATCAGTACCGGGGCCCAGAATGACCTGGAGCGGGCGACGGCCCTGGTGCGGAAGATGATCATGGAATACGGGATGAGTGAAAAACTCGGTCCCCTGACCTTTGGCCATAAGCAGGAACAGGTCTTTTTGGGGCGGGATATCGCCCGGGACCGGAACTACAGTGAAGAGGTGGCGTCGGCCATTGACCAGGAAGTGCGCCGCATTATCGATGAGTGCTACGATAAGGCAACCCGCCTCCTTAAGGAAAACAGGGATAAACTTGATCTCCTGGCCCAAACCCTCCTGGAGCAGGAAACCCTGCATGCAGATGAACTGGAACGCCTGTTGATGGAGGGAGAAGCTGCCCCAGAAGCAGAGGTGGAAGAGGCTGAGGGAGACACTGGCCCTGTCACCGATGGGGAAGTGCCCGCCTACCGGCCCCGGAGGGAAAGCCAGCCCCTCTTCCGGAA
>LFSN01000090.1 GCA_001513125.1 Clostridia bacterium DTU030
GCCCGGGTCATGGGCTTCGATCCCCTGTCCATCCCCTACCTCAGGATGGCCACGGAGATGGGGCTGGGAACGGCCGATCCCGACCGGATCAGGGTAGTGGGGGACGATATCGGAAATGTAAACCTGGGCTTTCGCAGCAAGCGGAGCTTTGTCATCTGGGGGGATCAGATGCTGCGGAAGGGCCCCTTGCGCTTCCTGGAAAGGATTGCCCTCCACTCTCCCCTCATGGTCTGGGCCCCCCTGGCCTCCAACATCTACCACGACTGGCTGTGGTATCCCACCATCGGCCGGGCCCGGATCCGCAATTTCCAGCAGACCGATTGGGGTTCCCTCTTTGAATGGTATCGGGGTTGGTGAAGGTGGACAAAAAGAGCACAGCCCCGGAAGGGGCAAGTTCCAGGAAGCCCTGGCGGCAGTATAAAGGCTGGCTGCTCCTCTTTTTGGCCGTCGGGATCGCCCTAACGGCCGGCATCGCCCTGGTGGGGGACCTGAAGGAACTCCTTTTGGCCGGGGGGATGGACTACCGCTATCTGCCCCTGCTCCTTCTTTTGGCCCCCCTCAACTACTGCCTGCGCTATGTGAAGTGGCGCTATTTCCTGGGAAAACTGGGGGTCTTTATCCCCGAAAGGGAGAATTTGATCATCTTCGTGGCGGGCCTCAGCATGACCCTCACACCGGGAAAGGCCGGTGAACTCTTAAAATGCTACCTCCTCAAGGAGGGCTGGAATATTCCCGTGACCACCACCGCCCCCGTGGTGGTGGCAGAGCGCCTCACCGACGGGATCAGCATGATCCTTTTGGCCTCCCTGGGGGCCGTATATTACCGCTATGGAATAGCCGTTTTGGCGGCAACTGCCGGGGCTGTCGGCCTTTTCGTCCTCTTGATGCAGAAACCACGGCTTACCCTGGGCCTTCTCCAGGGGCTGGAAAGGCTTCCCCTGGTCGGGCGGCTGGCCCGGCCCCTGGCCAGAATCCAGGCCTGCTTCCACCAGCTCCTCGAGCCACAATCCCTCCTCTTTGCCGTTCTTTTGGGCCTGGTTTCCTGGGGCTTTGAAGGGCTGATCTTGTACCTGGGGGTATTGGCCCTGGGCGCCCGCCTGCCCCTCCTCCAGGCCCTGTTCGTGGTCTCCTTTTCCGCCATCGTCGGGGCCCTCTCCTTTTTGCCCGGCGGCCTGGTGGCCGTGGAAGGGACCATTCTGGGCCTTTTATACCTGGCCGGCTTGAGCCCTGCTGTGGCCGGGGCAGCCACCATCATAACCCGTTTTTCCACCCTGTGGCTGGGAGTGGCCCTGGGGGTTGTAGGGCTTTTCCTTGCGGAACGGGCAGTATACGGGAGTGGAGCAAAAGAGAAATAGCAGCCCGGGCGGGGGATCCTCCCCTGCCCGGTTCAGATACGGGAGGAAAGATTATGTCGGACAGGAGAAACAATACCGGCACAGGCTGGTCCTGGGGTCTTTTGGTTTTGCTGGTACTTTTGGCAACAGGGGTCTGGCTTTACACCTATCGGGCTACCTTTTTGGCCATCCCCTATAATGACTCCATGGATTATGCCAGTATGGGAAGGAACATCGCCCGGGGGCAGGGCATCACCTCGGCCTACATGACCCCCCTGGGCCTCAGCATCCACCCCTTCCCCCAGCCCAACCTCTGGCGGGCCCCCCTCTGGCCCCTGATCCTGGGGCTGGCCCAGTCCTTTCTCCCCTCCACCGACCCGGTGGTGGCCGGTGTCACCGGCCTATTTTACCTGGGAGGGCTGGTTTTAACCTTTCTTCTGGCCCGACAGCTTTTTGGGACCGGGGTTGCCACGGCTTCGGCCCTGGCCTATATCTTCAGCGCCCAAAACCTCCATTATAGTTCCTCGGGGCTGACGGAACCCCTGGCCCTCTTTTTGCTGCTCCTCTGGTTCTATCTTTTGGTCCTGCCCAGCTGCCGCTCTCCCCGGGGAGACTACCTGGTCGGGGCCGCCGGCGGCCTCTTTTACCTGGCCCGCTACAATGCCCTGGTCTTTATGCCCCTGGTGGGCTTTTACTGGTGGTACCAGCGCCGGGAGGAGGGCTGGCGCCCCCTGGCCCGTTATCTGGCCGGCTTTATACTCCCGGTTAGCCCCTGGTTTATCCGCAACCTTTACCTCTTTGGCTCCCCCCTCTTTTCCCTGCAGCAGTATGAGATAGCCATGTTTAACTGGGTAAACCCGGCCTACACCCTCTATATGGTCCCCTCTCCCCCCGACGTCTTCGGCTTTATCCTGACCCACCCCCGGGTTCTTTTAAGCAAGATCAAGGGAGGGCTGCTGACCTTTGCCGGGGACTTCTTCACCCCCGACTTTTCCGGGGTGGCCCTTGCCCTCCTTGTCCTGGCCCTGGTCGCCTTTTTCCTACCCCTGGACCGGCGGGCCAAGGAGCTCTACCTTCTGGCGGCAGGCTGTTTTTTGGTGCAGCTGGGTGCCCTGGCGGTGATCCACTACATCCCCCGCCTCTTCTTCATTTTCCTGCCCTTCTATATCATTTTCGGCCTGGCTGCCTTAAAATGGCTCCTGGATAAAATCTGTGGCCACAGGCAGGCCCTGGCAGTTTTCCTTCTCCTTCTTTTGACCCTGCCCCTGGTGGGGGCCAATCTCCCCGACTGGGAGGAACCCAATGTCTATATCCGCCTGGCCGACCAGTTCGGGGAGCCCCTGGCCGATCTGGCCCGGCTGGTAGGGGAAGATGAAGTAGTTGTCTCCAACGACGGCCACCTGGTGGCCTGGTATTCCGACCGCCCGGCGGTAAAGCTGCCCATCCATCCCGACATGATCCGGGAGCTGGAAAAACATGCCCCCATTACCGCCATTTTCATCTCCCACCGGATCACCTGGAACACCCCGGAGATGGATGTGGCCTGGTGGGAAATCTTTAAGGAACCACCGGAAGAAATCCTTGATTTCAAGCTTTACCGGGTGTATGAGAACGGGACCCTGGTCTACCTCAAGGAGAAGGGGACCGTGGGCGCCTTGTA
>LFSN01000143.1:0-239 GCA_001513125.1 Clostridia bacterium DTU030
AGGGCAAAGTCCAGGTCCCTTTCCAGGTATTTTCCCGGGGCGAGCTTTATCCCGATGGGGACACCGCCGGTGACCTCCCGGAGGTATGCCACCAGCTCCCGCAGGTCGGCGGGGGTTTCGATGCCCGTCTGGCGGGATTCGGTGACGGCATCCTGGCCCGGCTTTAGGCCCAGCTGCCGGCGGAGTTTATTGTCCATATCCCTGGCCTTCATCAGGTGGCCCACACCGGCCAGGGCCCC
>LFSN01000143.1:345-1980 GCA_001513125.1 Clostridia bacterium DTU030
AAGGGTCCCTCCCCGGTGTTGACGGCGGTACCGGCTAAACTTGCCCCTTTGGCCAGGGCGATCTTAAAGGCTTCCGTCAGGGCCTCCCCGTAGGCCATCCCGGAGATGATAATGGGAATTTCGATGACCAGGGGTCGGGCGGCCTGTTTGCCGATGACCACCCGGGTGTTAATCTCTGTCCCGATGGGGGTGGGCAGGGTGTGGAGCTGGGCCGCATTGAACATGAGCCCGGAGAAGTCGGGAAAGCGCTTGGGGCTGCCCAGGGGACGCTGGAGAACTTTTCCCTCATGGGCCCGGAGGGCGTTTTCCTGCTGGTTGTACAGCCCCATCCGGGAGATGGCGGAAACCAATTCCCACAGGTTTTCGGTGTAGGCATCGGCCATGAGGCGGTGGAGGAAGTGATCAAAGGTGATGTCGGCCGCCCGCNNGGAGAAGCCATTTCAGTCCCCGGGGCAGGAGGAGGGCCAGGCCGGCCGCCCCCAGCCAGGGTAAAATCTTTTTGCCTTTCATGCTGACACCCCCGGGAGATACAAAAATTTTCCCTTACCCCTTTAGTTTGGGAAAATCCGACTTTATTTATAGCTGGCGGGCAGTGGAAATGAAAGTAAAGGGAAAAGGGGCATAGGGAGGCAAAGGGAGGCTTCTGTAATATATTTTTATAGATATTGGTCCTTGTGTGGAGGGGGCAAAGGGGATATGATTAAAGTTGTTTAAAGCAAGATAGACCTGCAGTATAGTCCGGAGGGAGGTATAAAGGGCGGTGCAGGTGATAGTAATAGGTGCCGGTGATGTGGGGTATGAGCTTGCGTCCCGCCTATCCCGGGATAATCATGATGTGGTGGTCATTGAAAAGAACCCGGCCCGGGCGGAACGGGTGAAAAATCATCTTGATGTTTTAGTTGTCCAGGGCAATGGGGCCAGTGCCCGGGTGCTGGAGGAGGCAGGGATTAAGAAGGCTGAGCTCCTCATAGCTGTGACAGGCCTTGATGAATACAATATTATGGCCTGCATGCTGGCCAAGCGTTACGGCGTGGAACTAACCGTGGCCCGGATCCGTAACCAGGAATACGGGGCGAAAAATTCGGTCCTGTCCAATGAAGACCTGGGTATAGACCTGGTCATAGATCCGGAACGGGTGGCGGCTATGGAAATCGTCAGGCTTTTGAAAAACCCGGCGGCCACCGATGTGGAATATTTTGCCCAGAAAAAGGTACAGATGCTGGGTTTTCGGGTCGATGCCGAGGCCCCTATTGTGGGCAGAAAGCTCTCGGAACTCTCCCTGGGTGTCCTCATCGGGGCCATTGCCCGGAATGGAGATGTGATCATCCCCGGTGGGAACGACATAATCCAGGCCAATGACACAGTTTTTGTCATCGGAAAAACAGGTTCCATGTCAGCCATGGGCTTTTTGACGGGCAAGAGCAGTGAGCGTATCCGCCGGGTTATGATTGTGGGCGGGGGCAATATCGGTTACCAGCTGGCGGACATGCTGCAGCGGTACAAGGACCTGGGGATTTCAGTGAAGCTCATCGAGCAGCGGGAGGACCGCTGCCGGGTCCTGGCGGAAAAATTGCCCGATGTCCTGGTCCTCAGGGGCAGCGGTGCGGACCTGGAGCTCCTCCGGGAAGAGGGGAT
>LFSN01000143.1:2043-4306 GCA_001513125.1 Clostridia bacterium DTU030
TGGGTGTGGGCAAGGTGATCGTGGAGGTTAACCAGCCCAGTTACGGCCCGGTAGTGGATACCCTGGGCCTTGACCAGGCGGTGCACCCGCGGCTGGTCACTGCCAGCACCATCCTTTCCCTCCTCAGAAGGGAAGCGGTTCTTTCCGTCTCCTTTCTGAAGGACGATAAGGTGGAGGTTATGGAATTGGCCATCCAGCCCGGTTTCCCGGGTGCCAATAAAAAACTGCGCTTCCTCAAGCTTCCCCGGGGGATACTCATCGGCAGCATCTGTCGGGGGAAGGAGGTTATCATTCCCCGGGGGGACGACGTCCTCCTGCCGGGAGACAGGGTGGTAATCTTTACCAGGCCGGAAATGGCCGATACCGTGGCCCGGTATTTTAAGCCAAGGGGTTAGGAGGAGAGCCAAACCATGCGGGTTGGGGTAGTAGCAAACATTGTGGGCAGCCTGCTCGTTTTTTTGGGGTTTTCAATGCTGGTGCCCCTGGTTTTTTCCCTCTATTACGGCGAGGATTTAGCACCCCTGGTGCTGTCCAGCGGGATCACCCTGGGTTGTGGTTTAATTTTGCGTTACTATACCGCTCCGGTCACGGAATTGAATCACCGGGAAGGATATGCCGTCGCTACCCTGGGCTGGGTGGCGGCGGCTGCCTTTGGTTCCCTGCCCTTTATCCTTTCCGGGGCGACCCCCACCATCATCGATGCTATATTTGAAACCATGTCGGGTTTTACCACAACGGGGGCCACCATTCTGGCCGATATTGAGGCCCTGCCCAGGGGCATCCTCTTCTGGCGCAGCCTTACCCAGTGGCTCGGCGGGATGGGAATTATTGTCCTTTCGGTGGCCATCCTGCCCCGGCTGGGGGCCGGGGGCCTGCAGCTCTTCCAGGCCGAGCTGCCCGGCCCCGTTGCCGACCGCTTCCTACCCCGGGTGGCCGCTACCTCCCGGGTTTTGTGGTACCTCTATGTGGGGATGACCCTCCTGCAGACGATCCTGCTCCTTTTCGGGGGAATGACCTTCTATGATGCCCTCACCCATGCCCTGGCCACCATGGCCACCGGGGGCTTTTCTCCCCGGAATTTGAGTGTGGCCGCCTATAATAGCCTGTACCTGGAGGCGGTGCTCATCGTTTTTATGTTTTTGGCCGGTACCAATTTCACCCTCCACTATCAGCTTTTGACGGGCCGGCGGGGGGCCCTGTGGAGGAATGCAGAGTTTCGCTTTTATACCTTTATTGTCCTTGGGTCCACCCTTTTGATTTCTTTCAACCTCTGGCACCACTATTATGGCAGTTTTTTCCCTGCCCTCCGCCACGGCGCCTTTCAGGCGGTTTCCTTTACCACAACCACCGCCTTTACAACGGCCGATTTTGACCAGTGGCCCGCCTTTTCCCGGGGCTTACTGCTGCTTTTGGCCACCTTCGGGGCCAGTGCCGGCTCCACCAGCGGCGCCCTGAAACAGATCCGGGTTTTGGTCCTTTTAAAATACAGCTACCGGGAACTGCAGCGCCTCCTTCACCCCCGGGCCGTTGTCCCCTTGCGTCTGGGGGAGAAGACCGTCCCGGAACAGGTCATTTCCGAGATCGTCGGCTTTGTCTTCCTGTACCTGACCATCTTTATCCTGGGGGTCCTGGTTTTAACGGCCTTCAATATTGATCTGGTCACATCCCTCTCGGCCGTGGCGGCCAGCCTGGGGAATATTGGTCCGGGCCTTGCTGCCGTAGGGCCCATGAGAAATTACCTGGCCTTTCCCCCGGCCCTGAAGCTCTTCCTCAGCTTCCTGATGCTCCTGGGGAGGTTGGAAATCTACACCGTGCTGGTCCTTTTGGTCCCCGATTATATCCGGGAGGTCCGGCTTTTCTCTGACCGACAGCCTTCCCGCTATCAGCGATAGAGCATCAGGAGGGCGCCCCCGGCCAGCAGCACCATTCCGACCAGTTTTAGCCAGGTAAAGGGAACGGCCTGGAGGCCAAATAGCCCCAGATGATCGATGAGGAGGGCCGTGGAAACCTGGGCCACAATGATGGCAGTGGTGGCCACGGCCACCCCCAGCCGGGGGATGCTGGTGGCCACCAGGGCAATGATGGCCACGCTCAAAACCCCGCCCAGCAGGGTGTACCAGGGGGCATCGCCAAGTTTGGTCAGGTCCCCCTGGTTGAGGGGGGTAAAGAGAATAACGGCCCCCACCGTGGCGGTGCCGATGATATGGACCAGCAGGGTGGCTTCCCAGAGGCCGATTATTTTTCCCAGGGCCGAGTTGAGGGA
>LFSN01000030.1 GCA_001513125.1 Clostridia bacterium DTU030
CTCATAGGTGACATTTTATCAGAATAAATTCAACATGACATTATCACAGAATAACTACAGGGGCTTTTTGGTAAACTTGACTTCCCCTGTGGCATCTGCTATAATAACACAGCAGACAAAAACGTGCGCCCGTAGCTCAGCTGGATAGAGTAACGGACTACGAATCCGGAGGTCAGAGGTTCAAATCCTCTCGGGCGCACCATTAAAGGCTTTATATTAAGAAGCGAGTTTCCATGGGGGAACTCGTTTTTCTTTTTCTTTGCCTTTATTGGGTGTTAAAGTATTTGTAGTGCCTTAGGATAGCTTTACCTGTCCTATGTACAAAAATGTTTGACTTTAGAACAAATTTGTTGTACTTTTGTGTTAACAAATTGCATTATTATATATGTGCTTCGGGGGGGAAGGAGGGATTAAGATGTATCAGATTCGGGAAGTTGAGCGTATTACCGGGTTAACGCGCAGGCAAATCGATTATTTGGATCGATCGAGCTTAGTAGAGGCCACTTACCACTCCTCAGGAGGTAAAAAACAGGCAAGATTTTGGAGTTTTGTTGATTTAGTAGCCTTGCGCACTGTCCGTAAGCTGAGGGAGGAAAATGTGAGTCTGCAGAAAATCAGGAAGGTTCACGTGTATGTCAAAAGAACCTGGCCAGATTTGGGAAATCACCTGGCGCAATTAACATTCTATGTGTTGGGCAGCGGTCAAGAGGTTTTGGTATTGGGCCCCGATGATCAATTCCCGGTCAGTGCTTTACGAGCCCAAGGACAGCAGGTATTAGTATTGCCAGGTGTGGATGTGATCCAAGAAGTAAAGGAGGCTATCCGCCAGCTAGCAGATGATCCTTTGTCGCCTGAAGAAGCAAGGGAAAGCTCCCAAGCGTGGCAGGATTATATTGAGGGTAAGGATCCTGGTGAAACCCTCGCCGAAGTGAGGGCGGAACTCTTGGGGGATTTGAAGGAGAAACGTCGTGCATAAGAAATTATGGCAAATCACAATCCTGCAGCAAGCAAAGAGTTATTTTAAGAGATTGCCCCGAGCCGAATGTAAGCGAGTCTTGGATGCGTTGAAGGGTTTGATGATTGACCCGACTAGGGGTCTAAACCGCTGGAAGGCCGTCCGGAAAGGAGCCTGCGGGTAGGGGATATAAGAGTTTTGCTGATGTTAAATCCAGAAAGGCGAGAAGTTGTTGTGACTCGAATCGGTCCCCGGGGCGATATTTATAAATCAAGAAGGTAATTTGTTTGTCACTTTTCGTACTTGGAAGGCGGTAGCAAGGGGAGCTTTCCCCCGCCACCGCCTTTCCCCATAACTTTGCCCATGCTCCCAATATAATCCCATAAGGTGGGGCCATTCCCTTCGCCTGCCAGGTATCATCTATAACCCTGCCTGCTCTTTTTGGCCCCCATTTTCCTGTACCATTTCCCTTGTTCCTTGTCACCCAAATTGCACAAGGCCCTGGACAAGAAAAAATACCCCTGGGGATTGTCGGGCTGCAGTTCAATGAGCCGTTGGGCGAGGGCTTTGAGCTCTGGCCAGCGGGCCTTGGCTTCATACAAGTGGGCAAGTTCCGCTAGAACCTTGAAATTATCCCCGGCAATGCGGGCGGCAGCCTCCAGGCTTTCTAAAACCCTTTCTTCCTGACCCCATTCACGGTAAATATTGGCCATGAATGTGTAGATCTCGGCAATATAGGCGGGGTCATTTATCTCCTTTTCCGCTGCCGCGAGGGCTTGCTGGTAAAGGGCCAGTGCTTCTTCCGGCTTCCCCTCCTCGTAATAGGCATCTGCCCTTAACTTATAGTGCATGGAGCCATTGCTGCTTCCATTGCTGAGCCTTTCGATGAATATGCGGGCCGTTTCCGTATCTCCCTGCTCCAGGTAATGGGCAGCGAGGTTGTAGAGGATGTATTCATTATTGGGCTCTAGCTCTAGACCCTTCATATAAGCCTTTAATGCCAATGGCCACATATCCCTTTCGGCATAGAGGGCGCCCATGGTCAGGTAGACATCACTATCCTCTGGTCTCAACTGGGCCTGCAACTCCAGGCAATTAGTGGCCTTGTCCAATAGCCCTATATCGTAATACCTAAAGGCCAGCCTTTCCCATAAATAAATTAGATCCCCTTGGAAAAGCTCCGGGGATCTGGCCTTAATGCCTCTTAGTTTCTCGTATATGCTATTTAAGCTCCTCACTGCCGACGACTCTTGCGGCGCCTCCCTAAACCTTTGGAGGAGGCCTTCTGCCCAGACCAGTGTCCTCCGGTCCACTATCTCCTGGGGGATGGGGACGTTGGTCCCAAGCCTCTCCGCGGGGATCTGCCCCAGTACCCAGTTTCGCCTTTCCCAGCCCTCGGGGGTGTGCCGGAACTGAATGACCAGCCAATGACCGGGCCTGTAGTAATAGGATTTCTGGGTATAAATCCGGCGGAAGCCCCTTTGAAATACCCTGGCTTCATGCCAGGGGGGAAGGGCATCGATATTGATATTCTCAGGCAAACGGCCCCGGTAAAAAAGGTCGGAGAGGGCGTAATAGGGGCTTTTGGTTTTTCCCTCCTCCATCATGTCCAGGTAGGCATCCAGCTGCCTCTGCCGTTCCCGGGCTTCTGCAGCGGCCCTTTTGCCCTTCCTTTTTGGCACCTCAGGCTTTAACTGCAGGAGCTCCATGACAAACCTTCTCCTTTCCGTTCCGTTGGAAAACCAGACATAGAGGTTGGTGTAAGGGTTTGCCATCCCAATTCCCCCTTTCTAGATAATATATACCCGAGGGAATTTTTTTCGGTTACCCTTTCCGGCGGCAAACCCCTGCTAACGGTGGAACGGAAACCAGTCTGGGCCCCATTCTGGAGGGGAAAAGTTTTTCTTTTTAACATTTAATCCCGCAGATACCCCTCTTCCCAAGCCTGGTCGATGACCTTCTGGGCATATTCCCACAGGGCGGGGGCATTTTCGGCGATGAGGCCGTTTCGCTGCAGGACCTTTTCCCGGGTGACCCCTGGCTTTGTCCAGGTGTGGGCCCGGGTATGGTGATTGAGGAGGAGGGGCTGGAAGCGGTCCAGGGAGTTGGCAAAGCGGGCTTCCGGTGTTTTCCCTTCTTCAAACTCCCGCCACAGCTCCCACATTTCCTGGGCCTGGTCCTCGGGAAGCAGGTTGAAGATCCGCTCTGCTGCGGCCAGCTCCCGCTCTTCCTTATCCTCGTGGGCGGCCTCGTCGTAGCAGAAGGTGTCCCCGGCATCGATCTCCACCAGGTCGTGGATGAGGACCATTTTAACCACCCGGAAAAGGTCCAGGTCCTTGTCCCGGGCATACTCGGAAAGCAGGAGGGCCATCAGGGCCAGGTGCCAGGAATGTTCGGCATCGTTTTCCTGCCGCTGGGTGCCGATGACCACATTCTGCCGGTAAACCTTTTTTAGCTTATCGACCTCGACAATAAAATCCAACTGCTTTGCCAGGCGTTCCATTACCAAACCGGCTCACTCCTTTAAAAGTAGATACTGCAACTGGGCTGCTGTGATTATCCCTTTGGTTACACTGGTTTAACTTCCACATCTGCCTTTTCCTTTCCTCCCCGGCAAAAGGGCACAAAAAACCTAAAACCCCCCCGGGGGGGGTTTAGGGGTAATGGGCACGGAAGGAAAATAAAAACACCGCCCTGGGGAATACTGTCCAGGCGGTGTCAGCCCCCTAGGGGGCAATTTTATTGGCTATCTCTTTTAGGGTATCGCTCATCTCCCGCATGATGACATACATGGGGATGGTCATTACCGCCGAGAGGAGCATCAGACCTGCAAATCCCATCCCGTTAAAGTTTCCGTGGCGGCTGCTGAGCATACTATCACCTCCCCCCTTAGCATAACCCAAAGGGAAGGAAGGGCATGCAGGGAGGAATATTCCAGCAGTGGAAGGAAGCGGGACGGGTTTGCCCCTTACTCCTCCTTGGCTGCCCCGGCCTCCTGGAGGGCCAGGAGCTCGTCTTCGAGGAAGATTTTTTCGATGTCTAACAGGATAACCAGCCGCTCATCCCGGGCGAGGATGCCGCTGATGTACCTGGCGTCGAAGGAGGCAAAGTTTTCCACCGGCGGCTTGATCTGCTCCTGGGAGACGGCTAAAACCTCGGAAACGGAATCGACAATAACGCCCACGGTATTGCCCTGGATTTCTACCACTATAAAGCGCTGTTGGTGGGTGTCGGAACTGGCCGTAATCCCAAAGCGCTGGGCCAGGTCGACGATGGGAATAACCTTGCCCCGCAGGTTGATGATACCCTTGATAAAATCGGGGGAGTTGGGCAGCTTGGTGGGAGTTTGGGGGCGGATAATCTCCTGGACGCTGAGAATGGGTATGCCGTATTCCTCCTCACCCAGCCTAAAGATCACCACTTGCCTGCTGTTGGAGAGCATTACCATTTTCCTTCCCTCCCTCTTTTTGTAGAGGCGGGGGGCATGTCCCTACTGCCCCCGCCCTTGTAGGAACAATGGGTTTACTGCAGTATCCCGTCGGATTAAACTTGGAAGACCTCGACGGCTTCCTGCAACCTCTGGGCCAGGTGCTGCAGGTTCTCGGCGGCTGCCGTCAGCTCCTCCGCTGCCGCCGATTGTTCCTGGCTGTTGGCAGCCAGCTCCTCGGTGAGGGCGGCATTTTGCTGGGAGACACTGGCGATGCTGTTGATATCGTCTACAGTTTCCTTTACCTGGGCGGAGACGGCAATTATGGCCTGGGCTATGTCCTGCACCTTTTCCCGGGCCCGGGCCGAGACCAGGTCGATCTGCACAAAGGCGGCTTCCGTATCCTTGGTGGCGGCAAACTGGAATTCCACCAATTTACCCGCCTCTTCCATGCCCACCTTGGCCGCGGCGACCGAGGCCTGGATTTCGCCAATGAGGGCGGTGATTTCTTCCGTCGACCGGGTAGATTCTTCGGCCAGCTTGCGCACCTCGTCGGCCACAACGGCAAAGCCCCGTCCCTGTTCCCCGGCCCGGGCCGCCTCGATGGCGGCGTTCAGGGCCAGGAGGTTGGTCTGCTCGGCTATAGATTTTATTATATCAATTATTGTGCCGATCTGCTCGGCTTTTTCTGCCAGGCTGCCGACCAGGTTGGCCAATTCTGCCGATACCTTCTGGTTTTGGATCATCTTTTCGGCCTGCAGCTGGATCTTCTCTTTTCCTGCCCTTACCGCTGCCCCGGCCTCTTCCACCTCTTGCACCATTTCCCGGGCCGAACTTTCTATGGCGCTGAAGGTCTTCTGCATCTCCACGAGCTGGTCGGCGCTTCTCTGGGCAGTGAGGGCCTGCTGCTGGGCCCCTGCGGCCATTTCATTGGCGGCGGTGGCCACTTCCTGGGCCCCCTGGCCCGACTGCTCGGCGGCGGCAGTAATTTCCCGGGCCGACTGGGCCAGGGCCACGGCACTTTCCTTCACCTGGCCGATCAGATTGCCCATGCCGTTAACCATGGCTTGAAAGCTCTTCCCGAGGATGCCCACCTCGTCCTTCCCCCGCACGGTAATCTGGTGGGTAAAGTCCCCCGCCCCCACCAGGGCTGCCGCCTTGGCCAGGTCAGCGATGGGTTTGGCCACCGAGCTGGACAAGAGCACACTGCCCACAATACCCAGGAGGGTGACGGCCAGCCCAAGCATTGCCGTCATGTCCCGCAGCTGGTCCACCGGCGCCATGGCCTCGGCCAGGGGGGTGGTAACGGCAACGGACCAGCCCGTCAGGGGCATGGGGGCGAAGGAGCACAGGTATTCTTCCCCTTCCAGGGAGTAGGTGGCCAGGCCCTGCTCCCCGGCCACCATCTGCTGGGTCATGGCCGCAAGTTCCGGGGTTACGTAGTCGGCCTCAGTGTTTAAAAAATTGGCCTGGAAGCGGATGCTGGCATCGGGATGGGCGATGACCAGCCCGCTGTCGTCAATTATGTAGGGGTAGCCTGCCTGCCCTTCGGCGATATCCAGGGCCATTTCTGTTAAAAAGTCCAGGGTAAGGGTACCGCCCAGGATGCCGATCATTGTTCCTTCAGCATCCCTGATGGGGGCTGTTATGGCTACCACGGGTACATTGGTAGCCTTGCTGATGATGGGCTCAGAGATGATGCCCTTCTGCCGGCTCCAGGTTTCCTGGATGTAGGCCCTGTCCCCCAGGTTCCCGCTGTTGCCCTCGGTGCCGATAAATTCATTGTCGGGGAAAACCAGGTAGAAGATCTCAAAGTCCTTTAAAGCAAGGATTTTTTCTTCCAGGTAAGGGGCGGCTGTGTCCCAGTCCATGGCCTCTATTTCAGCGACTTCTGCCATTGTCGCTAGAATTCTCTGATACTGGGTCAGCTTATCTTCAATCCCCTGGACGAGGAGAAGGGCTACCTGGGTTTACCGGTTGTATATCTCATCTTCGAGAATACTCCGGGCCGAGAAGTAATTTACCCCACCCAGAACTGTGCCTGTCACTAAAATGAAGCCCACGATAATAATAGCGATTTTCCAGCGCAGACTTTTCAACGTCCATACCTCCATGTTAGTTTCTTCTGGGCCGGGGAAGTTGGCCCTTGGGCAAAAATGGCAAAGAAAAAACACGCCCCCTTGTTGCGCCAGGGGTTTCTCCCGGTGCACGCCCTGGCAGCCGGCTGCCCCCACTGGTGGCGCTGGAGGCGTGGCCTGGCATCCCGGCCTTAGCAAGTTTAGTTAACTTCGACAAAAAAAGACAAATTCCTGCCGGGAAAGGGAGTATTAAAAATAATAATAACCATTTACCTTTGCATTGTTCCTTCTCCCTTTTCCCGCAAGGCAGCTGCCATGTATGAAGGTGCTGGGGAAGGAAAAAATATAAACGGCTTTCAAACTAAAGGAAAGGGGAAGGATAGCATGGCCAAGGACAAGGGCAGGCCGGCGCAGGGAGAAAAGAGGGAGATGACAAGGGAGGAGGAAGCCCTCCTGAGCCAAAGTTGGGCTGAGGCCAGCAACTGGAATCCCGATGATTTTGAAACCCACCCTGCCCGGCGCAAATTCATCGCCGGCAAGGAACCCATCCCGCCCCGGCAGGGGTAGGGCTGCTGTCTTATCTTCCCTGGGCGGGACATCCCGCCCTTTTGTTTTTCCCATATTTTTGCCGGGGCAGGGGCTGTCAGGGAGGATATTTCCGCCGGACGGTGAATAATGTAGAAATACGGCACAGGAAAAGCAAATACTGGGGTGGTTAGATGTCAGAGCCAGTAGGAATTTTTGATTCGGGTTTTGGCGGTCTAACGGTGGTGCGGCGTTTTTTGACCATGCTGCCCGAGGAAAGCATTGCCTATTTTGGCGACAATGCCCGGGTTCCCTACGGTTCCCGGACCCAGGAGGAAATCCAGGCCTTTGTCCTGGAAGTGGCCGAATTTCTCGTTGGGCAGGGGGTCAAGGCCCTGGTCGTAGCCTGCAATACCGCCACGGCGGCGGCCCTGCCGGCCCTGCAGGGAGCCTTTTCCCTGCCGGTGGTGGGCATCATCGAACCGGGGGCAAGGGAAGCGGCCCTGGCCAGCCATACAGGGGAAATTGCCGTTATCGGGACGGAATTTACCATCAGCTCCGGTTCTTACCAGAGGGCCATCAAGAAGTATAATCCCCGGGCCAAGGTTTATGGACAAGCCTGCCCCCTCTTTGTACCCTTTGTGGAAATGGGGAAACTCAGTGGGCCGGAGGTGGAAGCTGCCGCCGGGGAATACCTGTCCTTTTTAGCCAATACTGCCGTCGATACCCTGGTCCTGGGCTGCACCCACTATCCCCACCTGCTGCGGGTGATCAGGAAGGTCATTGGCCCCGATATTAAAATTGTTGACCCGGCCGTGGCCACCGTTGTCACCCTCAGGGAAATCCTCCGGGAGCGGGGCTTACTGGCACCGGCGGGCACTGTTCCCAAACACCGCTTCTATACCAGCGCCGATCCCGAGCACTTCCGCCGCCTTGGTCAGCAGCTCCTGGGCTTTCCCATGGAGCATGTGGAGCAAGTACCGGTAAGAAAATAATGTCCCTGGGCTGGAGGCCCGATTGCCCACTTTCGGGCTGGAAGGGCCCGGCCATCTTCCGGTCAGGCTTGCATTTTACCGGCGGGTGTGGTATTATAATACGAGAAATGAAGCCGTGTCCCTATAGCTCAGTCGGATAGAGCGGGGGATTCCTAATCCCCGTCATGCGGAGGTTCGAGTCCTCCTAGGGACACCAATTTTTTTCCGAAGACTAGCTGCAGGGCTAGTCATTTTTTAACTCCAAATTTCATCTGTCCGGGCTTTTGGCCCGGTAGGAAGGCGGCGCAGCAGATGGAGGAAAAGTGGGAAGGCCAGCATGAGGAATTTATGGGGGAGGCCCTGGCCGAGGCCCGGAAGGCCCTGGCCCTGGAGGAGGTTCCCATCGGGGCCGTCCTGGTCAGGGAGGGCCGCATCGTCGGGCGGGGCTATAACCTGCGGGAAACCCAGGGGGACCCAACGGCCCACGCGGAAATTATTGCCCTGCGGGAGGCAGCCCGGCTTCTTGGAACCTGGCGCCTGGCCGATACCACCATGTATGTCACCATCGAGCCCTGTCCCATGTGCGCCGGAGCCCTGGTCCTGGCCCGGGTTGCCCACCTGGTCTACGGGGCCCCCGATCCCAAGGGGGGCGGGGTCGACTCCCTCTACAAGATCGGCCAGGACGGGCTCCTGAACCACACCTTTACCGTGACCGGGGGCGTGCTGGAGGAAGAATGCGCCCAGCTGCTGCGGGATTTTTTCCGCCGCCTGCGGGCGTGAAAAGTTTTCCGGCATTTACCACCTGCCGGTGAACTAAATCTTCCTTTTTAACGTCTATATATTGGGGAGGTGGAGAAATGCTGGAAAGAATCCTTCGGACAGCAAAAAGGGTAGCGGTGCGGCTGGCTGCCAGCCTCAAGAGGTTTCCTGAACCCCTGGCCCTGGCCTTTGTTACCGTCCTGATATTAATTTATCTCAATCATGCTGCGTCAAGGCCTGATTATCTTATGCGAGTCGCCATGACCCTGGCCCTGGGCATTCCCCTGACCCTGTCCCTGCGGGTGTTGTGGGAGAGGGGAGGGGGGCGGAAGGTGCTCCCTGTTCTGGCCTACGGTCTGGCGGCTTTGTTTTTGCTCGCCTATTACCACCTTTTGCTCCCCGATGAGAACATGGTTTCCATGACCAGGTACATAGCCTTTAACCTGGCTTTCTACCTGCTCTTTCTGGCCATTCCCTACTGGGGGCGCAGGGAAGGTTTTGAAATGTATGTCCTGGATTTGGGAATAGCTTTTGCCGCCACCTACTTTTATTCCCTGGTCCTCTTTATGGGGCTGGCGGCCATCCTCTACACCATCAATACCCTTTTTTCCGCCGGCATACCCGGTGAGGTGTACCTGGATATCTGGTTGATAGTGGTGGGCATCTTTGCCCCGGCCTACTTTTTAGCGGGGGTGCCCGCCTATGGGGCGGAATATGAGCCCGGGGATTATCCCCAGTTCCTCCAAATCCTGTTTTTGTATATAGTGATGCCCCTCCTTGCCGTCTACACGGCTATCCTCTATCTCTACTTCTTCCAGATTATTATCACCCGGCACTGGCCGGCTGGGATTGTCTCCCACCT
>LFSN01000063.1 GCA_001513125.1 Clostridia bacterium DTU030
CCGGGGGGCAGAGGTGATCGATCAGCTGAAACCCCGGGAGGAGGAGCTGGTTATTCCGAAACGGCGCTACAGTGCCTTTTTTGGCACCGATCTGGATCTTTGCCTCCGGGAACTGGGGGTAGAGGAGCTTGTCCTGGTGGGAGTCTGTACCAACATCTGCGTCCTTTACACGGCCTGCGATGCCCGGATGCGCAATTACAAGGTGACAGTCCTGAAGGATGGGGTAGCCTCCTTTGATGAAGAGGCCCACCGCTTTGCCCTGGAGCAGATGGAAAATGTCCTCGGGGTTCAGGTGGTGTAGGGGTGGAAGGGGTTAAGGAGAAGACCCTGCTGGCTCTGCGCCAGACGGGGGGTGACTTTCTTTCCGGCGAGGATTTGAGCCGGCTCCTGGGAGTTTCCAGGACAGCAGTCTGGAAGGCCGTCCAGGCCCTGCGGGAGGAAGGTTACACTATCAGCTCCCGGCCCCGGCGGGGTTACCGCCTGGAACAGGTTCCGAACCTTCTCCTTCCGGCTGAAATCCGCTGGGGCCTGGAGACCCGGTGGTTGGGTCACAAGATTTATTACAGAGACACCCTGGCTTCTACCAATGAGCTGGCCAAGGAGCTGGCCCGGCAGGGGGAAGAAGAGGGCACCCTGGTCATTGCCGAGGAACAGGTGGCGGGCCGGGGACGCCGGGGGCGGTCGTGGCACTCCCCCCGGGGACAAAACCTCTTATTTTCCCTGCTCCTGCGGCCCCCCCTGCAGCCGGCCCAGACCCCCCAGTTGACCTTCCTGGCTGCCGTGGCCCTGGCTGAGATCCTGAAGGAAGAATTGGGTCTGGCGGCGGGTATTAAATGGCCCAACGATGTTTATGTCGGGGGCAGAAAGGTGGCCGGCATCCTGACCGAGTTGAGCGCTGAGGTGGACCGGGTCAATTTTGTTATCATGGGAATAGGGATAAATGTGAACACTCCCTTGGATGATTTCCCCCTTCCCCTGCAGGATAGGGCGACTTCCCTGCAGGCCGAGGTGGGCCGGGCCCTTTCCCGGGTGGATCTTCTGCAAAAACTATTGCTCCGTATTGAAAACTGGTATAAGGCCTTTTTACGGGATGGTTTTGCCCCCCTGCGCCGCCGGTGGAAGGAGCTGGCCCTTGTTCTTGGCAAAGGGGTACAGGTGATTGGCCCCGATGAGACCTTAAGCGGGGTCGCCGTGGATGTCGACGACTTTGGCGCCCTGCTGGTACAGGTTCCTGAAGGCCCGGTGCGCCGGGTTCTGGCAGGTGATGTCAGCCTGCGGGAAGCGGTTGACAATGGACAATTGACAATGGACAATTGACAATTATGGCGGCAGGGTAGTCAGGATGGTCAACGCCAGACTAATCCTCGCGTTTGGGGTGACTGTCCCCCTCAACCTTGCCCATAGCAGAAATGGTTGCATTTGTGACTCCACAGCAGCAGGTAATAAAAGGTTTACTTGTTGCTGAGGACTGTTCCCCTACAAAATGTAGGGGCGACCTGAGGTCACCTGCGGGCGGTCAAAGACCGCCCTTACCAACGTGGAACCGGCATTTTTATGTAACCAGTAGAGGCGACCTGTGGTCGCCCGTCTGAAAAAAAAGGGCGGTTAGTTTTTAAATGAAAGCAGGGGGTTTTTTATTGTTTTATGCCCTATACCTCAATATAATAAAAGTACAGGAGGCCGGTAGCATGGCGACGGCACCGGACCGATGAAACATGCGTTAGTCGAGACGTATGGAATGAAATCCTTTCATCACTTTACCAATGTCCGGTATCCCTTACGGGAACTGGAACGGAGGTGTCATGCTCATGTTCACGACCCGTCAATTGGCTGTGGCCGGTTTACTGGCAGCGATAACTATTGTTTTGGGGATTAGTGGTTTGGGCCTCATTCCTGTACCGACGGCAGCCGGTCGGGCGACCATTATGCATGTACCGGTGATTTTAGCCGGCATCCTTGAGGGCCCCCTGGTCGGTGGAATGGTAGGTTTCATCTTTGGCCTCTACAGCTTTTCCACGGCAGCGGTGCCTTTTCTTTTAGACCCGGTAATAGCCATTTTGCCGCGGGTGCTGGTGGGAATACTGTCCCACTATGCCTATAAAATAACCGGGAGCAGCCCGGTAGCCGCCGTCGTCGGAACCATGACCAATACCGGCGGGGTACTGGGGCTGGCTGTGCTCCGGGGTTACCTGCCCCTGGAAGC
>LFSN01000067.1:0-892 GCA_001513125.1 Clostridia bacterium DTU030
GTTCAAAGGTGCTGAAGAGAAGACGGGTGATGGGCTTTTTGCTTCTTATTCTGTTATTAATTAGTTTCCCCGGCTGTACGCTCTTGGAGGGAGGGGAAAATGTTCTCCGCTACAATCTGGGTCCCGAACCGGAAACCCTGGACCCGGCCTTGGCTGTAGGGGAGCCGGAGCTGACGGCCATTTTGGCCGCCTTTGAAGGTTTAACCCGCCTCGCCCCCGGCGGGGAGATTGTTCCGGGAGTTGCGGAAGACTGGCAGGTGTCCCCCGATGGCTGCACTTATACCTTTCATCTCCGGGAAGAGGCCCGCTACTGCAACGGCAGCCCGGTGCAGGCGGAAGATTTTGTCTACGCCTGGCGGCGGGTCCTGGCGCCCGAGACGGCTTCCCGCTATGCCTATCAGCTCTATTACATAAAAAACGCCGCCCTCTACAACAGCGGTGAGCTTACAGACCCGGAGCAGGTCGGTGTCCGTGCTTTGGATGAGCATACCCTGCAGGTTGAACTTGAGCACCCGACGGCTTATTTTTTGTCCCTGGTTGCCTTTCCCACCTATTTTCCCCTCTGCCGCGAGATTGTGGAGGCGGATCCCGAAGGCTGGTGGCTGGACCCGAAAACCTATGTGGGGAACGGCCCCTTCAAGCTGGATGCCTGGGAAGGGCGGCAGCGGCTGCGCTATTCCCGCAATGAAAACTACTGGGATGTGAACAATGTAGCTTTGGAAGGCCTGGAATTTACCTTGGTGGAGGAGCCGGCTACCGAATTGGCCCTCTTTGAGAGTGGAGACCTGGACCTGGCCAGCCACCTGCCGGCCGGGGAACTGGTGCGGCTTTCGGAAGAGGGAAGCTTGGAGAAGGTTCAGGACCTGGCCGTCTCCTTCTACTTTATCAACAC
>LFSN01000067.1:985-35626 GCA_001513125.1 Clostridia bacterium DTU030
GCCGACGGCGATGCCGAGGGGGCCAGGCGGCTGCTGGCCGAGGCTGGCTACCCGGGCGGGGAGGGTATTCCCACCCTGGAACTCCTCCTTCCCGACGGCAGCGATTACCGGCTGGTGGGGGAAGCCATCCAGGAGATATGGCGCCGGGAACTGGGGGTGGAGGTTACCCTGGTAACCCGGGAATGGCAGTCCTTTTTCGGCACTATGCTGGAGGGAGATTTTGATCTGGCTGCCGTGGCCTGGAATGCCGACTACATTGACCCCAGCAGCTTCCTCGAGGTTTTCTTGTCCCAGGGAGGGAACAACTTTACCGGCTGGGCAAACAGCCGCTACGATGAATTGCTGGCCCAGGCCCGGGCTGCCCTCGACCCTGCCGCCCGCAGGGATTTGTACCACCAGGCCGAGGAGCTTCTCCTGGCCGAGATGCCGGCCATTCCCCTTTTCTTTCCCGTGCGCCACTACCTGCAGGTGGAGGATCTGAAGGGGGTCTATTTCACCCCCCTGGGCCTGGTGGATTTCAAAGGGGCTGTCCTGGGCGGACAGTGAAGGGCTGACGAGGTATGAGCCGCCCGGGGGGCGGATCTTGGGGGAGGTTTTGCCGTGTTAGAGTATCTTGCCCGCAGGCTGGGGCTCTCCCTGCTGGTCTTGTGGGTGATTGCCACCATCACCTTTTTCCTGATGCACAGCCTTCCGGGGGGGCCCTTTACCGGTGAGAAAAGCCTGCCAGAGGCCATCCAGAAAAACCTGGAAGAACGCTACCAGCTCCAGGCTCCGGTCTGGCAGCGCTACCGGGCCTTTTTGGGAAGGCTGCTTCGCTTTGATCTGGGCCCGTCCTACCGGTATTTGGGCAAGGGTGTGAACCAGATCCTGACCGAGGCCTTCCCCGTTTCTGCCACCCTGGGGGTGCTGGCCCTGGCCCTGGCCTTTGGCCTGGGGATCCCCTTGGGAATCCAGGGGGCCGTCCGGCAGGGGACTTTTTTTGACCAGATCCTTTTAGTCTTTACCGCCCTGGGGATGAGTCTGCCCACCCTTGTCCTGGCCCCGGTCCTCCTATACCTCTTTGCCCTCAGACTGGGCTGGCTGCCCCCTGCCCTGTGGGGCGGTCCGGCCCATTTGGTTTTACCCGTTGTCTCCCTGGCCCTCCTCCCTACAGCCCTGGTTACCAGGCTGGTCCGGAGCAGCATGGCGGCCGTCCTGCCCGCCGAATACCTGCAGCTGGCCCGGGCCAAGGGACTGGCGGAGAGGGCTGTTTTGTACCGGCATGCCCTGCCCAATGCCCTGATCCCTGTACTGGCCTATCTGGGGCCCCTGGCGGCAGGGGTTCTGACGGGGAGTTTTGTCATCGAGCGGGTCTTTGCCCTCCCCGGTCTGGGGGAACACTTTGTGGCCAGTATCTATAACCGGGATTACGGGCTGATCATGGGGGTGACCCTTTTTTACAGCAGCCTGCTGGTGGGGTTAAACCTCCTGGTGGATCTGGTTTGTGCCTGGCTCCATCCCCGCTTTGCCCTGGTGCGCCAGAGGGGGGGAGGCCATTGAGGCTGGTTTCTGCTTATGGGCTGGAGAGGACAAGGAGAAGGGCCAGGCTGAACCTGTTCCTGGGCTCCGTCCTGGTAATTGGGGTTGTTGTCCTGGCCCTGCTGGGCCCCTCATTCAGTCCCTATTCTCCCCGGGAGCAGGTCCTGGCCCACAGCAACAGGCCCCCCGATAAAGACCACTGGTTTGGCACCGATGCCCTGGGGCGGGATCTCTTTACCCGCACCCTGTACGGGGCCCGGCTATCCCTGGGCATAGCCCTGGCTGTGGTGCTGCTCAACCTCCTCATCGGCCTGCCCTATGGGGCCCTGGCCGGCTGGTACGGCGGCCGGGTGGATATGTTTCTGATGGGTGTGTTGGACATTCTCTACGGGATACCCCCCCTCCTCTATATAATCTTTTTCCTTGTGGTTTTGGGCCCGGGCCTGACGGGTGTCTTTCTAACCCTGGGCCTGGCCTACTGGTTGGACCTGGCCCGGCAGGTCCGGAGCCAGGTCCTGGTATTGAAGGAGGCAGAGTTTGTTCTGGCTGCCAGAGCCCTGGGACTTGGCCCCTGGCAGATTTTTTGGCAGGAACTCCTCCCCAATATGCTGGCCCCCCTGGCCGTTACCCTGACCTTTCATATTCCCCAGGCTATTTTCCTCGAGGCCTTCCTCAGCTACCTGGGCCTGGGGGTGCAGGCGCCCTGGGCCAGCTGGGGAGTGCTGGTTGCCGAAGGGGTGGCCAGCATGCGCTCCGCCCCCTGGCAGCTCCTTTTCCCTGCTTCTCTGCTTTCCCTGACGATACTTGGTTTTAACCTTTTGGGAGAAGGGCTGCAGCAGTTGACAATGGACAATTGACAATTGTCAATTGACAATGTTCAGTGTTCAGTCAGGACACGGGTATGTTCAGTCAGGACATGGGTAAAAAAATAGTTCAAGAGATAGGTAACACTTCTTTAAAAAAAGTAAGGATATAGTGTTACCTATGTCTTGAACTTGTAACCCGACTACCGACAACCGACTGCTGACAGCCGAAATTTACTGATCTAAAACAGCGGTAATAATAAGGCGGGGATGTTCCAGGAGGGAAAGGTCATAGGGGTACTTGAGGGTCCGGCCTGCCCTATCCTTCAGGATCCTGAGGACGGGGCGCTGGGGGGCCTGGGGCGGGATCTGGATGACAATTCCCTCGCTGCCGTCACTAAGGCGCACCCTGGTCCCCAGGGGATACATGGCCACGCAGCGGATAAATTCCTTCACCACTCGGAAATCAAAGTGGGTGTTGCTGCCACCCAGTATGTACTCCAGGGCTTCGTGGGGAAGGAAACGGCATCGGTAACTCCGGTCTGAGGTGAGGGCATCGAAAACGTCACAGACAGCCGTTATGCGGGCGTAAGGGTGTATCTCTTCCCCCCGCAGCTTGCGGGGATAACCGGAGCCATTATAGCGTTCGTGGTGCTGGTAGGATATGTGGGCGGCCGGCAGGGAAACCTCATTGCTCCGGCGCAGGATCTCAAAGCCCAGGGAAGTGTGCTGCTGCATGAGTTCCCATTCGCTGGTGGTAAGGGGGCCGGGCTTGGCAATAATTTCTGTGGGAATGTGGATTTTGCCGATGTCGTGGAGGAGGGAACCAGCGCCCAGCTCCTTTAATTTCTCCTTCGGCAATCCCAACCGCATGCCCAGGATCAGGGAGAGGGCACAGACATTGACGGAATGGAAAAAGGTATAGTCATCGGCGGCTTTAATTTCGAAAAAATCGAAGATAAGTTTGTTGGAATTCAGGAGATCATTGAGGATTTCGTCGACGATGGAGGAAATCTGGGACAGTTTATCTGCTACGACCATGGTGCGTTCCAGGCCCGTCTCGATCTCCGTCATGACCTGCCGCACGGTACTGGCAGCCCGGAGCCTGGTCTCATCCCGCAAGGGGCCGCGAAAATCCAGGTCTGCCGTCTGTTCATCCCAGATATAGACGGTAGAGATTCCTAGGTTTTTGAGCCGGCGGATATAGCGGGGAGTCAGCTTCACCCCGGCCGCGAGGAGGACGGTACCTTCGGCACTGAGAATGCTTTTGCCCAGGATCATCCCTGGCTGCACCTTGTCTAAAGAGGTTATGTGCATGGTGTAGTATCTCCTCAATATTTGACTTAGATATTAGTTTTGGCTTGTCCACGGAAAAAAGACAGGGATCAGGCTTCAACCAGCAATCTCTGGTCAAGTCTAACCCCTGTTTGCTGTTTTCCCCGGACTAAACAGACTGGACTTCCTTTACTTCCGGTATTTCCTGTTTCATGATCCGCTCAATTCCCTGTTTGAGGGTTATGGTAGACATGGGGCAGCCGGCACAGGCTCCCTGGAGTTCTACCTTTACAATACCATTCTCTTCATCTACTTCGACCAGCTCCACATTGCCCCCGTCGGCCTGGAGGGCGGGACGAATCTTATCGAGAACGGCCAGTACCTTCTCCTTCACAAGGTTCACCCCCTTGCTCCTCAATTGTTACCATTATAACACAGGATCTGGAGAAAATTCTAGAGCGGGAGGGAGCTGTCCTGCTATTTTCCCCCTTGCCGGGATTATTTATGTCCAGGGGGTTGTCACCGCATCTTCCCAGTGCTATAATGTCTTTCATCGGGAAATATTTGTCTACCATGGGGAGACGGGAGGTATAGGTGTTGCAGAAAAGGATTAAAGTTGGTTTATTGGGCCTGGGAACGGTAGGTTCCGGTGTCTACCGGATTTTGACGGAAGGAAATACCACCCTGGGGGAGAAGGCCGGGGTAGACCTGGAGCTGAAGGGGATCCTGGTACGGGATCCCAAGCGGCAGCGCCTGGTGGATGTTGATGCCAGCTTGCTGACTACTGATCCCGGGACAATCCTGGGGGATGAAGATATAGATATAGTGGTTGAGGTGATGGGTGGGGAGGAACCGGCCCGGAGCTACATTGAAGAGGCCCTCCGGGCAGGGAAACAGGTAGTTACGGCCAACAAGGAAGTAATGGCCAAGCACGGGGCGGAACTCCTGCAGCTGGCCCGGGAAAGGGGTGCAGACCTTTTTTTTGAGGCCAGTGTTGCCGGCGGCATTCCCATCCTGCGGACCCTGCAGGAATCCCTGGCGGGGGAGGAGGTGGAGGCCGTCTATGGCATTGTCAATGGCACCACCAACTATATCCTCACGGCCATGGACAGCAAGGGCCTTGATTTTGCCGAGGTCCTGGCTGAAGCCCAGGCTTTAGGTTATGCCGAGGCCGATCCTACCGCCGATATTGCAGGCCACGATGCCACCCGGAAGCTGGCTATCCTGGCTTCCCTGGCCTTCAACATCCAGGTTCCCCTGGACCAGGTCCACTGTGCCGGGATTGAGGAGATAACGGCGGCAGACATTGAGGCCGCCAGGGAACTGGGCTATGTGATCAAACTGCTGGCCATCGCCCGCAGGGACGGGGAGCGGGTGGAGGCCCGGGTACATCCGGCTTTCTTGCCCCAGGGCCATCCCCTGGCGGGGGTCGATGGTGTCTACAATGCCGTTTTGGTTGAGGGCCGGGCCGTGGGGACTCTGATGTTCTACGGCGCCGGGGCCGGGCAGATGCCGACGGGGAGTGCCGTGGTGGGGGACCTAATTGCCGCCGCCAGGAATCTGAGGGCGGGGGCCCGGGGCAATAATGCCACGGGTTTTGCCCGGGAAGGGAAGATTATTCCCATGGAAGAGGTGGAGACCAGGTATTACCTCCGCCTCCGGGTTGCCCCCGAACCGGGGGTTCTGGGCACTGTAACGGGCTGCTGCGGTGCCGAGGGAGTAGAGTTGGCTTCCCTGGATGTGAAGAATTGGGGGAAGGATAGTGCCGATTTGCACATCAGAACCCAGCGGGCCAAGGAAAAGGCCTTCCGCCGGCTTTTGGCCGCCCTGGGCCGGGAGCCCCAGATTTATGCCGTCGAGTCAGCGATACCCATTGAGGGGGAAGGCTAAGTCCCCCCTGGCCACCGGTCCTTGACTGCCGGTGGCCAGAAAGTTATAATGAAGACAAACTGACCCTTGGGTCGGATAGAAGGGGGCGGCGGTATGGAGGAAATTGGCGCCCAGCCAGGAAAGGAAAAGCAGATCTTGGCAGCTGCCCGCCGGATTTTTGCCGCAAGTGGCTATTACCAGGCCCGGGTGGAGGACATCGCCCGGGAAGCGGGAATAGGGAAGGGTACCGTTTACGAGTATTTTACCAGCAAGGAAGAGCTCTACCTGGAAATGCTCCTGGAGATAGCCGACAGCTATGTCAGTGGCCTGGCAGAAGTTCTCGGTCAGCCGGGGGACCTCAGGGAGAAGCTCCTGGGTATTGGCCGGCACCTGCGGGATTTTTTGCTGGAGCACGGACAGCTGGCCCGGATGTTCCTGCAGGATCCGGGGCCCGTCAACCGCAAGCTGCAGAAGCACCTCTTTAGAATACGCAGGGATACGGTGCAGCAGGTGAAGGAGCTGTTGGCCGCAGGGGTGGCAGCCGGGCAGATACGCCTGGTGGATACCGATATGGCGGCCCGCTTTTTCCTGGCCGGTTTGGCGGGGGTACTCCTGCCCGGGCTTATTGAGGAACTGGCCCCGCCGGAGGCCTTGGAGCTGACGGTGGATATCTTCCTGCAAGGGGTAACCAACAATTGACAATGGACAATTGACAATTAACAATTAACGGTTATTGGTATCTGGTAGGGGCGACCTGTCGTCGCCCCTTTCCAATTAATAGTTGAGTGCGGACTGCTTAAACAGTTGATAAAGAAAACTACTTGGGAAGATTCCTGGCTGTGGGAAGGGAATCCTTTTTTTTATGGAGAATTTAGCCATGAAGAGGAAACAGCAGACATCCAGTGGAGGTAGAATTATGAAAGGGACAAGGGGAACGGAAAAGATAGTAAGTGTTGTACTGATTTTCCTTTTCCTTTTCAGCTGCCCGGCCAGGGAGGCAGGGGCCCAGACAAGTGAAGAGCAGGCCTTGGCCCAGCTCCAGGAGCTTTTCCAGCAGATCAAGGCCAACTACGCCGGTCCCGTAGAGGATAGGGCCCTGTGGGAGGGTGCCCTCAAGGGCATGGTGGAAGCCCTGGGCGATCCCCACTCGACTTACCTCAACCGGGAGGAATTGGCCGCCATTACCGCCGATCTGCTGGGGACCTTTGGTGGGATTGGGGCCGTTGTCACCGACGTACAGGGGACCGTTGTGGTGGTGGCCCCCCTCCAGGGGACACCGGCAGCCAGGGCCGGCCTTTTGGCCGGGGACCAGATTATCGCCGTGGACGGTGTGGATGTTCGGGGCCTGTCGGCAGACAGGGTTACTGACATGCTGCGGGGGCAGCCGGGCAGCCGGGTGGAACTGACCCTGCGGCGGGGGGGAGAGGAGTTCAAGGTGCATTTGACCCGGGAGCTTATTGAAGTAAACCCGGTGGCGGGGCAAATACTGCCCGATGGCATTGGCTATATCAAGCTTGCCTCCTTTAGTGAGCACACAGAGCGCCGGCTCCTGGAGACCCTGCGCCGGCTGGAGGGGCAGGGGATGAAGGCGGTTATCCTGGACCTGCGCAACAACCCCGGGGGTTTCTTCTCCCAGGCCCTGGCGGTGCTGCGCCAGTTTGCCCCCCGGGGGCCCATCCTGGAAATGGTGGAGGGGAACGGGAGGAGGCAGGTCTTTTACTCTTACCAGGACCGGAATCGCTGGCCCCTGGTGATCCTCATCAATGGGGGCAGTGCCAGTGGGGCAGAGATCGTTGCGGCTTCCCTCAAGGATCTGGGTGCAGCCACCCTGGTGGGGACACCCTCCTTTGGCAAGGGCACCATCCAGACGGTGCTGCCCCTCCAGGGCGGGGCGGCAGTGAAGCTTACTACCGCCCGCTACTTTACCCCCAGGGGGAACCCCATTACCGGGGCAGGCCTGCAGCCCGATGTCCTGGTGCACCAGCCCACCGGTGGGGTAGGACCCCTCAGGCTGCAGCGGGTCCTTTCCCGGGGAACGGGGGGACTGGATGTGGCCCGGCTCCAGGAGGCCCTGGGGGCCCTGGGATATTTTGGCGGGAGGGTTGACGGGATCTTTGGTGCTGAAACGGAGGCGGCCGTCCGGGCTTTTCAGGCCGGGGTGGGGCTGCCGGAAACGGGGGTAGTGGATGGGGAGACGGCAGCGGCCCTGGACCGGGTGCTGACGGGGGGCAGCGGTGGCCGGGATCTCCAGCTGGAACGGGCCCTCCAGCTTCTGCGGGAGGGTATGGGTAAGGTCGGGGGTGACACCGCAGACCGGAAGTAGACATCGGTTTCTTCCCTGGATTAATTTTTGGCCGGGTAAGTCCCGGCCCTTGTTTTTGCCTATGCCTCCTTGTTGATCCCGTACAGGAGGGTCAGGCGGGTGGCGTGTTCCTGCTCGTCGACCATGATGGCAAAGATTTTGTCCCGGATCCCGTTGTTAAAGGTGGACAGGTACAGGTTCCGGTAGTCCTCTGCCGCAGCCAGCTCATCCCTTACTGCCTCCTGCAGCCCCGCCAGGTAGGAGGGCAGTTCCGGTGTTTCTACAGGAAAGGTCACAGGAGGGCGGCCCGTTAAATCAAAGTAGAGCTGGCTGAGGAGCCGCGCATGTCCCTCTTCATCTTCCCTGACATGGCGGATGTCTTCTCGGTCTGGGGCTGGGGCCAAATCCAGCAGGGCCTGGTAATAGGCAATGGCTTCCAGTTCCCCCTGCAGGGCCTGCTGCAGGTCATGGATGAACTGGTAATAGTTACGAAACATTTCCTCACCCCTTTTTGGCTCTCTGCTTTAGCAGCTGGCTTCCAGCCTAAATGCTCATAATGGGAACTTAATCCAGTTGTCGGGCGTCTATAAAAGAAATAACTTGCCTGATTTTGCCAGCTGCCAACGACGGCTGTCCTTTTTTCCCCTTCCTCTACATACTATGCAGACGGGGGAGCTCCTGGTTCAGCGGTCGAAACCTGCCATACCTGGGCTGGGCCCCAGGGAAAATTGCCGGGCAAGGGAGGATTTTGTTTCCCTAAAGAGAAAATCTTCCTGGAAAGGGAAATTTTGCAGGAAACCTTAAGGAGGCTGATAAAAGTGGGTGGTGGGAGAAGGGTCCTGATCTGGTGCCTGGTCCTTTTACTCCTCCTGGGAAGCAGTGGAGGAGTACTGGCGGCACCGCAATTTACCGATATGGAAGGCCACTGGGCCCGGGAAGCGGTGGAAAAACTGGCAGAAATGGGGCTGTTGCAGGGTTATGGTGATGGGACCTTTCGTCCCCAGAATCCCATCACCAGGGGGCAGTTTGTCAGGCTGCTGGTGGTAGCCGCCGGGCTCCCCCAGGAGGTCCAGTACCCCCCGACCTTCAGTGATGTCAATATCACGGATCCCCTCTACAGCTATGTGGAAGCAGCGGCCCGGGCCGGTATCGTCAGCGGGGACGGCGGCCGCTTTCTGCCCAACCAGTTTCTCAACCGGGAGCAGCTGGCGGTGATGGTCGTCAAGGCCCTGGGCGAGGATGGGAAGGAGGTTCCGGCCGGCGTTCTGGCCTCCTTCAGTGATGCAGGCAGCATCAGCAGCTGGGCCCTCAGTGCCGTGGGCAGGGCGGTAGAGTTGGGCATCTTGCGGGGCCGGGACGGCCGCTTTGATCCCAAGGCCATCACCACCAGGGCGGAGGCGGCCGCGGTGATCTGGAACATCTGGCTCAAGGAGCGGGGAGACAGGGAACTTCCCGAACCGGAGCCCGACCCGGGGGATGATAAGGGCAGGGTGATTGGCGATTCCCTGGCCGTTATCTCACCAACCAAATTGGAGCTCACCTTCAGCCGCCCCGTTGATACAAAGGCCCTGAAAGCAGGCTTGACGGGCAACTTCACTTTACTTGAGCGCAATACGGCCTTTTCCCCGGGGGCTGTCCAGAAGGTGGAAGCCATCAGCGATACCCAGGTGATCCTGACGGTGCCGGAACTCTACCGGGACCGGGAGTATACCCTCCTGGCCCGGGATATCCGCACTCCTTCCGGCCTGCGCCTCAGCAGTGAACCCCTGGCCTACCACTTTAAAGTTGATCTGGGCCGGGAGACACCCAAGTACACCTGGAGCGACTTTCCCCCGGAAGTTACAGAGGTGAAGCATCTCTCCGGACCGGCCGATAAGGTGGTAATCCTCTTCTCCAAGGCGGTGACCCCGGAAACGGCGGGAAGGACGCGGAATTATGAGATTACCCTGGCCGAGGATCTGAGCCGGAAGATAGATATCGAGGAGGCTACCCTGGAAGAGGACGGCATGACCGTTACCCTCACCCTGGGGGAAGTGCTCCTTTATGAAGAGGGCTACCGGCTCTTCGTCAGTGGTATCCAGGATTATGCCGGGCGGAAAATGGTGCCCCAGGCTGAATATTTCCGGCTGGGTCAGGAAGCAAGGGAAGACCAGGGAGACCGGGCAATGGTTCGCAGCCTCTCGGCCCGGGAAATTGAAATAGTCTTTCCCCAGCGGGTTCGCAACCAGTACCAACCCTCCAACTACGGGGTGGTGGAGGTTTCCACCGGAGCCGTTCTGCCCGTGGTAGCAGTGGAGGAGGGGAGCCGGCCCAATTCGGTCCGCCTGTACTTGCGGGAGGACATGATCAGGGGCGAGGACTACCTGGTCAGTGCCGGCAGGGGCATCCTGGATATGGATAATGAACCCATCGGCACCTTCACCGACCGGATTACCGCCGAATATGACCGCTATGGCCCCAGGATAGAAAGGATCGAACCCCTGGATCGCCGGAGTTTTTCCATAACCTTCGATAAACCCATCTACCGCCTCGAGGTGGAATTGAGCGGTTTTGAATTTGATATAGACTTGCACGGCCGGGGAGCCATTGTTGAAGCCGTGAACCGGTCCTTTGCCACCGGGCAAAGCTACCGCCTCCGGATCTGGGCGGAGGGGGATGGGGGCACTACCTCCCAGACCAAGACTCTGAAGTTCACCAGCAGTGCTGAACCGCCGAAGGTAGAGGATATCAAGGCGGCCACCAGCCACCTGGTACTGGTGGAGTTCAACAAGCCTGTCCAGGAAAGGACGGCTACCAGGGTGGAAAATTACCGGTTGACCAACCGGGACACCGAGGAGACCTTTTACCCCAGCCGGGTGGAATACGATCCCGTTACCTTTACCGCCAAATTGACACTGCCGGCCAACAAGGCCCTGACCGATACCCGTTACTTCTTGCAGGTAAGGCGGGTGGAAGATCTGGCGGGGAACAGCATGGAAGAGGAGACCTACCGCTTTATCGGTGTCGATACGGTGCCTCCCCTGGTCTTTTTGCCGCCCCTGACCAATAATAAGAGCTACCTCCTGGTTCTGGTCGACGAAATCTCTCCGGGGATCGACTACCTGTACGGGGAAGCGGGTGCCCTGGAGAAGAACGTCTATGTTAAGGTGTCCATCGATGGGGAGCTGGCAGCCGTGGGACAGGCAGGCAGCGATGGCAGCCTGGAAAAATTGGTCCTGGGAGACCTCTCCGGTTCCCATAAGGTGACTCTCCAGCTCATTGACGGGGCTGGAAACTATGCCAGCAGTTCCCGGACCTACAATTTCCGCTAAGGGAAAGGGGCGGGGGATTGTTCCCAGTTGTTGGGGACAATCCCCTTTTTTTATCCCTGGGCCTGGCTCCCTGGAGAAAAAATTGTAAAAAACGCAAAATCCTGGAAGGAATTGGGGAAGAAAGGGAGAAATAACCCTATTGTGTTGACAACTGTTAAAAAGGGGGTCAGGCGGGGCTATGCCTTCCCGGCTCATTCAGGAAAAAACCCAGTACAGAAATGGCAGTCTCAAGCAGGTCTTTGCCACGGCAATGGAACTTTTGCTGCGGCTCACCAGTGCCGCGGGAACGGCCTTTCTCCTGCAGGAGGGAGAGACCATGAGACCCCTCCTTTCCCGGGGCCGTTTACAGGTAGATATCGGCCGGGAAAATCCTTATCTATTGTTGGAGACCTTTGCCGGCCGGGTCAAGGGGCAGGGCACCGTACAGTCGGGGTCTGGCTCTATCAGCCAGGAGGGGGAAGAGACGGTCCTTTATTTTCTGGGGGCTCCCGTTACCCTGTGGGGGCAGGAGATTGGGATCCTGCTGGTGACCAAAGGGGGAAAGGGCTTTACCCGGGAAGATAAATATATTTTTAGCCTGGTGATCGCCCATCTGGAAAGGGTTGTCCTCACCACCGAAGGCCGGGAGTATAAAAACTTCCTGGATAACAGGCTGGTTTTGGCCGACCTGCCGGTCCCGGTGCAGAACCTCAAGTTTTCCCTGGATCTCCGGGAGCTCTTATTTTCGGTAGCCGATCTCATTGGAGAGACCCTGGGCGCCGATGTCTGCCTCCTCTTTTTGCCCGAGGATGCCGGGGATTTGCTGCGGACTGAGGTCCTGGGGGTTAGGCTGCCGGAATGGGAAGAAGTCCTTACCTCCCGCTATCCCGCCGACAGCTATTTATTCTCCCTGGTCTATGGAAGTGGGAAGCCCCTCCTGGTGATGGATATCAGCAAAGATCCCCATTTTGCGGGCTGGGAGCTGCAGAAAATTGTCACCTCCGTCATGGCGGCACCTATCCTGGGCGGAGGGGAGAAGCTGGGGGTTTTGCTGGTGGGCAGCCAGGTCCCGGGGAATTACGTTCAGGATGATCTGAAGACCCTGTGCGCCTTTGCCTACCAGGTGGGGGTTCTTTCGGAACTGGCAGCCAATGCCAACTACTGGGAGGGCTACCAGTACCACATCATCGAGAGTGTCCCGGCGGCCATCATATCCGTTGACAAGAGGGGTTATGTCACCACTTACAACAGTGGGGCCAGGGACCTTTTCGGCCTACCCGAGGATGAGGTCAAGGGCTACCACTACCGGCACCTGCTGGATAAAATTGGCGAAAGTATGGGACTGGCTGAATTTATCCCGGAACTGGCAGGGAGGATGGAAGAAACCCTAATAAAGGCCCTCCCCTATGAAAAATGGGATCTTCAGCTTTCCCGTCGGGGGGGAGACAGCCTCTTTGTCCATATCAGCCTTTCCCCCATCCTCGATTGCCGGCAGCGCATCCTGGGGGCTACCCTGGTCATTGAAGATGTCACGGAAAAAAGGCAGCTGGAAATCAGCCTCCAGGAAGCAGAGAAGCTGGCTGCCCTGGGGGAACTGGCGGCGGGCATTGCCCACGAGATGAGGAACCCCCTGACGACCATCAAGGGCTTTACCCAGCTGATCCGCCAGAATAATTATTCGGCCGAGGAACTGGCCGGCTACACGGAACTGATGCTGGCGGAAATGGAACGGATGGGGGAGATTATCAAGAAACTTTTACTTTTGGCGGATACCACCCCGGTGTTGGTGGAAGCTGTGGACGTGAATGAAGTGCTGGCAGTCCTCCTTTCCCTGATCAATGGCGAGGCAGTCCTCAGGGATGTGGAGATCCAGTACCGGCCAGCCCCTTACCTGCCGCCTGTCAGGGGGGATTTTAATGAGTTAAAGCAGGCCCTCCTGAACATTGCCACCAATGCCCTCCAGGCCATGGCCTATGGCGGCATCCTTACCATCAGTTCCGAGTACCGGGCCGGGGAGGGGGAGGTGTGGATCCAGATCAGGGATACGGGCTGCGGCATTGCCCCCGATGCTTACAGGCGCATCTCCAACCCCTTCTTCAGCACCAAGGAAGAGGGCACGGGTTTGGGCCTGCCCATTGCCTACAGGATTGTGCAGAAGTATGGCGGTGAGATCAAAATGGCCAGCAGGGTGGGAGAGGGTACGGTCTTTACCATTAAACTGCCGGTGGAGGAAAGGAGGGGGGAAGCCGTTGGGCAAACATGAGGGGGTGACAGTATTGCACAGAATTCTCATCGTCGATGATGAGCCGGGGATACGGCTTCTGCTGGAGGAAGTTTTCCGGGATGACCGCTATCAGGTTATCTGTGCTGCCAGCGGGGAAGAAGCCCTGGCCAGGTGGGAGGAATGGGAACCGGACCTGGTCCTCTTGGATATGAAGATGCCGGGGATGGATGGCCTCACAGTCCTCAGGAGGATGGCGGGGGAAAAGCTCCAGGTCCCCGTGATCATAATGACGGCCTACGGGGAACTGCCCGTTGTCGAAGAGGCCCTCAACCAGGGGGCCAGGGGCTATGTGACCAAGCCCTTCGATGTCCTGGAACTCAGGCACATGGTGGACAAGCTGCTGGCAGGTTGATCTTTCCGGCCCTTGGCTCTCCAGGGCAGGAGGAGAATGGCGGGAGGAGGGCGAAGTAGTACGGGCAGATCATACAATGGGAGGAATAAGAGATGGGGCTGATTTTCGTTGCACTCCTTGCAGGAATTGCCATGGGGTACTTGCGCCTTCTCCCCGACCGGCTGTTCCAGCTCACTGGTAAATTGACAACGGCGGGGGTTATGCTGCTTCTCTTCCTGATGGGAGGTCAGATCGGCAGTGATGAAGAAATCCTGGCAGGATTGGGACAGATAGGGGTCCAGGCGGTTTTATTTGCCCTCGCTGCCATAATTGGCAGCGTTCTTGCCGTTAAGGCCCTGGAAGCCATGGTGCCCCTTAAACCGGCAGAGGAGGAAAGGGGGAGGGGGGTATGATTGCCCTTATTCTCCTTTCCCTGGCCATAGGGATAATCGCCGGCTATACCGGCCTGATCCCCGCGGGGGTCCAGGCAAATATTGATTTCCTGATCAACTTTGCCCTCTGCCTTTTGCTGTGGGGCATTGGCCTGGAAATTGGCGGCAATCGGCAGATCTTGCGGCAGGTTGGGTCCATGGGCTACCGGATTATACTCCTGCCCCTGGTAGTGGCGGCCGGGAGCATCGCCGGCACCCTTTTGGTCGGCACCCTGCTGGGCATGGCCCCCGGCGAAAGTGCCGCCATTGGGGCCGGCTTCGGCTGGTACAGCCTCTCCGGGGTTTTACTGGCCAAATTGCATTCGGTAGAACTGGGTGCCCTGGCCTTCCTGACCAATGTTAGCCGGGAAACCCTGAGCATTATTTTAATTCCTCTGGTGGCCCGCTATGCCGGCCCCTTTGCGGCCGTGGCCCCGGGGGGAGCAACCACCATGGACGTTACCCTGCCCCTGATCGTGAAATTTGTCGGTTCCGATATGGCCCTGGTGGCCTTTTTCCACGGCCTGGTGCTGTCGGCCCTGGTGCCGGTTTTAGTTCCCCTCCTGGTCTAAGCCCGGGGCCAGCTACCGAAATCTGTCAGAAACTGCGGCGGCGGAAAGGCAGGAATTTCTAAGTGGATGGCGAAATAAGCGGCAAAGGGAGGAGGTCCGCTTAATGCTGATTGATGCCGCTGCAGCCCTGGTTATGCGCTGTGCTAGATGTGGTAAGCTGGTTCTGATTTCCGAATCCCTCTTCAACCTCAGGAGGGCTGTCAAGGAGGTCAACTGTCCCTGTGGGGGTTCCCTGGCCCGCCTGTACCTGGGCAGAGGAGGGGTCCTGAAACTGGAGATTATGTGTTTTATCTGTGAGGACTGGCATTCGGTTACCCTGCCCCTGGCGAGTTTTTTGCGGGGGGATGTGGAATATTTTGCCTGCCCCGAGAGCAGTTTGGAATTGGGCCTTACCGGGCCCCCCGACCTTCTGCGGGAGAGGATGGCTGCCGGCGATCTAGAACTCATGGGCCTTACCGGCGACCTGAATCTGGAGGAATATTTCGTCGATCCTGACATCATGTTTCAGGTATTGAACTATCTCTATGAACTGGGCCGGGCGGGAAAGATTTTCTGCCGGTGCGGACAGAGGATGCTGGAATTCAACCTCTATGCGGACCGGGTTGATATCCACTGTAATTATTGCGGCAACCTACTGCCGGTTTCCGCCTCCGCCCGGGAAGACCTGGAGTATGTCCGGGGGCTGGTAGAATTGGAGCTGGATACCAATCTTTACATGCCGACCAATTTGGGCAACCGGACCAATGGCAAAAAAAATACCTGATCCTGCTAAGGGTGGTAAAGGTGTCCAGAAGATGAAGGACCTGGGATTTAGCGTTGACACTAGCAGGCCGGAAATGATATAATTATAGTGGCAACAGATTGAAAAAGCTTTAAGAACAAATCCTCCTCGGTGTGTCCTGCCGGCAAGAATCTTCGCGCAAGTCGAAGATTCTTTGCTTTTTATCCCCCTATCAAGGTTTTTCCCTTCTTCTTTGCCCTTCTGTTTCCCTCGTACCCACGTTGTCCCCCTTTGGAAAAACTGTATAGATAAGGAAAATAAGGGGTATGCTACTAAATACTGGCAGAAAATGGGGTGATCTGTTGGATCTAGCCCAGCTGGAAAAGAAGAGTTTAGCCCAATTGCGCCAGCTTGCCCGGGAGTTGGAGCTCAAGGGCTACAGCCGTCTGAAAAAACGGGACCTGATGGTGGCTATCCTCAAGGCCCAGACGGAACAAAAGGGGGGGCTATTCGCCGAGGGCATCCTGGAGCTGCTTCCCGAAGGCTACGGTTTTTTCCGCACCGAGGGTTATTTGCCGGGCAACAATGATGTCTATGTCTCGCCTTCCCAGATTCGCCGTTTTGACCTCCGCACTGGGGATCTGATCTCCGGTCAAATCCGCCCTCCGCGGGAAGGGGAACGCTATCCGGCCCTCCTGCACATTGAGGCCATCAACGGCGATCATCCCGAAACCATCGGCCGGCGCCCTTCCTTTGACGCCTTGACCCCTATCTATCCCCAGGAACGCCTGCGTTTGGAGTTTTCCCCTTCGTCCATCGCTACCCGCCTGATGGATCTCATCGCTCCCATCGGCAAGGGGCAGCGGGGGATGATCGTGGCACCACCCAAGGCGGGCAAGACTACCCTCCTGAAGGAAGTTGCCAACAGCCTGACCAACAACTACCCAGAACTCTACTTACTGGTCCTTTTAATCGATGAACGGCCGGAAGAGGTAACGGACATGGAGCGGTCGGTGGCGGGGGAGGTTGTCAGCTCTACCTTTGACCAACTTCCTGAGAATCACGTCAAGGTGGCGGAAATGGTTTTGGAACGGGCCCGGCGGTTGGTGGAGCAGGGCAAGGATGTGGTGATTCTCCTGGACAGCATTACCCGCCTGGCCCGGGCCCACAACCTGGTCATCCCCCCCAGCGGCCGGACCCTGTCGGGGGGGTTGGATCCGGCGGCCCTCCACAAGCCGAAACGCTTCTTTGGTGCGGCCCGGAAGCTGGAGGAGGCGGGGAGCCTGACCATCCTGGCTACGGCCCTGGTTGATACCGGAAGCCGGATGGATGAGGTGATTTACGAGGAGTTTAAGGGGACAGGCAACATGGAACTGCACCTGGACCGGCGCCTGGCTGAGCGGAGGGTTTTCCCGGCCATCGACATCCAGCGGTCGGGGACCCGCAAGGAAGAGCTCCTCTTCGAGCCGGAAGAGCTGGAGCTCACCTGGAACCTGCGCCGCTCCCTGGCTGCCAACACCGCGGGAATGGCAGAATACACGGAGTTTTTGATCAAACGCCTGGCCAACACCCGCTCCAATGCTGAGTTTTTGGCCTCCTTTGCCGCCAACAGCCGGTAGAGGCTGCGGGGCGATAATGTATAATTAGCGGGAAATGGGCACACACTTTTCATACCAATTCTTTCTTGAAATGGGGTGAAAAGGTGTGCCCAACACCTTTCCGAGTTAGGGTAATGGGCTGGTTCCTTATCCTGGTGCTTTTCGCCAGTTTAGCAGCAGCGGTTTCGGCAGGGGTGCAGGCGGGTACACAATATATCACTTACACCGTGCAAAGGGGCGATACCCTCTGGGCCATTGGCCAGAGATATGGGGTGAGTCCCCAAACCCTGGCGGCAGTCAACGGCATCGCCAATGCCAACCGGATTTATCCCGGGCAGCTCCTGCGGATCCCCAGGGGGACGGGAGGAGGAGGGGGAGGGATCCACACTGTGGTCCGGGGGGATACCCTCTGGGATCTGAGCCGCCGCTATGGGGTCTCCCTGGAAGCCCTGCAGCAGGCCAACCCCGGGGTTGACCCGCGCCGCCTGGTGCCGGGGAGCACCCTCATCATACCCGGTGCTGAACGGCAGCTGGCCAACAGGGCGGCTTCCGCAACCTTTATCTGGCCGGTGCGGGGACGGATTTCCTCCTCCTTTGGGCCCCGCCAGGGAGGCTTCCATTACGGGCTGGACATCGCCTGCCCCCAGGGCAGCAGTATCAAGGCCGCCCGCTCCGGCCGGGTTGTCGCCTGCGGCTGGCAGGGGGGCTACGGGCGGGTGGTGGTAATCGACCACGGCAATGGTATCGAGACCCTGTACGCCCACGCTTCCGAGCTCCTGGTCCGGGCAGGCCAGTGGGTTAACCAGGGAGAGGTAATTGCCCGGGTGGGCAGCACCGGGCGAAGCACCGGACCGCACCTGCATTTTGAAATCCGCATCGACGGCATCAGGGTCAATCCCAGCCGCCACCTGCGCTGAAAAAAGGTGGAGGAAGGGGAACTGTGTCCGGCTCCAGGGAAGGAGGGCGGGGCGGGCAGGTTCCCCTTTTCTTCTGGTCGTCGCCTTTTTATTCGGGGGGTGTTGTCGCCCCTGGCCCAGTATGTTATAATGTAAAAGTTAGTATGGTCTTTAGAAAGAGGTGAACTAAGGTGAAAAAGGGTGTTCATCCCGAGTACTACCGTACCACAATAACCTGTGCCTGTGGTGCCAGCTTTGAGACGGGTTCGACCAAGAAGGATCTCAGGGTTGAGATCTGCTCCCAATGCCATCCCCTCTTCACCGGGCAGCAGAAGATTGTTGACACCGGCGGAAGGGTTGAGCGTTTCTTGAAGAAGTACGGTCTGGATAAAGATAAAAAAGAAGAATAGGTGTAGTTTTTATTATCTATTTACAAGTGGGGGGCAGAGCGGGTGCTCTGCTTCTTTTGTCCCGGCAGCTGAACACGGCGCACCAATTCACTTCGCCCTGGCCAGGCAGCTAATTCCTGGTCAGAAGAAAGGGGGGTTGGCCCATGGCTAAGAAAAGCTTTGGCGGGCAGGCGGTCATAGAAGGGGTGATGATGCGGGGCAGGGAGATCGTCGCCATTGCGGTACGGAAACCCAACCGGGAGATCGTGGTCCACAAAACCACCATTTGCCCGGCTGCCCGGCGCTGGCCCATCTTGAAGCTGCCCATTTTGCGCGGGATTGCGGCCCTGGTGGAGTCCCTGAGCATCGGTATCGGGGCCCTGACCTATTCTGCCAACCAGGTGGCAGAGGAAGAGGAGGAGCAGCTGGGTGCCGGGGAAATGGCCCTTTCGGTGGTTATTGCCCTGGTCCTGGGGGCCGGCCTCTTCATTGTCCTGCCTACGGTCCTGGTCCGGCTCTTAGCCCCCCAGGCTGCCCAGGGCAGCCGGGTAATCTACCTGAACCTGCTGGAAGGGGCCTTTCGGATTGGGATCTTTTTGCTGTATATAACAGGGATATCCCTGCTCAAGGATATCCAGCGTTTTTTTGCCTATCACGGGGCCGAGCACAAGGTGATCCATGCCTATGAAGCCGGCAAACCCCTGACCATGGAGGAAATCCTGCCCATGAGTCCCCTGCACCCCCGCTGTGGGACGGCCTTTCTCCTCTATGTCATGGTGGTCAGCATCCTGGTTTTTTCCCTCCTGGGCTGGCAGAGTCTCCCGGTGCGGATTCTTACCCGCCTGGCCCTCTTGCCCGTGGTAGCCGGACTGGCCTATGAGCTCATCCGCCTGGGAGGGAGGGTGAGGTCACCCCTCCTGGATCTGGTTCTGGTGCCGGGGCTGCTCCTGCAGCGGCTGACGACCAGGGAACCCGATGTGGGGCAGATAGAAGTAGCAGTGCGGGCACTGGAGGCAGTACTGGCTGAGGAGGGTTAAGTAGTGAACTTGCTCTTTGACCTATTTTACACCTTTTTTAAAATTGGCCTTTTTACCATCGGTGGAGGCTATGCCATGCTTCCCCTGATCAAAAAAGAGGTCATCGAAACCCATGCCTGGCTTACAACGGAGGAATTCATGGAGGTCCTGGCAATAGCAGAGATGACCCCCGGCCCCATTGCCGTCAACACGGCCACCTTTGTGGGTTATCGCCTGGCCAGGATACCCGGTGCCGTGCTCGGTACAGCGGGGGTAGTATTGCCTTCGCTGATCATTATTACCATCATCGCCGCCTATTTTGTCCAGTATAATATCAGTGAAATCCCCCGGCTCAAGGGCGCCTTTACGGCCCTGCGGCCGGCAGTTATTGGCCTAATTGCCTCGGCCGTTTTCAGCCTGGGGAAAAAGGGTATCATCGACCTGAGGTCTGCTTTGATCGCCGGGGCTGTTTTTGTTGTACTGACCATTACCGATATCCACCCTATTTTTGTTCTCCTGGTAACGGGAATACTGGGGGGGGTGTTTTTAGTTTAGCTTGTCTGTCAATGGGGGTGAGGATGAGATGTTGGAGAAGCTGGCTGCCCTGGAAGAACGCTATGAAGAATTGAGCCTGCTGCTGGCAGATCCGGAGGTTATCGCCAACCAGGCCGAGTGGCAAAAGCACGCGAAAAACCACGCGGCCCTGGAGGATATTGTCAGCACTTACCGTGTTTATAAAGGTGTTCTAACCGAGTTGGAAGAAAACCAGGAACTCCTCCAGGACAAACTGGAGCCCGATTTTCGCCAACTGGTAGAGGAAGAAATTAAGGATTTAACGGACAGGAAGGAAGAATTGCAGCAGCAGTTGAAAATCCTGCTCTTGCCCAAGGATCCCAATGACGAAAAGAACGTGATCATGGAGATCCGGGCCGGGGCGGGGGGCGAGGAAGCAGCCCTCTTTGCCGGCGACCTTTACCGGATGTATACCCGCTATGCCGAGGCCCAGGGGTGGAAGACCGATGTCATCGAAGCCCATCCCACGGACATTGGCGGCTTCAAGGAAATAATCTTTGTCCTTGAAGGTAGGGGGGCATACAGCCGTCTCAAATACGAAAGCGGCGTCCACCGGGTCCAGCGTATTCCGGCTACGGAATCAGGGGGCAGGATTCATACCTCGACGGTGACGGTGGCTGTCCTGCCGGAAGCGGAAGAGGTGGACGTGGAGATAAATCCCAACGATCTCAGGATAGATACCTTTTGTTCCAGCGGCCCCGGGGGCCAGAGCGTCAATACCACCTATTCGGCCGTCCGCATCACCCATATCCCCACCGGCCTGGTGGTATCCTGCCAGGATGAAAAATCCCAGATCAAGAACAAAGAAAAGGCCATGCGGGTCCTCAGGGCCCGCCTCCTGGACCTGGCCCAGGAAGCCCAGCGGGCCGAGGTCGACGAAGCCCGCCGGAACCAGGTGGGGACGGGGGACCGGAGTGAGCGGATCCGGACCTATAACTTCCCCCAGGGACGGGTTACCGACCACCGGATTGGCCTGACTCTGCACAAGCTGGAGCAGATCCTGGCCGGTGAACTGGATGAAGTCATTGAAGCCCTGGTCACCAACGATCAGGCGGAAAAACTGAAAAGGATGGAGTAGCATCATGGTAACGCGGCGGGAGGCTTTGAGGCAGGCCACGGGCTTCCTCAGGGCCAGCGAGCTGGATAACCCCCGGCTGGATGCCGAGGTCCTGTTGCGCTACCTGCTGGGAATTAGCCGGACGGAGCTTTATCGGGATCTCGATGAGGCCCTTCCGGCTCTTGTCTTATCCCGCTACCGGGAGCTCCTTTCCCGGCGGGCGGCCGGGGAACCCCTCCAGTACCTGACGGGGCAGCGGGAGTTTATGGGCTTGGAATTTCTTGTCAGCCCCGCCGTCCTCATTCCACGGCCCGAGACGGAGATAGTGGTGGAAAGGGCCGTGGAACTGGCCCAAAAAGAACTGTCCCCGGCCCAGGTCCAATCCCTCACTATTGTTGATCTGGGAACGGGAAGTGGGGCCATTGCCGTCAGCCTGGCCAAATTTCTGCCCCGGGCCCGGGTCTATGGGGTGGACATTTCCGGGGCGGCCCTGGCCGTGGCCTGGGAGAATGCCAGGCGCCACGGCGTTGCCGGCCGGGTTACCCTCTGCTGTGGCAACTTCCTGGCCCCCCTGGCGGCCCTGGACCTGTTTGCCCGGGTCGATCTCCTGGTTTCCAATCCCCCCTACATTCCCCGGGAGGAACTGGACAATCTCCCCCGGGAGGTGCGGGAATTTGAGCCCCGCCGGGCCCTGGATGGGGGAAGGGATGGGCTGGACTATTACCGGCGCCTGGCCGCCGGGGCCCCCGCCTTCCTCCGGCCGGGGGGCTGGATGGTCCTGGAGGTGGGTCAGGGCCAGGCGGCGGCAGTCCAGGAGCTCCTCGGGAAGACCGGCTCTTTTTCTTCCTTCCGGATTGTACCGGATCTGGCCGGTATTCCCCGGGTGGTGGCGGCAAAGGGGCTTTAACCGCGGCTGGCAAGGAGGATGAGGGCGATGCCCACCAGGAGCAGGCAGATCTTCTGGGGGGCGATATGTCCTATGAGGCCGGCAAAACCCAGGGCACTGACGACCAGAAAGATTACTGGCCCCACCATTCCCAGCAGGGCGTTGATGCGAAAAGCGCTGTCCACCCTCTGGAAGGCCAGCATGAGGAAGGCCCCGGCCAGTTCCAGGCTGCCTGCCAGGAGGCGGGTGAGGGCCATGGCAAAGACCAGTTTTCCTTGCTTTTCCATCTTTTTTCCTCCCTGGCGAGACCGTGTTTTTCATTTTATTCGGCCGGGGGAGGTTTTAAGCCCCTGTATTAAATGGTAGGTGGGGACCAAACTCCAAAAGCAGTCGCCGGCTTTGCAAAGTGGCCAGTGCCCAAAACAGCTTTGGTGCCGAGTGCCGGAAGTACTCCCACACCTTCTCAACTGTCCACAGTATAGAAGCTGCCAATTGTCAGCTGTTGAGGGGCACAGTCTCCCCTCACCACGGTTATCGGTAATCGGTAGGGGCGGTCTTTGACCGCCCGCGGGCGGCCACAGGCCGCCCCTACTCCATAGTTTCCCACCCTGTCCCCCCAACCGTCAGTTCTTCTCCCAGGCGAACTGGGAAAGCTATTTTTAGAGTAGACATTGGGAATTGCCAATAAATAGGCCATGGGATAGAATAAGGGAAGAACAGGTATCAATGTTGCCAGAGAAAAGATATAATACTGACAGACAGGGGATGCACTTTGATGTCGAAACAGGAGACCAGGGTCATCAGCGTTTCCCGGCGGGAGGATCTGCCGGCATTGGCCGAGGCGGCCCGGGTAATTCGCGGGGGCGGGCTGGTTGCCTTTCCGACGGAAACCGTTTACGGCCTGGGAGCCAATGCCCTGGATCCCGCGGCGGTCGGGAAAATCTTTGTCGCCAAGGGCAGGCCGGGGGACAACCCTTTGATTGTACATATCGCCAGGGAAGGGGAACTGGACCGGCTGGTAACCCGGGTACCGGACCGGGCCAGGCCCCTCTTGGCCAGGTTCTGGCCCGGCCCCCTGACTCTCATCTTCCCCAAACAGGATCATATCCCGGCGGAAACGACGGCGGGGCTCCCGACGGTGGCCGTGCGGATGCCAGCCCACCCGGTAGCCCTGGCCCTAATTGACATGGCAGGAGTGCCCATTGCCGCTCCCAGTGCCAACCTCTCGGGACGGCCCAGCCCTACCACGGCCCAGCATGTCCTGGCTGACCTGGCAGGGCGGGTGGATATTGTCATTGACGGGGGGCGGACCGATGTGGGGGTGGAATCGACGGTCCTGGATGTTACCGTCGACCCGCCCGTTCTCCTCCGGCCCGGGGGGATAACCAGGGAGGAACTGGAAGAATTTCTGCCCGATTTGCAGGTGGACACCGGCGTGGGCGGCCTCCCGCCCAGGGAGGATTTCCGGCCCCGCTCCCCGGGGATGAAATACACCCATTATGCCCCGGAGGCAGAAGTGGTGGTCGTGGAAGGGCCGGTAGAGGCGGTTCAGGAAAAGATCAGGGATCTGGCTCGATTTTACCGGGAACAGGGGCTGAAGGTGGGGATTATGGCCAGCCGGGAGACGGCTGCCGCCTATGGTGAAGGGGAAGTCCTGGTAGTGGGCGGCCGGGATGAGCTGGCTTCAGTGGCGGCTAACCTCTTTGCCTCCTTTCGCCGCTTCGATGCCCTGGGGGTTGACATTATCCTGGCCGAGGGCTTTGAGGCCGTCGGTCTGGGCCTGGCTATAATGAACCGCCTCCGCAAGGCGGCAGGCTACCGGATCGTCAAGGCCGGGGAGGGATAACGATAGCCGGATAGTACAGTCATCCTGCCGTTGCGGGAACTGCTGAAAAAGGGGGAGAAATATAGGATGTGGAAGGTGTTTTTTACCACCTTTGGCCTGGTCTTCCTGGCGGAACTGGGGGATAAAACCCAGCTGGCGACCATGCTGATGGCCACCCAGTGCAAGGCCACCTGGGCCGTCTTTCTGGGGTCGGCCGCGGCCCTGGTTCTATCATCCCTGATAGGCGTTTTGGCCGGTTCCCTCATTGTCCGTTATGTCCCCCCCCATTATCTGCAGACGGCGGCCGGCATCGGTTTTATTATCATGGGCGGGCTGCTGCTCTGGGGGAAGATCTAGGGTTAGCCAGGAGTTTCAAGGGAGGTTAGAATGGGAGAGAAAAAGAGGATCCTTTTTATCTGTACCGGCAACACCTGCCGCAGTCCCATGGCTGCCAGCTATTTTTACCACCTGGCCCAGGGGGAGGGGCAGGATGATCTGGTTGTGGAATCGGCCGGTTTGGCGGCCTGGCCGGGAGCACCGGCTTCGGAACAGGCCATCCAGGTGCTGGCAGAAGAGGGGATTGATCTGAGGGAGCACCGGGCCCAGCAGGTAACCCGGGAAATGATAGAAGATGCCGACTTGATCCTGACCATGACCTGGGACCAAAGGGAGGCGGTGCTGCAGCTGGTTCCCCAGGCCCAGGGCAAGGTTTTCACCCTCAAGGAAATGGACCCGGGTCCCGATCTTAAAGGAGTATTGTCCCAATGGGAGGAACTGGGCCGGCAGCTTGAGGCCAGGGAAGAAGAATTTTTCCAGGAACACGGGGAGGAAATTACCCGGCTTAAGGAGCGCCGGGACCGGTTGGCCGGGGAGCTGGCAGAAGTGGAAGGGCATCTCCAGGATTGGGAGGCCAGGCTGAAGGCGGCGACGGCAGAGGAGAGACGGCAACTGCAGAAAATGGCGGCGAGCTTGCGGGCCCTGGATATCAGGGATCCCTTTGGCCAGCCGGTAGAGGTGTACCGTGCTACCTTTCAGGAAATCCGCCGCTATCTGGCAAGCCTGCTGGCCAAATTGAGGGGGGGCAACGGCCGGCGGCAGGGTTCCTGACCTGGTTATAGTGGGGAGAGTTTTCTTTTTTCCTGCCGGCAGGGAAAAGGGACCGGCAACTAGAATGAATAGGATTTAGAAAGCAGAAGCTAACAAACGAGGTGATTAGGGAATGAAAATTGCCATAGCTTGTGATCACGGCGGCTACCGTATGAAGGAAGATTTAAAGAAATACCTGGAGGAATTGGGTCACAGCACAGCCGATTTCGGCACCGACAGCGAGGAATCCGTTGACTACCCCGACTTTGGCCTCAAGGTGGCAGAAAGTGTGGCCAGGGGGGATTATCCCCTGGGGATCCTGATCTGTGGGACGGGTATCGGGATGTCCATCGTGGCCAATAAGGTGCCGGGGATTAGGGCTGCCCTCTGCACCGATACCTTTATGGCCAGGTGCAGCCGGGAGCATAACCATGCCAATATCCTGGTCCTGGGAGAGAGGGTCATCGGCCTCGGCCTGGCCCGGGATATTGTCAAGAGCTGGCTGGAGGCGGAAACGGGTGGAGACCGCCATCAGCGGCGGGTGGAAAAGATCAAAGCTATTGAGGAAGGCCGCATGGGGGGCGGAGGATGTTGTTCGCAAAGATAAGTGCCGATACAGAGAAGGCTGCCCGGGAACTCCTGGCCAGGGCCAGCTTGCGCCCCGGGCAGATCTTTGTACTGGGCTGCAGTACCAGTGAAGTCCAGGGAAAGGTCATCGGCAAGGGTACCAGCATGGATGTGGCGGTGGCTATCCTAAAACCCCTGCTCAAGGTAATGAAGGAGAATGAGCTGCATTTGGCGGTCCAGTGCTGCGAGCATTTGAACAGGGCCCTGGTGGTGGAGGCAGCCCTGGCAGAGGAGTACGAGGATGACATTGTGCAGGTCTATCCCGTACCCGGGGCCGGGGGTGCTGCTGCTGCCATGGCCATGGAGCTTTTTTCGGAGCCGGTGCTGCTGGAAAGGATCCGGGCCCACGCCGGGATGGACATCGGCCAGACCCTGATCGGCATGCATTTGCGGCCGGTGGTGGTCCCGGTCCGCCTGTCCATTGAACGCATTGGGTCTGCCATCCTGACGGCAGCCCGGACAAGGCCGAAACTCATCGGGGGCAACCGGGCCGCATACTGTAAGCCTGGGAGCCTGCCACCCGGGCCGGAAAAGTAGATTTAAGGCTGCTGGGCACAGGAGATTGCCTCAAGAAATAAAGGGTATTTAATACTTCAAAGGAGTTATCAAAGGCAAAGGGAGGTCACACCGATGGAAGCTTTAAAACTAGTTGATCCAGAAATTGCCGATGCTATTGGCTTGGAATTAGCCCGCCAGCAGCATAACCTGGAATTGATTGCATCGGAGAATTTCGTAAGCCGGGCAGTTTTAGAAGCCGCCGGTTCCGTTTTAACCAATAAGTATGCGGAAGGGTATCCGGGAAAACGGTACTACGGCGGCTGTCAGTTTGTCGATATGGTGGAGAGGCTGGCCATTGACCGGGCCAAGGAATTATTCCAGGCCGAACACGCCAACGTACAGCCCCATTCGGGAGCCCAGGCCAACACAGCCGTCTATTTTTCTATTCTGGAGCCGGGGGATACCATCCTGGGGATGAGCCTGTCCCACGGCGGCCATCTTACCCACGGCCATCCCATTAACATTTCGGGTAAGTACTATAATGTGATCTCCTACGGTGTGAGTCGGGAAACGGGGCGCATCGACTACGAGGAGGTCAGGCGCCTGGCTCGCCAGCATAGGCCCAGGGTGATTGTGGCCGGGGCCAGTGCCTACCCGCGGGTCATCGATTTTGCCCTCTTTAGCGAAATTGCCCGGGAAGTGGACGCCTATTTGCTGGTAGATATGGCCCACATCGCCGGCCTGGTGGCGGCGGGCCTTCATCCCAACCCCTGCCCGGTGGCGGATTTTGTCACCACCACCACCCACAAGACCCTGCGGGGGCCCAGGGGCGGGATGATTTTCTGCAAGGAGCAGTACGCTGCCGATATCGACAAGGCTGTTTTCCCCGGTATCCAGGGGGGACCCCTGATGCATATTGTCGCTGCCAAGGCCGTCGCCCTCCGGGAGGCCATGGCACCGGATTTCAAGGCCTACCAGGAACAGATCGTCAAGAATGCCCGGGCCCTGGCCGAGGGCCTTTTGGAGCGGGGCTTCAACCTGGTTTCCGGGGGCACCGACAATCACCTGATTCTGGTCGACCTGCGCAGTAAGGGCATCACCGGTAAAGAGGCCGAGGCAATCCTGGAGGCCACAGGGATTACCATCAATAAGAACACCATACCCTTTGATCCCGAGAGTCCCCTGGTTACCAGCGGTATCAGGCTGGGGACGCCGGCTGTGACCTCCCGGGGGATGCAGGAAGGGGAGATGGAGATAATTGCCCACCTGATCTACCTGGCCCTGACCAAGCGGGACGATGAAGGGGTTAGGACCCAGATCAGGCAGCAGGTCAGGGAACTCTGCGAGGCCTTCCCCCTCTACCAGGACCTGCAGTGCTTTGGGAGGGACTGAGGAGAAGGCCGCTTAAGATCCTGATTCCCTGGAAAAGGAGGAAAGGTTATGGAGAAAGCCAAGCTAATGGTCCTGGATCACCCCCTGATTCAACACAAGCTGACCCATATCCGGGACAAGAGGACGGGGCCCAAGGAATTCCGAGAGCTGGTGGAAGAGCTGGCTTTGTTAATGGCCTATGAGGTGACCCGGGATCTGCCCCTCCAGGAGGTTGAGGTGGAGACCCCGGTAGCCCCGGCCAAGGGCAGGACCATCGCCGGGAAAAAACTGGCCGTGGTACCCATCCTGCGGGCCGGTTTGGGCATGGTCAATGGTATCTTAAAGCTCATCCCTACGGCCAAGGTGGGGCATATCGGCATCTACCGGGATCCGGAAACCCTGCAGGCGGTGGACTACTACTGCAAGCTGCCGGAAGATATTGAAGAACGGGATATCATTCTGGTTGACCCCATGCTGGCGACGGGGGTTTCGGCCGTGGCTTCCATAAAATTCCTGAAGGAGAAGGGGGCCCGCAGCATTAAACTGGTCTGCCTCATTGCGGCGCCAGAGGGGATTGAAGCTGTGAGCAAGGCCCATCCCGAAGTGGAGATCTTTGTCGGGGCCGTGGATGAGTGCTTGAACGAACACGCCTACATTGTGCCGGGTTTGGGCGATGCAGGGGACAGACTCTATGGCACCAAGTAAGCGACCCTCCTGGGATGATTATTTTATGGAAATTGCCCGGGTCGTTGCCAGGCGGTCCACCTGCCTCAGGCGGCAGGTGGGCGCCGTCCTGGTCAGGGACAAGCACATCCTCGCCACCGGCTACAACGGCGCCCCGGCCGGGGCACCCCACTGCCAGGAAGTGGGCTGCCTGCGAGAACAGCTGGGGGTGCCGCCGGGGGAACGGCACGAACTCTGCCGCGGGCTCCACGCCGAGCAGAATGCCATTATTCAGGCGGCCCTCCACGGGGTTACCACCATGGGCGCGACCCTGTATGTCACCTGCCAGCCCTGTGTTGTCTGTACAAAGATGTTGATCAATGCCGGTGTCAAGAGGATCCTGTTCCAGGGCCCCTATCCGGATCCCCTGGCCCGGGAGATGTTAAGGGATTCTGGCTTGCTGCTGGAGCGCTATGGGAAGGATGAGAAGGGTGAAGAAAAAGGAGATTAGCCTGCCGCGCCTCAATCGCCTGCAACCTACACTGGAGTCAACGGTCCTCAAGCTCTTGGAAGAGGCGGGAGAACTGGCCCAGGCCGTGGGCAAGTTTCGGGGTTTGAACGGTGAGTGTGTGTCCATGTCTTCCGATGAGGTCCTGCAGCTGATTACCAGGGAGCTTTTGGATGTGGCCCAGACTACCGTTTCCATGATGTTTGTCCTGGAAGAGGAGTACGGTATTGACCTGTCAGCTGCCATAGACCAGCATATAGAGAAACTGATCGCCAAGGGATATCTGGAAAGAAATGGCTAGAATTGACAGGGGGACAACCCCTGGGTTACAATTAAGGCTAGAATGACTTTGCCATCAGGTAATGGTGTAAGGGGGAGAGTACAATGCCAAGATACCCACTGGCATTCATTTTTGCCTTTCTCACAAGCTATTTCCTCACTCCCCTGGTGAAAAAAATAGCCACCCGCACGGGGGCAATGGATATTCCCGATTCTGCCGGGGAGGGCAGAAGGGTCCATATCCGGCCGACCCCTCGTCTGGGTGGTTTGGCTATATATCTTGGCTTTATGCTCCCGGCCCTTACCCTCCTTCCCCGAGAGGGGGAGCGCCTGTTCGGGCTGCTGCTGGGGGCAACCCTGATCCTCCTTCTGGGTATTGCCGATGACTACCGGAACCTGTCGCCGCGGGTAAAATTGGCGGGCCAGGTTTTGGCTGCCCTGGTCTTTATCTATATGGGGAACAGGGTTGTCTGGCTGTCCAATCCCTGGGCCGATGGTCCCCATAACGCCATGTGGTATATCGGCATCTGGTCGGTGCCCCTGACCCTGCTCTGGGTGGTGGGGATTACCAATACCCTCAACCTCATCGACGGCCTCGATGGCCTGGCGGCAGGGGTTACGGCCATTGCCTCGGTAACCCTGCTTCTGGTCGCCCTGCAGGAAGGCCAGGCAAACATTGTTTTTCTCACTGCGGCCCTGGCCGGCAGCACCCTGGGCTTTTTACCCTATAATTTCAATCCGGCCCAGATCTTTATGGGGGACACTGGTTCCCTCTTTCTGGGCTTCGTCCTGGCGGCCATTGCTGTCCAGGGTGCCCTCAAGAGCGCCACGGTGATTGCCCTGGCAGTGCCTATCCTGGCCCTGGGCTTGCCCATCCTCGACACTTTCCTGGCCATTGTCCGGCGCTTTCGCAACGGCAGCCCCATCTTCCAGGCCGACAGACAACATTTGCACCACCGGCTCCTGGAACGGGGCCTGAGCCACCGGCAGGCAGTGTTGTTCCTCTATTCCGTCAGCGGGGTCTTCGGCATGGGCGCCCTGGCCATTACCGAGGCCCGGGGCAGGTTCGGCCTCTTTGGCCTGGCCTTTGCCGTCCTTGCCTTCATCCTTAACCTGCGGCGCCTGAGACAATTGGATATGCGGGGCAAGGACCTGGAAGGCTGAGAAATCCTTGCAAGGGCTAAAAGCCCTTATTTTTGTTGTTGGCCCCTTTAAATGTAGATAATATTGTAATGACGAAAAGTGTATTAGGAGTGACGCCAGTGTCCAAAATAAAGATCCTCTCCATCTTTGGGACCAGGCCCGAGGCAATAAAAATGGCCCCCCTGGTACTGGAACTTAAGAAAAGCAAATGGTTCAGCAGCCGGGTGGCGGTGACCGGCCAACACCGGGAGATGTTGGACCAGGTACTGGATCAATTCCAGATAACCCCCGATTATGATCTGGACATCATGCGCCAGGGACAGACCCTCTTTGATACTACCATCCGGGTCCTCCAGGGGCTGGAGGATGTCCTGGGCAGGGAACGGCCCCAGATGGTTTTGGTCCATGGCGACACCACCACCACCTTTGCCGCCGCCCTGGCTGCCTTTTACTACCGGATCCCGGTGGGCCACGTGGAGGCGGGCCTGCGCAGTTTTTCCCGCTATTTTCCCTTCCCCGAGGAAATTAACCGGTGCCTGACCGGCGTCCTGGCCGATGTCCACTTTGCCCCTACGAAGGATGCCCGGGAAAACCTGCTCCGGGAGGGGATCGATCCCCAGCATATCTTTGTCACCGGCAATACAGCCATCGATGCCCTGTTCATGACTGTCCGGCCCGATTATGAATTTATGGAACCGGCCTTAAAGGAGCTGGATTTTGCCCAACAGCGGGTCATTGTCGTGGAAACCCACCGGCGGGAGAACTGGGGTGCTCCCATGGCTGCCATTTGTGAGGGCATTCGTAGCATTGTCCGCAAGCACCAGGATATAATCGTGGTCTTTCCCGTCCATCCCAATCCTGCCGTCAAGAGCGTTGTTTACCGGCACCTGCAGGGCGAAACCCGGGTACTGCTCCTTTCCCCCCTGGCCTATTCCGATTTTGCCAACTTAATGAGCCGTGCTTACCTTATTTTGAGCGATTCTGGCGGGGTCCAGGAGGAGGCGCCTTCCCTGGGGAAGCCGGTGCTGGTTCTCAGGGATGTGACGGAACGGCCCGAGGCCGTTGCTGCGGGTACAGTGGCGGTCATCGGCACCACCAAAGAGGCGGTAGTATCTGCCCTTGACCGCTTGCTGCTGGAGCAGGATTCTTACGAGGCCATGGCCCGGGCCCGCAATCCCTATGGCGACGGCCAAGCCTCGCGGCGGATAGCGGCCGGCCTGGAGTATTATTTTAAAATACACCCGAAGAGGCCCGAGGAGTTTGTCGGGAACTAGAGGTGGTGATGGCAAGATGAAGGCTGACAGGAGGCTGCGGCTTTTGTACCTGGCCAGTTCCTTTACCTTTGTCATGGCCGGGTCCATCGCTGCCGGTTACTTCCTCGGCCAGTACCTGGACCGGCAGGTGGGAGGCGATGGCCTCCTCACGGCTCTCTTTATCCTTTTGGGCATCCTGGCCGGTTTCTACAATTTATACCGTGTGGGGAAAAGGGAATAGGGTGCTGACATTTTTTTGTAATTATTTCCATTGTCATTTCCCCCCCCTTGCTTTAATATTTAACCTGGATAATGGGAATCCCATCTCCTCCCTATCCCTTCTTTTTTCGTGTCCCTTCTGATTTCTGGCCCCAAAACCAACAATTACAACACATATTTGGGAAAAATATGGAAACAGTAAAGAATGAGGGCTGGCAATCGGGCCAGTCGGGGATGATAGACAATATTTTTGTGTCAAAATGTGGCAGGCCCAGGCTGGGACCGCTGGCGGTTGAAATGCGTATGCTAAAAAAGAATTAGAAGTCATCATTCTTAGTTCTTGCGCCCAGGGCAGTGGCAGTTTTGAGGAGGCAGATAAATTGGGAAAATTTATCATTGAGGGTGGTGTCCCTCTCCGGGGAAGGGTAAAAATTAGTGGTGCCAAAAATGCAGTATTGCCCATCATAGCGGCCTCATTGTTAACTGGAGACAAGTGTACGATCATGGGGATGCCAGATCTGGACGATGTGGGGACTATCTGCCAGGTCCTGGAAGCATTGGGGGCCCAGCTGGAAAAAAGGGGCAATACAAGTATGACCGTTCATTCCAGGGACCTGGTATCCTGTGAACCCCCCTATGAGCTGGTACGAAAAATGCGCGCATCCTTTCTCGTCATGGGCCCCCTCCTGGCCCGGATGGGGAAGGCGAAGGTCTCCCTCCCGGGGGGATGTGCCATCGGCACCAGGCCCGTTGACCTGCACTTGAAGGGTTTTGAAGCCCTGGGGGCCAAAATTAGCACCGGCTACGGGACGGTGCAGGCCGAGGCCAGGAGACTGAAGGGTGCCCGCATTTATCTGGATTTTCCCAGTGTCGGGGCGACGGAAAATATCATGATGGCTGCCACCCTGGCCCAGGGTGAAACCATAATAGAAAATGCTGCGGAGGAACCGGAAGTTGTCGATCTGGCTAATTTCCTCAACGCCATGGGGGCCCGGATTAAAGGGGCGGGGACGAAAATTATCAAGGTCACCGGGGTTAAGGAGCTGCATGGCACCACCTATACGGTGATTCCGGACCGGATTGAGGCGGGGACCTATATGGTAGCTGCCGCCATAACCCGGGGCGACCTCCTCCTGCAGAATGTAATCATCGAACATCTTAAACCCCTTATAGCCAAACTCCAGGAAATGGGAGTCAAGGTGCAGGAGGAGGACGGGGGCCTGCGGGTGAGGATGAGCCGGCGCCCCCTTGCTGTAGATGTCAAAACCCTGCCCTATCCCGGCTTTCCCACCGATATGCAGCCCCAGATTATGGCCCTCCTGTCCCTGGCCCGGGGGACCAGCATTATCATCGAAACGGTTTTTGAGAACCGCTTCATGCATGTGGCGGAGCTAAAGAGGATGGGGGCCGATATCCGCATTGAAGGGCGGAGTGCCATTGTGGAAGGGGTGCCGGGGCTGACCGCTGCACCGGTACGGGCAACGGATCTGCGGGCGGGGGCGGCCCTGATCCTGGCCGGTTTGTCGACGGAGGGCACGACTGAAGTCAATGGGATAGAGCATATCGATCGGGGCTATGTGGCCATGGAGGAAAAACTGGCCGCCGTCGGCGCCAGGATTAAGCGGGTGGCAGCAGCGGAAGAGGTAATTATATAAGGATTCTCAAGGGCTGGCATTATAACATAGGGACGGCAGCCCTTATTTTATGGAAATAATTGGCCAATTTTTTCCCTTGACCTGGCCTGTTCTGATTGCTATAATATTGCGCAAATACCTGAACAGGCGAGGAAAGGGACCAGTAGGGTGGAGGTAGGTCTCCAGAGAGCCGCCGGTTGGTGCAAGGCGGTGTCCGATACCCCCGAACTCACCCTGAAGCCTTCAACCGAAACCCCTTGGGAGTAGGTTTGAACGGTACTCCCCCGTTACAGGGAGGGGATGATGTTATATCATCCGACCGAGGGGGACCCTGTCGGGTCCAATTAGAGTGGTAACGCGGAAGAGCCTTTCGTCTCTAAATTAGAGGGGAAGGGCTTTAATTTTTCCAAAGGGAGGTGAAAGAATGCCAGAAAAAGATTCCCTGGCGGAAATGGCCCTCTTTACCCTGGAACAGCAGGGGCAGGACGGACAGAGGGCAGTTGTTCAGCGGCTGTCTGCCCTGGAATCGGCCCTTCGTTCCCTGGGGAAAAACGGCTTGGCCAGTAATGATGATTATGATTTCTTTCTCTGAAGGTTTTTCCCCGTGCAGGCGGGGATTTTTTTTGTTGCCGGAATAGAGGGCGATTTCGGCTGGAAGGCTGTTGAGCAGAGGGGCTGGGGGGATCCCGGCTTTAGGTTCTAAGTTTGTCCCCTCCCTCATATAGATAGGGAAGAAGGGGGGGGTTAAGATGCGGTCCTTACTCCTGGGAACCTTTGCCTTCCTGCTCTTTACAATAATTGTCCTGCCGGCCCTCCTTGTCAGGGGCTTTGATCTGGTGGGTCCGGTGCCGGAGCCCCCGCAGGAGGAGACCTTCGGCCTGACCCTGGGGGTATACCGGGAAGAGACGGGGGAAATAGAGGAGATGTCCCTGGAAGACTATGTCCTGGGCGTGGTGGCGGCGGAAATGCCGGCCGAGTTCGAGGAGGAGGCCCTCAAAGCCCAGGCGGTGGCTGCCCGCACCTTCGCCCTGCGAAGGTTAAAGGCCTATGGCGGCCAGGGATGTGATAAACACCCGGGGGCCGATGTCTGCACTGATCCTGCCCACTGCCAGGGCTGGCTGTCCCGGGAGGAGCAGCAGCAGAAGTGGGGGCTGGTAAACTACCCCCGCTTCCAGGAAAAACTGGCCCGGGCCGTCAATTTGACCCAGGGACTGGTCATCACCTATGACCACGAACTTATCGATGCCGCCTATCACTCTACCTGCGCCGGCCACACCGAGGATGCCAGCCTGGTGTGGGGACAGGAGGTGCCCTACCTGGTAGGTGTACCCTGCCCCTATGACACAGCCTCGCCCCGCTACAGGGACCAGGTTTTCTATCCCCTGGCCGAGGTAGCTGCCCGCCTGGAAACCCAGGTGGCGGTGCCGGCGGCAGGGGGCCTGGGCATTGCTGTGGACATGGCCGTTTTGGAAGAGAGTGAAACGGGCCGCATCCTCAAGCTCCAGGCGGGGGAAAAGACCTTTACTGGCAGGGAGGTCAGGGAAAGGCTGGACCTCCGGTCGACTAAATTTACATGGCAGCTGGAGGGGGAGAATTTAGTTTTTACCACCCTTGGCTATGGCCACGGGGTGGGCCTCTGCCAGTACGGGGCCAATGGCATGGCCAAGGAGGGGCGGTCTTTCCGGGAAATCCTCCAGTATTACTACAGGGGTGTTGAAATAGAG